>JBASIK010000145.1:0-107169 GCA_049654745.1 Bacteroidales bacterium
GAAGCTCGCTTGCGAAGCGGAGGAGTGTAAGGAAAAAAGACCTGACCGCTGAAAGCGGCATGGGATTTTGCTGATTAGTCACCCCAAACCGGATCACCCTCAGGTAATCCGCCACCGACCTCAGCAAAATCGTCAAAAATATTAATCGCTATTTAAGAAGTAAAAGACTCAAAGCCATTACCAGCATTCCAGCCATTACTCCTCCTATTGCTACATGGTGCCTACCGTACTCTTCAGCTGCAGGAAGCAGTTCATCGAGAGATATATAAACCATTATACCTGCAACAGCTGAAAAAACAACTCCGAAGACTGAGCCGGCCGGATCAAAGAATAGTCTAAGTATAAAGTATCCGGCAAGAGCCCCTACCGGTTCGGCAAAACCTGAAAGAAAAGAGAGCCAGAAAGCTTTCTTCCTGCTTCCGGTCGAATAGTATACGGGCACAGAAACAGCTATTCCCTCTGGAATATTATGAATTGCAACAGCAGCTGCAATACTAATCCCTATTGCAGAATCGTGAAGTGCTCCCATAAACGTAGCCATACCTTCAGGGAAGTTGTGAATTCCTATTGCAAGAGCAGAAAAGAGTCCAAGCCGGTTAAGCCGGGCTGAGTTGTCCACTTTTGTAGAACCACTTCCAGCTACATCTTTCATCTCATGAGGATTCTCAAATGACGGAACGAGTCGGTCAACAACAGCTATCAATGCAATGCCTGCAAAAAAAGCAAGAACAGTAAACCAATAGCCTGTCTTTTCACCGTGTAGATTACCAAGTGACTCATTTGCTTTCACAAAAATTTCCACAAAAGCTACGTATATCATTACCCCGGCAGAAAAACCCAGTGATGCACATAAAAATGAAGGCTTGAATTTCCTTGAAAAGAATGCCATCAAACTGCCTGCTGTTGTTGCAAGTCCTGCAAAAAGAGTTAAACCAAGCGCAAATAATACGTTTTCAGTAATCATTTCACCAGCAAATGTAAATAATTTTCAGACTTGCTTCAGATCTTTACCGGCGATATTCAGTAATCGAAATAATCAAAAATGACTTAATCTGACAATATGTTGCCGTGAAATATTATGAAAAAATCCCCGGGGCTTATCCGGGGATTGATAATTAAATAACTAACTATTCCTAATTCTTACAATCTCAGAGTTCTCTAATCTTAATATTCCTGAACCAGATTGTATATCCATGATCCTGAAGGCCGATATACCCTTCTTTTGAAATACCTTCGAGAAATCCCGGGAAGTTTTTGAACTTGCTGTTCTGCACCATTTCATCCCATTTTGGGGTCCACAGTTCATACTCAACAACCTTGACACCGTTCTGGACATGCGTTACCTTACCGTCTTTAACCCTGATAACAATATTATTCCATTCTCCGGCCGGTTTGCATGTCTTTGGATCGGCAGGGAGCATGTCGTACAGTGAACCTGCCAGATGGCTTGCAATTTTGTTGTCAGTTGCATTGTCATTATCCAGGATCTGTACCTCTAGAGCAGCCGAATATATTGCCTGTCCTGGCACTTCCCTCACATAATAAAAAATACCCGAATTACCCATTTTTTCAGTTTTCCAGTCGAGTGACAATTCAAAATTCCTGAATTTCTTCGCTGCATAAATAATATCACCTCCGGCACCCTGACCAGGTTTCTTTCCTTCAGCAGTAAAAACCTTCATAGCATTGTCTTCGATGGTCCAGTTTGCCGGCATACCGGTGCCATTATACTGCCTCCAGCCTGTAAAATCCTTGCCGTTGAAGAGTAGGACCCATCCCTCCTTCTTTTCCTTTGCAGTAAGCGTATTTACCTTCTGTGAAAAAAGAGGAATTGATAAAAATATTACGAATAATGTTAACAAAGTCCTGAAAATAAATCTCTTTTCCATGGTTCTAAGTTTTAGTTTGTATTCACAAAATTAAGCTTTTAAATAATCAATAATATAGATTGAACTGTACAATTTCAGGGAATATTAAAATAATGTCTCCCTGCAGGGTTATAAATTACGTTGAGTGCCTGAGGAATTACTGTAACCTCGAATTTTTTATCAAAATAGAGTTCCCCGTCTAAGTGGTAAGGCACCCTTTCACTGAACTCAATCAAAAGACCTGTTGTTCTGTAGTAATGAACTCTTCTGTCGTGAATGTGCCTGCCTGAGGGAACCATTGTAAGAATTCTCAGACGCTGATAGAGTCCGATTTTTTTAACACTGCAGATATCCAGTAAACCGTCATTTGCTATAGCTTCAGGAGTAAGATAAAATCCACCCGCATACCTCCGTCCGTTTGAAACCGTATTGATGAAACAATCTGTTTCAGACCTGTCTCCATCATTATAAACTATCATCCTGCGCTCTTTATAAAACAATATCGTCTTCAAGATATGCCAGATATATTTCTTTTTACTGCCTGGCTTAACTTCTCCTTCAGGTGTATAGTTTTCCGAAGCCACCTTCGCATCAAACCCAAGACCCATTCCATTAAAAAAAAGTCGGTTATTACATTTACCAGCATCCATGGCTACAGTATGTGCACTGAAAAGGGCATCCCACTCGCTGTCACCAAACCTGTCGGGGAAACCTAATATCTGAATGAAATCATTTCCGGTTCCTGCAGCAACCAGACCTGTTACTACGCTATTATTACCAACCAGAGGCGTTGCCACTTCATTGAATGTTCCGTCACCTCCAACACCTATTATATATTTATAACCTTCCGAAACGAATCTTTCCGAAAGAAGTGTGGCATGCCCTTTTCTCTGAGTAAATACAAATTCCGGATATATACCTCTCTTCAAAGCCTCTTTTCCAATTGTTTCATTCATACTGGCAGCAAAACCTTTGCCCGCCACCGGATTAATTATAAATACCCACTTTTCTTTATCCATTATAAACTGCTGATTTATTTTTTATAAATACCCCTATTCCATTATAAACCCCGTTATCTTCGGTCAATGATTTTTCAATTACTGACCTGACAACCAGTATTATTTCACTATCGCTAAGTTTTATAAGTTCTTCCCGTGGTATAAGTCTGTGTATGGTTATACTCAAAGGTGAGCTGAAATCTATATAAGTTCTGTTTTTTGGCTTCAGCCTGTAAAATCCCTTTAGAGTAACGGGAAGAACATCCGTTTCAGTGGAACGGAGAAGAATGACAAAGCCCCTGTAAAAATCATTCATCTTACCATTAAGGGTCCTTGTGCCTTTAGGAAAAATCGCTATGTTGTGACTTTCTGCCCTCTTCTTCAAAAGTTCCATCATTTCCCTTGTATTCCGGTATGTGGCTTTCCTCATCGGAACATAACCGGTGAGAATCAACACCCTTCTGAATAGAGGTATTTTCATCAGCCGTTCATGACCAAACCATACCAGATCCGGAAACAACGATATTATGGCTATAATATCAAAAAGACTCGAATGGTTGGACACAAGAATATAATGCCGCCTATAAGCCTGATTTTCTTCCCGGATAACACTTATTCTTCTACCCATCAATATGAAAACGCCTTTGGCCCAAAACCTCATCATAGCCCTTACAATGAACTCCTTCCTGGCAAACATAAAGGGAAGACCCATCAATATCATCACTATTGTGAAAAGATATAACAGTCCATAAACGGGGACTGAGAGAGCACTGAAAAAATATTTTTTGGACATTAAATGTTAAATCCTTAATAATACCTGAAAAGTAAAAGTATATAAAAATTATTTTTATTTAATAACTATCCTGGTTTTTGCTTTCTGCTGTTTCATTACCGTTACTGTTCCATAATCCCTCTTTCTGTGCATACTGGACGATTTCATCAGGAGTAAGATAATTACTGATTATCTTTTTATGGCTTTTGCTGGCATGTGTTATAAGAGTAAGCTCGTGCAACTCTGCAGCAAATCCCTTTCTAACAGTCATTCTGTCAACCTCATGTTCCTCTTCAATCCTTGCCTTCTGAGAAAATGTATATTTCAGCACAAAACAATAATACCTTAAAACACCCATTTTCCGGTATCTTTCCTGGTGGCACAATTCATGTGCAATCAGGCCGGTAAGTGCCTTATCACTTAATCTTCTCGCTTTAGTGCTTACTACAATTATACCTATCAGGGGAGGAACCCAGAATGAAAGTGCATAAAATTTGAAGGGAAGGATTATGTATAACATTCTACCCAATTCAGATTCCCTGAAGGCATTTTTAATTATTCTCTCTGCCAGCACTTTTACTCTTCTCCGCATAACCATAAAGAAAATTCAAACGACCCAAATATAACAATAAAGGGTTTTAACCATCGATTGATTAGTTGATGCAGCACCTTTCATTTTAAGATTTTGTACATAACAAACTGAAAAAGTATATTTGTAATTAGCCAAAAGAATTGCCATGAAACATTATGTTACCAATTTCGTTAGGAAACTTCTGATACAATCTAAAAATAACAGTTTAATACCTGTAATTGTTCTGGTTGCAGCTGTTATATTCACAGTGAATTCGTGCTCCGACGAACAAACAATTATGCCAAAACTTACAACTCTTAAGGCTAATCCTGACGAGATTACAGCAACCTCTGCAATTCTCAGAGGGAGGATAACTTATCTTGGGAATGCTAAAATCATAGAATACGGCATAGAGCTGTCAAAGAGTCCACTCTTTTCTCCATCCGACACGAACGGCATAAAAAGTGTACCTGATACAGGTGTATTCGCAATTGAATTCAAAGATCTGGAACCTTCAACGCTTTATTATTTCAAAGCCTATGTACTCATAAATACTGCACAGTATTACTCCCAGAACGTTGAAAAATTCACAACAAAATCACAATAAAACTTCTACTATGACCTGGCATCGTTGTCAAAACTTCCCTTCGATTAGGCAACTCATTGCAATTTTCCTTACATTCTGCATACCAGCAATCTATTCATATCCACAGGAAGCACTTGACACTCTTGTACCTGTAAGGGGCTTTTGTATTGCAGCACCAGGGAAAGCAGAACTTGATGATTTTATAACTTTTATTAAAGAAGAACTTGTACCCAGAAAAGTCAATACCCTGATTCTGAGAGTTGATTATAATTATGAATACAAAAGCCATCCCGAACTCAGAGATTCAATAGCTCTCACAAAAAGAGATGTCAAAAAACTGGTTGAGGTTTGCAGAGACAATAAGATAACAATTATTCCACAGATCAATCTTCTGGGCCACCAGTCGTGGGCAAACCGTACCGGGAACCTTTTAAGGGTCTACCCACAGTTTGATGAAACCCCATGGGTGAAGATGCCCGAAAAATATTCATGGCCAAACCCCGACAGACTTTACTGTAAAAGCTATTGTCCCCTTCATCCTGAGGTACATAAGATAGTATTCGAACTTGTTGACGAAATCTGTGATGTTTTTGAAGCTGGAGCATTTCATGCAGGTATGGATGAAGTTTTTTACATCGGGGAAGACCGGTGTCCCCGCTGCGGAGGAAGAGATAAAGCAGAATTATTTGCAGGGGAAGTAACTCTGATACGGAATCACCTGGCACAGAAAGGGAGAAAACTCTGGATATGGGGCGACAGATTGATTGACGGCAAAACAACAGGAATAGGCGAATGGGAAGCAAGCTTTAACAATACCCACAGAGCAATAGACATGATTCCGAAAGATGTTGTAATATGCGACTGGCATTATGAAAGACCCTTACCCACAGCAGTATATTTTGCCATGAAAGGTTTTGATGTGGTTTCATGCCCATGGAGAAAACCAGAAGTAGGGGTTGCCCAGATAAATAATATCATTCTTTTCAGAAATTCGTCAACTCCTGAAATGAAAGAACATTTTAAAGGTGTGGTCCAGACGGTATGGTCGGGAGTTAAACAGTTTCTCGACAGCTATTACGGTAAAACTGCTGAAACCACTGAAAACACCGCAGCAAACTGTTTCAGGGATATTTTTAACGAGATGACTCGACTTTTAAATAGATAAAATCAAAAGGACCTGCCCCTAATAGTGCAGATCCTTAACTGATTGTTCGCTGGATTACCTGGTTTGCTTCACAATAAAGTGACTGTTCTTCAACCGATTATGCCCTCATGTGCATAATTTTTTTTTACCTTAAACCAAATCTGTAACTGAACTTGACAAGAAAGACATTATGAGGTTTATTGTCTTTGCAATTGAAAAGGTCGCCCAGGTCATTGAAAACATCCATCTGTCCTGAGTCGTTGAAACAACTTCGTGTCTGGCTCCACACCAGGTAAACTGTCGAACCCGGATTGTATTCCCATCTAATAACAAGGTTCGAAAGGAACTCCTGAACATTAAAATCGGGTTTTCCGAAATAATAATCAGTAGTTCCATCGGAGTTTTCATCAATATCGTAACTGCCCGAATTCAAACTTATCTGAGCTGGTGTATAGACATGGAAACGGTCTTTATATTCATCAGCCATTGGATTGGTAATGTATTTGAATTCGGAGTATTTTCCTGTGGCAATAAATGGCTGTCCCCAGTACTGAAGCGTAAGTTCGGGTGTAAGATTAAAATCTATTCTCAGTGAAGCGTTTAGCGTTTCTCTGTTAATCTTTGCAAAAATATATCTTGTTTCATTTCCGAAGGATTTTCGCGTAACGTATTGCAATTCAGTGAATGAAGGATTATACGAAGGGTTGAAAGAGACCCTGAGGTAATTTGTGGGTTTGAATGATATATCAGCCATAGTGTACCAGCTTGATGAATTTCCTTCAAGGCCTGTTGAATTGTTGGCATATACCTGTAAAACAAGTTTCTTCCTGTTGTCAGTTGAAAAGCCAAGTCTCATATTAATGTTGCCAGGTAGTTTTATCATTGGCCCTCCGCGAAGCATACCTGTAGAAAGTTGTGATGTGCTAATGTTACCACCTGTCCATGCAAACCAATAATTTTTAAAGTTCATATTGGCAAACCACTCAAAACCTTTTGACAGCCAGTCGCCACCAAAATTGTTCACAATATAGAAATCTCCACCGAATCTGTAATTCCTGTAGATACCTTTTGGTTCCCACTGGCTGTATCCTGCCCATAGCACTGAGAGAATCTGGTCAGCTTCACGGATGTACCCCAGGTCGTTAGTTTCAAAGCCTGGCGTTTTCCAGATTACAGCACCCATCAGATTCAGATGTCCATCCATTTTGCCAATCTGCATTCTCCCGCCTGAGCCAAAAAGTGAGGTTCGGTCCGGATCAAAGTTCACATAATCATTGTCGGGTCTCTGATAATATCTTGCAGATGACCTTTGTGTGAGTTCAATAGCCTCTTTGGTGCCTGCCACGTAACTGAATGCAGTATTAATATTGAACATCCAGCTCTTCTTTTTAAAGTACTGGGTAAAATCAACACCTCCTGTATACGCTTCCCTGTGCATAAAAGATGCAAGATTGTCGTCGAGACGCCTGTTGGTACTTGTAAATATACCTCCTATAATGGTGTTTCCTTCATTATAATCTTTCTGAACTCTTCCGACAAAATAGTTTGTAAGTGGTTCTACAGTTTCATATTTCTTTCCACCCACAGTGTCAATTTCTGCCTTTTCTTCAGCTGTCACTGCTTCAATGAATCCTACAGAAAGACCCTTTTGTGTTTTACCGGTTAATTTTGCAGCCCCAAGTATTGTTGTAGCAGTTGGGATATCAGCATGCCACCCTTCATTCAGGGATGGATATCCCTGTGGCCTTCTTCCTATACGTCTCGAATAGAAAAGATTATCATTACCAATATCACCATCTCCAAGTCCCAGTCCAAAATTTGTAATATTATTTCCTTCTATAAAAAAAGGCCTTTTCTCACGGAAGAATGTTTCATAAGCAGTTAGGTTAACCTCAGAGGGGTCGGCTTCAACCTGACCAAAGTCCGGATTAATGGTCAGATCCATTGTCAGGTTGTTTGTAACACCTATTTTGGCATCTATTCCTCCATTAAATCCAAATCTTTTTCCGCTATTCAGAAAGGGATTTTCCGGTTCAGCTTTAAAAGTCTCTGCTTTGGCAACTGCATAAGGGGTAACATCAAAGATTTTTCTCGGTTTTATTTTTTCAAGTCCGGTCATCTCTCCCAATAAATGTATCATTCCGGGTGCTTCTCTAGGAATATGTTGCCAGAAATCAGTTTCATTCTTTCTGTAATATATTCGGGCTACCTGAAGGCCCCATACATCACCTGAATTCTTTTCGAAACGCAACTGGCTGAAAGGTATTTTCATTTCGGCTACCCATCCTTCATCATTTACTGATGTCTTAACCCACCAGTTTGGATCCCACGATGAATCCTGATTCTGCCCATCATTGGCAAAAATCTGGTCAAACTTTACACCCGACGCGCTTACTCCGAAAAGAAATCCTGTGCGAAGATCATGATAACTGTCAATAATAACACCTACAAGGTCTCCATCAACCTGATCCCTGCGCGTCAGACGGGTTACGATACTATCGGGACTGGTGTCAAATGCTTTTATTCCGATATATAGATTATCATCGTCGAAAAGTATTTTGAACTCTGTCCTCTGGGTGGCAGGGCGTCCGTTTAAAGGCGCAAATTGAATGAAATCATCATTCCAGCTCCCCATTCCCCAGACATCTTCGTTCAGCTTTCCGTCAATTACCGGAGCAGTTGCAATATAAACTGCATTGTATTGCTTCTTAATATCTGCTGTTTCATTTTGCCCTATCAACAAACTAACTGACAGATAAATAAAAAATCCTGATAAAATAACTCTTTTCATTTTTTTCAATTTTCAATCTAATTTTTCAATTTTCAATCTAAAGACGTTCATAAGTGTTTGCTGTTGCAAAAAATTTTCAATTTGGAATGATTCTAAATATAATTAACTGATTTATAGCCCATTATTTTGATTTAAGTTCTATCAAGAGAATATGTGGATAAAATATTATTAATTTGTTATCTTAGCCTGAAATGTAAAATCATATGACAACAAGACGACTTTTTATTAAAAGAAGTGCCGTTCTGGCTGCGGCTGTTTCAATAGCACCGGAATTTTACGGAGTACAACAGAAAGCTGGTTCACCTTCACCCCTTCAGGGTAAAAAAGTACTTTTCGTTTGGGGAGGATGGATGGGGCACGAGCCCGACAAATGCAGGGATATATTTGTTCCATGGATGGAATCGGAGGGGGCTAAAGTGACTGTTTCCGATACACTCGATGCATATGTAAACATGAATTTGAAAGAACTTGATCTTATAGTTCAGGTATGGACCATGGGGCAGATAACCTCAGCACAGGAAAAAGCATTGCTTGATGCTGTCAAAAGCGGGGTGGGTATAGCAGGCTGGCACGGTGGACTTGGCGATTCATTCCGTAACAATACCGAATACCAGTTTATGGTAGGTGGTCAGTGGGTGGCACACCCTGGTGGTGTAATTGACTACAGGGTTAATATCATCGACAAAAAAGACCCCGTAACCGCCGGGCTCACCGACTTTGACATGCATTCAGAACAGTATTATGTGCATGTCGATCCTAATGTAAAGGTACTGGCTACAACAACATTCACTGATAAATATGCTTCATGGATTGGAGGAGCAGTTGTACCTGTTACATGGAAAAAAATGTATGGCAATGGCAGGGTCTTCTATTCATCTCTGGGACATGTGGCAGCCGATTTCAATGTTCCACAGGCTCTTGAAATACAGAAAAGAGGAATACGGTGGGCATGTATGAGCAAGCATGAGCCGCCTGAGCCATGGAAACAACCTGTTTATAAAGGAGCCGGAAAATAAACCTGTAAAATCAGTCGTACATCTTTATAAATTCATAAGTGTTCCCGAGGTAGGTGATGAATCTTATAAGGTCATCTCTGCTGATTATCAGGGTGGCATTATTTACATTAGGATGAAAGGCAAGTCGCTCATATTTGCCAAGCCTCTCATCTATAAACACATGTACATGATGGGTTTTATCGTTTATTAAACCGAAGGGAGAAACAGCCCCGGGTTCAACACCAAGGTATTCCCTTAGGCGCCTGTCGGATGCAAAAGTCAATTTCCCCTGCCTGAGCCTCTTTTCAAGATCATGAATATCAAGCTGACGAAGATGCTCGAGAATAACCAGATAATGCCGGTTGCCCTTGTGATTACGAAAGAAAATGTTCTTGCATTTACCTGAATTCAGGTCTTTCCAGAAAGCTTTCGCATCTTCAATGGTTGCTGCAGGAGGATGTTCGTGATATTCAAAAGGTATTGAAAGCCTGTCAAGCAATTCATACAGCTCCCTCTGCCCACGCATTATTCCTCGTGTTTAACTGCAAAATAATTGAAACTTATCCCTGCAAGTTCTGATATCTCTTCACCTGCTTCCTTCTGTTCCGGATCATCAAAATCATAATACCAGTCAATCCTTACAGGAATACCCTTCTGTCCAAGCTTTTTCAGTTCTGTAATCATATCGTATATGAACTTTGCCGAGGAAGAATTGAAATAAGGCAGATAAAATTCAAATCTCAGTGGATTATCCTTGCTGTAAGTGTATTCTCCTTCAAGTACATCATTGACAAAAATTTCAAACCACTCAATTACTGGATAATAAAGCGACCTTACATCTTCGGGCGATGAATGACCATGGATGGTAAAAAGATTATCATCGGGCGACAGCCTTATTTCAGGTGTAAGTTTTGTAGCCTCTATAAAAAGACCTTTCATTCAAATACCTTTCTGAAATCAGTATGATTCAGAGTTTAAAGTTAATAAATTTTTTAACGTAAGTGAATTAAACTTATTATTTAACATAATCTGAGTATTCAAATTCCATCAGAATTCCAGAATATTTTCTTGTTCAGAATTATACCCGGTATCTTCATGCAGGTCGGGCCCTTTAGATGCCTCAACAGCAAGCCTGTCGCATTTTTCATTTTCAGGGTTGGCATTATGCCCTTTGATCCATACAATCTTCACATTATGTTTTCTGTATAGCTCCAGAAATTTTAACCAGAGGTCACGATTCTTTTTCTTTCTGAACTTTTTTGACTCCCATGAAAAGACCCATCCTTTTTCAACCGCATCAGCAACATATTTCGAATCAGTGTATACTACCACATTGCAATTGGGCCACTTAAGTGCTTCAAGACCGGCAATAACGGCCATAAGCTCCATGCGGTTATTGGTTGTAAGCCTGTAGCCTCTGGATAATTCAAGGCGGTGGGGTCCGTAAATCAGGATCGTTCCATAACCTCCAGGGCCCGGGTTTCCGCTTGCAGCACCATCGGTATAAATATGAACCTCACCTGACATTTGGAAGAGTTATTCCAGTGTTGGTTAAAAAAAGCTTCACAGCAATTGCAAGCAGTATCACACCGAAGAATTTTTTAAGTATCAGAAGCCCGCTGGGACCCAGGAGCTTCTCAAACTTTGAGGTAAGCCTCAAAACGAGGTATACAATTATCATATTCAAAACCAGCGCAATGAATATATTTATAGTGTAATACTCAGCTTTAATTGAAAGTATAGTTGTTATTGACCCGGCACCTGCAATAAGAGGAAATGCTATAGGAACAATCGACCCACCTCCCTTTGAATGGTATTTAAACAACTCTATTCCCAGTACCATCTCAATACCTATCAGAAAAATTATGAACGAACCTGCAATTGCAAATGAAAAAACATCTATACCAAAAATCCCAAGGAGAGGGTCTCCAATAAAAAGAAAAGCAAAAAATATTACTGAAGCTGCAAGTGTTGCCTTAAGAGGCTCAACATCACCAGTACGTGACTTTATTTCCAGAATTATCGGTATCGACCCGGGAATATCGATTATGGCAAAAAGCACCATAAACGCAGCCGCAATCTCAAGCAGGTCAATATGCATATTGATAATTTTTCCGCAAAGATAAACAGATTAAGGAAAATCGGACTCTTTTTATCTTTTTGTTATATCCTGACTATTGTTTGTTCTGGACATCGTTACACTCACTGCTGCAGTTTTGCCTCCAACCGGGGGGTTGAGCTTTGATACTTTAACCGTTGCACTGATAATTCCTTTTAGTTCTCCAAATAAAGCATCAAGTATCCGGCCTGCTATGTTTTCGAGCAAATATGACTTCTTTTCCATCTCTGCCCTTACAATCTCATAAGCCCGCTGATAATTAACTGTATCGTCCAGATTATCAGTAAGGGCAGCACGGCTCATGTCAGTTTCTATTGTAAGATCAACAATAAACCGGCTCCCCACTATCTGCTCTTCAAGATAGTGCCCATGAAAAGAATAAAATTCCATTCCTTCTATCTGAATCAATCCCATATGTTAATCATTTCAAACAGCCTGATAAATGTAGATATATTCAATAAAATAAAGAAAAATAATTTAATGGCAACAGGCAAATCGTATCCTTTCTCTCATTTTACTTAAACAAACACTTTTGATTGATTATTTTAGGTACTTAATTTTATTCTAACTTTGTACCTCATAAAAATTCATAATGATGAATGAGGAGGTACTTGACAATTCAAAAAAAGAATCGCGTCCGGGTATAAATTTTATTGAGCAGATAATAATTGAAGATATCAGACAGGGCAAAAACGGGGGTAAAATTGTAACGCGTTTCCCTCCTGAACCGAACGGGTACCTGCATATTGGTCATGCAAAGGCTATATGTCTCGATTTCGGTTTGGCCGAGAAATACGGTGGAGTTTGTAATCTGCGGTTTGACGACACAAACCCCGAGGCAGAAGACGTAGAATATGTAGAATCTATAAAAGAAGATATACACTGGCTTGGATTTGACTGGGGCAACAGGGAGTATTATGCTTCCGATTATTTTGACAGGCTTTATGAATTTGCAAAAGATCTTATCAGAAGGGGACTTGCTTACGTCGACGACCAGCCGGCCGAGGTGATTTCCGAACAAAGGGGAACCCCTACACGCCCGGGTATTGAAAGTCCATACCGCAACCGAACGGTGGAAGAAAACCTCGACCTCTTTGAAAGAATGAACAGGGGAGAATTTGAAGAAGGCAGCCGTGTTCTGAGAGCAAAAATAGATATGTCTTCTCCCAACATGCACATGCGCGACCCTGTTATTTACAGAATACTTAAGACACCCCACCACCGTACCGGAACAAGATGGAACGTCTATCCGATGTATGATTTTGCACACGGACAATGCGATTATTTCGAAGGAGTGACACATTCTCTCTGTACTCTCGAATTTGAAGTACATCGCCCTCTTTACGACTGGTTTATTGACCAACTCCGGACAGGTGAGTATCGACCAAGGCAAATTGAATTCAACAGGCTCAATCTTACCTATACTGTCATGAGCAAAAGGAAGCTTCTGGAACTTGTGCAGGGAGGTTATGTGTCAGGTTGGGACGATCCCAGGATGCCGACCCTCTGCGGTCTGCGACGCCGGGGATATACACCTGAATCCATCAAAAAATTTATTGACCTGATCGGATATACAAAATTTGAAGCCATTAACGACGTATCTCTTCTTGAGCATGCCGTCAGAGATGATCTGAACCTTCATGCACCAAGAGTTTTTGGTGTGTTGAATCCTCTGAAGGTAATTATAACCAACTATCCCGGGGGAGTAACTGAGGACGTTAAAGTGGAGAATAACCCTGAAGATCCCGGAATGGGAACCCGGAAAGTTCCATTCTGCAGGGAATTATATATCGACCGGGAAGATTTTATGGAGACTCCTCCTCCAAAATATTACAGGCTCTACCCCGGAAATGAAGTGAGACTTAAAGGAGCATACATCATAAAATGCACAGGATACCGGAAGAATGACCATACAGGCGAAATAGACGAAGTTTATTGTACTTACGATCCTGAAACACGCAGTGGTGGCCCATCTGCTAACCGCAAGGTAAAAACCACAATTCACTGGGTATCGGCACCCCACGCTATTAATGCCGAAGTCCGGCTATACGACCGTCTCTTCACCCACGAAGATCCTCTTGGCCAGAAAGACCGGGATTTTAAAGAATTCCTGAATCCCGACTCACTTAAAATCCTTAAAAACTGCAAGCTGGAGCCATCACTCAAAAACGCAAAACCTCTCGATAAATTCCAATTCCAGAGAGTCGGCTATTTCTGTGTCGACCCCGATTCAACAGAATCTTACCTTATTTTCAACCGGACTGTTCAACTGAAAGATACCTGGAGTAAATTAAAACAATAAATCACAGGTATTTTTAACTCTTAAAAATAATCCCGGAAAGAGAAAAATTACATCTGAAAGCAACCTTTCCGGCATTATTTTTGTCTTGATAATTAGATGATTAAATACTAATTTTGTATAACGTTAAACTAAAAATTACTGCCATGAAAAATACCGTAAGATTCATTTCAGCTGTTGCCGTTGCTTTTATGGCAGGTTTAATTGCCTGTGATAAAATACCGGGTGAAAACCAGAAAGGCACCATTGAATTTGCAATAACTGTGCCCGATGAGGTGGAAGGAATAAAATCGGGTATGAAAGCCGATTCCCTGCCAGCTGTTTATAACCTCCTGGTTTCACTTGAGGATCTCACAGGAAAACATGTAACAGACACACTGATACCGGTTTATTCCTTCGGGTCAGGTTTTGTTAGTGAAAAACTTGAACTTAATGTTGGTGAATATAAACTTGTAAAATTTATGGTAATCAACCCTGCTGGTGAAGTTTTATTTGCTTCACCGGTAGCAGGTTCATCCATGGCATACCTTGTGAAACGACCTCTTCCAGTGATATTCAGAGTAAATCCCAATATTATAACCAGGCTGGTGCCTGAAGTTCTCAAAGTGGAGAATATGAACCCGGAGCAGTTCGGATACGTAAATTTCGGCATCAGTGTTGTAACTCCTGTTGCTTTCTGGGTTGCTGCTTTAGCAGAGAATCCAGCTGCTGTTACTGCTTCTCTACCATATACAGAAGCAAAACTTACAGTTTATGCTGCAGATGGCTGGTCGTTTACTTTCAAACTAACTGGAGGAGTAAACAGACTTATAGTCAGAAAATCTGAAGTCTATAAATTCATAGCAGAAAAGGAAGGCTACCTCCCCTTGAAATTGGAAATTACATTAATGCAACTATTGCAAACTACTAAGGAGAATCCTCTGTTACTTAAACTCCAACCAGGTATCACTTATTACAAGCTTGTATTACAACCCGGACCGGAAGATGGGAAAGATGCAATGATTAGCAATCTTGAACCTGAAAGGAATTTTGGAGATCATAAATATTTTGAGGCCACATTCCTGCCTGAGCCCATACTTACAGTAATGCGTCTTAACAGAAGCCTGATAGCTTTCAATTTAAATCAATTGCCAAAATCAGCTATAATACGAAAAGCTATTCTGAGACTTTTTTATGAAACACCGATTCCGTTCGATAATTCAATAATTACTACTTCCGATAAATTTATCGGAGGAGTATTTCAGCAGGTAATTGAGCCATGGGATGAACATAAGGTTACGTGGAATAACCAGCCGGCAACAACCGAACTCAACCAGGTATTTCTTCCGCCATTTATCAGCGATAAAAACTTTGTCGAAGTTGACATAACAAGGCTTATAGTACCGGTAAATTCTGTCAACTTACCTAACTATGGTATAAAGTTTAAACTTATCCCGGAAGATAAATTTCCTGGTTTCAGATTTGCATCAAGCGATCATCCAAACAGTACACTCAGACCAACACTAATAATATATTACACACTGCCTTAAAGTAAGATATAAAAAGGAGCATCGTTTTATGCTCCTTTTTTATTTTATTTTCTTTATTTATATTTGCATCCCGAAAACTGCTCCGTGGTGTAATTGGCAACACGTCTGACTCTGGATCAGAAAAGTTCAGGTTCGAGCCCTGACGGAGCAACGAAGTAGCGGAGGAAGGGCGAGAAGCTGCGAACCCGACCGACGGGTGAGCAGTCCCGATAGCAAAGCGTATCGGGAAGCCCTGACGGAGCAACGAAGTGGCGGAGGAAGGGCGAAAGATTAGAAAGCCGATTTTTATCGGCTATTTTTTTATTACTCTGACATTTTCTCCTCTGTCGCCTGCAACAATCGCATTATTATAGATCCCCGGGACTCCTTCAAAATTTATTTCAATAACCTGCCGGTTCCTGAAATTCTCATTTCTTTTTTCTTCCGGGGAATCTGAAAGATATATTCCATTATCATCGGTATCAGAATTAAGGGAATTTGTTTCATCGGAGTCTTTATGCCATTATGGTTTGCATCTACAACTCCGTCAAGAAGACCATCATTATCCGTATCCTTATCTTTTGCATCGGTCCCGTATATTGCTTCTTAAGCATCACTCAAACCATCTCCGTAGGTATCCACCTGAGCAAAAACAACAGGAGCAAATAATAAAAGTATGAAAGTATGAAAGCAGTTAAGCAAATAATTTTTTTTGTGATTTCCTGGTTTTTTTTCATTAGGCCAAATATTCTCTCTTTAATTTTTTTCTATTTGTCGGATAAAAAATTTGAACTTATCAGATTAATTAAAAATCCAATATCATAATTCATTTATGTTGACCATCAGGCAACTGATATAGAAAGAATGGCAGGCAATACTCAGGAAACAATATAACCTAAAATATACAACTGCTATTTTATGATAAATTGAGCAAGAGAGAACTATTTAATTTTTATAACTATATATTTAGTTAATGTAATTGTGAATAAACAGTAGCAGTTATGTTAACAACTTTTTTATTACAACTAATTTTTTACATACGTTTGTTTTAGATTCGTAGAAAAATCATATTTGTGAAGGTTCTCATCATTTACAATCTCGATCCCGAATGGGACAAAAATGAAATAAGAGAAACCCGAAAATCGAACAGGGTAGTATACGAATCACTCAAAAACTACGGGATTGAAACATGTCTCGAAGAAGTTAACAACCCTTATCTGGAAAAGATTCTGGATAAATATAATCCGGAAAATACAATTGTTTTCAATCTTTGTGAAAATCTTCCAGGGGTACCTTACAGCGAGCAAAGGGTTGTGGAAATAATTGAAAACAGAGGATTCATCTATACAGGCAACCCTCCTGAAGTAATAGGCCTCAGTTACAACAAACATAAAGTTAAAGAGATTCTTACCTCTATTGGTGTAACGGTCCCATACGGTGCCGTTCTTGCTCCTGATGATGCTGCCGACTGGGATATTTTCCCGGCTATTGTTAAACCTTCCTATGAACATTGCAGTCTGACCCTTACAGAAAGATCAGTAGTATACGACACTGCATCCCTTTATGAACAGATCCTGCTGGTGGAAAAGGAACTGAAGCAGCCTGCTCTTGTTGAGGATTTTATTGATGGCCGTGAATTCCATGTTTCGGTTTGGAATAACAATCCACCCGAAATATTGCCACCAGTTGAGATGGACTTTTCAGCTTTTCAGGAACCAAGAAAACGGCTCTGCACATACGACTCAAAGTTCATACCTGGTTCAGAACATTACGAAAAAATTGAGTCAAAAGTACCGGTATATATTGATAAAGATCTGTATAAAAAACTGAAGAAAGAAGTGCTGGCTGCATGGAAAATAGTTGGATGTGTCGACTATGCACGTTTCGACTTCAGACTGCGTGATGGCAAATTATATCTGCTAGACGTTAACCCTAACAACGATTTAAGTTTTGACACAAGTTTTGCAATGGCGGCAGAAGCAAAAGGTTATTCATACGGCAGTATGATAAAGCGGATTGTGATGATGGCCCTCGAACGGCATCCTGTTCTTTGCACGAAAGCCCCCTTATTATTGTAAAAAGTTTTTGATTTCTCTGCAGAGCTGATTCAGTGATTCAGTTTTTCGACTTAAACTTATGCACAGCTGCAGCAACAGCATATATTTAACTTACGGTTATTGCTACTGATACACTCTTATGTAATCAACTATCATGTGCTGAGGAAATGTAGTTGTTTGATCGGGATTACCAGGCCATGTGCCACCAACTGCAACGTTAAAGATAAAAAACATTGGAAGTCTAATAGGGAATCCTTTTATTTCCTCGCGTGTTTTGCTGAAGAACTGGTTGCCATCGACAAACCATCTGATGCGCGTGGGAGTCCATACCAGACTGAATACATGAAACTCTGTACTGAACTTTCCTGACGGAAGATTATATGTACCGGTAACATAGGTATGACCATTAAAATTCCAGTGGAGTGCACCATAAGATGTTGAAGGTGCATGGCCAAGAGATTCCATTATGTCTATTTCACCGCAGGTGGGCCAGCCAACACTTGAAAAATTGGCCCCCAGCATCCATAAAGCTGGCCACAACCCTTTACCTTCCGGCAACATGGCTCTTATTTCAACTTTTCCATTGGTGAATTCTTTTTTGCCTTTTGTTGTTATTCTTCCCGAAGTGTATGAGCCCGTGGAAGGATTAAGTGCTGTTATATGAAGATATCCGCTGTCGAGATGAACATTTTCATTAGAATTTGTATATGTTTGCAACTCATTGTTGCCCCATCCCCCTCCTCCGGTTTCATAATTCCAGAAAACTGTACTCAGTGAACCACCATTAAACTCATCACTCCATACAAGGGTTTCGTAATCAGTATTCAATATTTTTATTACCAGTTCACTGCCAGGTAAGACACAATTCTCGGCATTTTCAAGTTTGATTTTAAAAGCTGCATCGTAAATCTTCTCACTGTTAGGAATGATCTCAACTCTTATAATCACGTATGTTTCGCCAGGTTTAAATGAAATTTTCTCCCTTGAAATGCTTTTGTAATCCTTCCCTGCCTTAGCTGTACTGTCAGCAGTATAATACTCGAAACTTCCTCCTGTTTTTGGTACAATTGAAAGATACATCGGAATCTCTGCCACACCATTCGGTTCATCTTCCGATACAGATATTTCTGTATCGCCTACGAGAAGCTTTGGATATTTACCCTGTGTCGAATCTTTCTCACATGATGCCGAAATAATCATTAATAAAACGCAAAAAACGTAAAAATACGCCCTGCTGAAATCCCAAATAAACTTGAAAATAATCATCTTAACTATAAATTAACGTTTCTCAAAAGTAATCAAATTATGTCAAATTATTTCTCCTGGCTAATTCACCATATTCCTGTCCGGCTAATTTGGTCGACAAGCTTTAGTATGTCGGGAATTCTGAAATTTCCCGGCATTTTTTCTATGAGAGAGGCTGCTTCAAAGGTATCAATTCCGGCAGAAGTAATGTAAAGCGGTCTCCGACTTCTCCCTCTGAAAACCTTAACAGCTTCTGTTCCTTTGAAAAATGTCTTAGCCACTCCAATAACAATTACTTTCTCACCGAGTGTTCTCCATAAATGACGTCCTAGCCCAGGCTTATTACCGGGATCAATATACCCGTCAATAATCAAAATATCAATTTTTTCCTTTATCTTTTCCAGAACATTAATGATACAGGGCAATTCACGCTTATAAAACTGCCCTGAAATATAATTCTCCGCATTCTGAATTTCACTTATATAAACCGCATAAGGTTCATTATCAGTAAAAGAAGAAAAAACCACAGCTGCAGCAACAGCACCTGAATCCTCTCTGTAATATACGTCAACAGCAGTTATCATTATTGAATTATATACTTAATTCTTCGTCCTGAAGCAAAATCAGCTCCGTAGGGAAAAGTATTTTTATAAAAGAGAACTAAATTTACTTTAAAATATACATTTTCTCAATATGACATTTGCAGGAGAAAACACACCGGGAAGTGTCCATATAGGTACATCAGGATGGAGCTACGCACACTGGGCAGGGGTATTTTATCCCGGGGATATTAAGCCGGCAAAATATCTTGAATACTACACCACCCACTTCAGTTGTGTCGAGCTGAATTCAAGTTTCTATCATCTTCCGTCGGAATCAACTGTCAAAGGCTGGCTTAATCGTACACCAGATTCATTTATTTTCTGCCCAAAATTCAGCAGGTTTGTTACTCATGAACTGCACCTTCTGAATGCCGGCGAAGCAACTGAAAGATTTTTTGAAGTGTTCAGCGAACTAAATCCCAAACTGGGTCCGGTTCTTATTCAGCTACCCCCCTCCCTGAAATATGATGAGTCCCTGGTTTCAAACTTTCTGGGTATGCTAAAGGAAAAATATTCTTCATTCCAGTTTGCAGTGGAAATAAGAAATAAATCCTTCTTATCTGAAAAATTTTTCAACCTTTTGAACAGCTATAACATGGCATTTGTAATTGCTGACTCAGGAAACAGGTATCCTTACAGTGAAGCTGTTACAGCAGGGTTTATTTACATCAGGTTCCACGGCCGGGAAAACCTCTACGCTTCAGATTACAACGAAGACATTCTCCGTGAGTATGCCGAAAAGATAAAAAAATGGAACCATGAAGGGAAAGAAGTATGGGTATTTTTCAACAATGATTTTCATGGTTATGCTGTGAAAAACGCTTTAAGCCTGATGAAAATGTTAAATTCCTGAGATCAGTACTTGATTGAAAAGTCTTTATAGCCAACCGGAGGGTATGTACTTACTTTAACCGACTCTACATAACCAGGGCCTTCGTTGCACCATTTCACGAGAGCCTCCAGCTGTTCCCTGTCTCCTTCAGCCTCAATGTACACACTACCATCAGGCATGTTACGCACATATCCTTTTATTCCCAGTCGTCTGGCTTCCCTTACAGTACAGTATCTGAATCCTACTCCCTGAACATAACCGGTAACCTGTATTTTATAAAGAACTATTTCTCCCATTTTATTTCCTTTGATGCAAGGCTTCTTGGTAGAACATAAAATTAAGAAATCTTTTTTTCGTTCAGAATTCCCGTTTGTTTTTATAATTTTGATTTAAAACAAATTAATAATGAGAACTTTATTTCTTTCATCAATCCTTCTTACAGCACTAATTCTGGTTACTGGCTCATCGGTTGAAAGGCTGAGGCCTGCCGACAGAAAGGCCACCCGTGAAACTGTTAACCTTTTCAGAGCTCTTTACAGACTTCAGCAGAGAGGAGTAATGTACGGGCATCAGGATGACCTCATGTATGGCTATACCTGGTGGTATGAAAAAGGCAGATCTGACACCCGTGATTTTACGGGCGATTATCCGGCTGTTGCAGGTTTTGAGCTTGGACATTTAGAACTGGGTGATGAAAGAAGTATTGATTCGGTTCTCTTCGATCATATTGCAGAACAGATAAAAGAGCATTACAGGAGGGGTGGCGTTATTACTATCAGCTGGCATGCAAAAAACCCACTTACAATTCAGGACCCGGCCTCTGCCTCAAGGCGTCAGGGCGGAACAGCGTGGGACGTGAGCTCAAAAGAAGTGGTTTCATCAATACTGCCAGGTGGCAGAAATCACGAACTTTTTAATACCTGGCTTGAGCGACTTGCTTCATTTTTCATGAAACTTAAAGATGACGATGGCACTCCGATACCTTTTATTTTCAGGCCATATCATGAACATTCCGGTTCATTTTTCTGGTGGGGCACCGGTTTGTGCTCCGATGAGGAATACGCTGCCCTGTGGAGATATACTGTAAGTTTTCTGCGCGATAAAAAGAAAATCCACAATATTCTGTATGCATACAACACCGACAGGGTCACAAGCCTTGAACAATATATGAAAGGTTACCCTGGAGATGATGTTATCGATATGCTGTCGCTCGACATGTATGATCGTGGTCCTCAATTCGGACCAGAACTTGATAATGCACTCAGATTTGTTACATCCGAAGCTGCAAGAAGGAAAAAGCTTTCAGCCCTGAGTGAAACAGGTCCCCGGCGAGGGATGACCGATTGGTGGTCGTCGATCCTGATGCCTGTTCTAGATAAATATCAGGTAAGTTATGTGCTCACATGGCGTCATCCATACAGCCGGCGCTTCGCAACATCAATTAAAGAACCTTTCCCTGAAGATTTTCTTAATTTCTTCAAATGGCAAAAATCGCTCTTTCTGAGCGATATAAAAGATGAAAATATTTACGGGAAAAAGAAAAGATAATTCCTGTTAATTATCTTTTACGCAACGGACTGACATTCCGCTCTTTTTGCTGCTGCTGCTTCTATCGATATTTGGATAACTGTTTGACATACTTCTGTAATATGCTTCACCTTCGGAAAATGAAGTTGAAGTCCACCAGTAACCAAACCGGCCTATACCGTTGAAAGAACCGATGGGATAACGATACCCTCCGGGCAGGGCCGTGAAGCCCGATTCATTCGTAGCACCTGCATTAGGGCTAAACCAGTGACTCAAACCCTTTTCCTTGAGTTTCCCGCCTGCAATATCTTTCCCTCCCAGAAAATCTGTCGTGGCACTCCATTCGTCATCCGAAGGCACATGCCATCCGGCAGGACACAATTTGCCTGTATTTACTGAATACCAGTTGTAGAGGGCTCCATATGAGACAGAATCATTATTGTACCAGCAATATCCCGGATAAGTAAACGTTGAAGAGTTCCATCCAGAAGCATCTGGTACAAATGATATAGGTGTTCCGTCATTCAGTTTCGTCGTACGAAGGTTTTCAGCCATCCACTCCATTGCCCCGATAACAACTGTGCGGTAGGTATTACCTTCAATATCAACTACAGAACCATAGGTTATATCCTGGTTAAAGTTTATTACAATTGGTCGTGGATTAGTAGTTGTAAATGTCTTTTCACCTCCGTTTGATGAACCCCCTTCATTCACTGCAACAACCCTGAAATAATATTTTGTCCCGGGTAAAAGTCCGGTCAGGTGGGCTTTTACATTAGTAACTTTATTATCGGATATGGTATCCGGATCAGCTTCAGCTTTCAGCTTATAAGATGTTGTGGTATCATATTCAAAAGTAACATACGTAATCTTATTGTTAGGGTTAATGGTTCCGTTGAGTGTAGCCCATCCCTGCCCTACATTGGTTGCATCTACTGTTGTTGCAGTGGGTCCTGTCGCACCACCCGGCGAATTTTTATCATCCTTTTTGCATGAAAAACTAAGAGCTGTCATCAATAACAGACAAATCACTGTTGTAAATTCCATTTTCATTTTTTCCCCCATTGCATAATCAGTTTAAATCCACCTTATATATGTTTAAAGCAACATGAAATTCAATTATCTGCAAAATTATAAGCCTGCCTGAGAGTATCTATGAATCTATACTCAGCTCACTTCAGGCTTAAAGTGTACAAAAACAACTTTTTTACATCTTCAATCTTTGCGAAATCAATTTTATTCTGGCTTATAAATTTTTCAAGTTCCTTTTGTTTTCCAGGGAAGATTTTAAGAAACTGTTTTCTATTCCTGAAATTATTCATCTCCCCGTTAATTCTGACCCAGTACTGGCTATCGTCAACGACCTTAGATCCTTCCGGCACGGTGAGATCTATTGCACCGGTTGGACCGTATATCTGCTGATAATACTGCGGAGCTACTGTTTTTGATGTCAGACCATAACCTATCTGTGCACCAGGTATCTCAAAATGTGCCCTGTGCTGACGAAAAAGAGCCGTATTCCCTTCCTGAGCAAGCAACTCGTAAAAACCCTTCTCAAACGGCACAAAAATTCTGTTGGCAAGAAATATTGTATCGACAAGCTGGGGCTCTCTTAGAACCAGAGTCTGTTTCCGCTGAAGAAAAATCATTTGTTGTCCCACAAGATCATAATTCATAATGCCTTTATTGACCACTCCCGACTTAAGCTTGACAATTCCCGTTGTAAAACGGGGCAGAAGAAGACTTGGAACATCTTTAAGCGTATCCACCTCCTGGGCTTTAAGTCCAAAGCAGAATAATATGGCAATAAAAGAAGCCTGTAGTTTTATAAATGTCAATTTAATTATCCTCACCATCTTAACCGGATTATCTAAGAATAAACAGAATTGCGGTTTAATTATTGCAAAAATCCTGCCATTCATTGTTTTTAATAATAGTTATGACTTTTTTCATATTTCATATTTATTGTTTTCTGGCTTCGGTCTCATCGCTGTAGAGACCTTCTCTTGAGAGCAGGTGGTCGAGATTTGCAAGGCCATAAACTACAACTGCCGTCACAATTGCCGTATGATTCTGATATTCAGCTATGCTTTTATCGTAAGTGTCTCTTTCAGTGTGCCATATTTCACCGTAGTTAAAATTATAACCCTCGGGGTCGGCTGTGCCAAAGGCTATTGTGGGAACTCCGTTCATTGCGAAATATGCATGGTCGGAGCCTCCTGCAGTAACCGGCCTGGGACCCGGAGGAGTAGTCCTTTTATTCACAGTGAACGGGAATTTCGGATTAATATCTTTCAAAGGTTCACATACCTTTATGAAGTCTTCATACATTGCTTCGGGAACCGTTACACTGTTGGCAACGGTTGGACCTCCGTCGCGGTTAAAATAATTTGATATCCTGCCCAGTTTATCCTTGTTTCTTGTTACCCAGCTCTTGGAGCCCCAGAGACCAAACTCCTCAGCAGCCCACAAAGTAACAAGAATAGTTCTTTTCGGTTTGCCGCCTGCCTTCATTATAAGACGTGCTGCTTCAATTGCAGGTGTTACACCCGAACCATCGTCCACCCCTCCTGTCGCAACATCAAATGAATCGAGATGCCCGCCCATAATAACATATTCATCAGGGTATTTTGTGCCCCGGATAACCCCTATGACATTATAATACTTTACCGGACCCGGCCTGAAATGGTTGCGTATATCAAATTCGAGCTGAAAATACCTTCTCTCCTTAACCATCTGCTCGATAATCTTGTACTGGTGTTCGTCAAGTTTTATATCTGGTACAGTTGGCAGATTGTCAAATGACATTTTTTCGATGTTTTTCCTGTCGTACAATACTCTTATAGGTACAGCCGACGATTGTATAATTCCTAGAATTCCGGCTTCGCGCATCTCTTTATAAAAAAGTGCAGGCTCATCCTTAAGCGGGATGAGGGGTTGCTGCTCACTTTCAGGCTTTTTGCGGTTTTCGGCTGCAATCTCACGATTCTTCCTCTCTATCTCTTCATTCTCCTCAATAATCTTTGCCCTTATTGAATCGCCTGTCGCCGACCAGTCGATAGGCCACCCGTTATTGGTTCCTGTGATTAGCACCCAGGCTCCTTTAAGTGCACCCTTCATCCTTTCAAACTCAGCCCTTGTTTTAGGTTCCATAAGCACATGCCCTCGCTGCACACCTTTTGTACCTGCAGTATATGAGGGTGTTGCAAAATGAAGTATCATCCCATCTTCACTTAGCATCCTTCCAAACCAGGGTCCACGGTTGAAACCAACAGGCAAGGTACCAACCTCATCAAGTATCACTTCCATGCCCCATTTTTTAAATTGCTCAGCACACCACTTCACTGCATTGTCGTAAGCATCTGAACCGGTAATCCTTCCTCCAATCCTGTTTGTAAGGACGTCAAGATGATTCATAGTCAGATTTTCTGTCTGACCTAGCCGGATAATCTCCTTTATTACTCTGTCATGCTGTGCATAACCTTCAGGAAATAAACACAACAGGAAAAATACAATCACATATAGTTTGAAAAGTTTCATGTGCAGAATATTTATTTATATTTGATTATCAGATTTTTCCATCTTCTTTAAAATAGCTTTAAACTCTATCAGAATGAGGTACCTTTTAATTGGAATAATTATTTCTTTAGTAGCTGATTTCAATTTCATATCAACTTATGGTTGCATAATCATATTTTTTTCATCACTACAATAATCAAAAAACTTATTCATCAAATTCAAAGACCCGGCAAAAATAACATTTATATCTTACTAAACTCATTTGCAGGTAACTGGTTTCATTTTATTTAACAGTTTTTATTTCCGGTGGTATCAACTTGTACATTACAGGTGTTACCAGTCTTGCAAAAAGGGTTGAGGTTATTAAACCCCCTATAATCACATATGCAAGAGGAGAATAAAGAGCTGAACCACTGAGTGCAATTGGCATAAGGCCTCCAACAGCTGTTAGTGTGGTTAGAACTACAGGAAGGAATCTTATCTCACCTGCCTTTTGAATTGCTTCATCAAGAGAGACCCCTTCTTCTCTGAGCTGGTTTGTAAAATCCACAAGCAGTATTGAGTTTTTGATTTCTATTCCGATTAAAGCCACAAAACCAACAGCAGCAGCAAACGAGAGGGTGTTACCCGTGATATAAAGCATCAATATACCTCCAATAATTCCGAGAGGTATTACTGATAGTACTATCAGTGTGCCCTTAAATGTTTTGAATTCAAGAAGAAGAATAGTAAATATCCCGAAAACAGCAATAAGTATTGCCGACCATATTCCGGCAAAACTTTCCCGTCTGCTTTCCAGCTCACCTGCAGGGATAATCCTGTAGCCGTCAGGAAGTTTAAGCTGGTAAAGTTTTTCAAGTACCTGTCTGGTAAGCCGGTCGGTATTGTAGCCTGTCATAACTGATGCCGAAACTGTAATTGACCTTTCCCTGTTATAATGCTGGATCACAGTGGGTGAATCAGAGAATTCCACCCTGGCAATCTGTGAAAGAGGTACCAGAGAGCCGGTCAGGGAAGCAATATAGATACTGTTCAGTCTGTCAATATCAGCCTCTCCACGATGAACCTGCCTTACCATCAAGGGGTACTCCTTCCCCTCTGAGTCTCTGAACCTGTCAGCTTCAATACCCGCAAGGGCAAGCCTGATGGTCCTGTCCACTTCTATTGACGGAATTCCCAGCATTCCTGCCTTCTCCGAATTTACCTCAATCCTGAGGTCGGTAAGAGACTGACTGAGAGGATTCTTAATATAAATTGTACCGGGTGTGTTTCTGAAGATTTCTTCAATTACCTCAGCATATTTATACAGTGTATCGAGGTTGTTACCTACAAGCCTGACCGCTATTGCAGCATCAACCGGCATTCCGTTTTCAAATTCATTAACATATATCTTACCATTTGGATAAGTATTCAGAGTATCTCTGAGCCATTCAACAAACATTTGCAATTGTTTCAGATATTCCGGTTTAACCTCGCACATCACTTCACCCAGGGTTGTCTGTCCGCTTTTCTGGAAAGAATTGTAATAAATCATCGGATTACCTTTCCCGATATTTGACATAAAATACTTTACTTCGGGTCTTCCTGAAAGGACCGATTCAACAAATTTTACTGCACGATCGGTCTCATTTAAATTGCTCCCGCGCGGTGTTTCAACAGTAATCAGGAACTGTGGTATACCTGCTTTCGGGAAAAGGCTGAAACCGATAACCTTAATCAGAAAAAGGGAAGCTGTAAAAAGTATAGCAGCACCTGTTACAGTCTTGACCGGATTATTGAGCGACCAGTGCAATGCCTTTGAATATGTGAAGTTTATTGCTTTATGAAAGGCCCTGAGAACTACGTTTCCTCTCGGGTCGGTATTACCTTTAAGCATCCGGCTAGCAATAAATGGTATTATGGTCAGAGCCACAAACAACGAGCCTGTAACGACGAATGCAATTGTTGTGGGGAGCGATCTCATATACTTACCAGCCATGCCCGGCAGAAACATCAGCGGCAGGAAAGCAAAAATAAGTGTTGCCGTACAGCCAAGAACCGCAGTCCCTATTTGCCTTGTTGCACCTATTGCCGCTTCAGAAGGACTTTTCCCTTCCCTAACCCATCTCGAGATATTTTCAATGACCACAATTGAATCATCAACAAGAAGTCCGAGAGCTATAACTCCGCCCACAATACTTAACTGATTAATGCTGAATCCTGTAAAGTAGAGTCCTATTACACCAATCATAAGCGAAAGGGGAATTGAAACAAGAACGGTGCCCGAGGCTCTGAAACCCAGGGGTAGCAAAGTAACAATCACAAGGAAAAATGCGAAAAGAAAATCTTTTTCAAGACGTGTCAGTTTTCTCCTTACATTCTGCGACTGGTCAAAACCTCTTTCAAGCCTGATCCCCTTCGGCAACTTCTTTTCGAAAGAATCATAAACCTTATATATATCATTCCTTACCCTGTGGATGTTATAACCTTTTTTCATACTCGCAATTACAAAAGCTGCCTTTTCTCCGTTGTATCTTCCAAAATATTTCTTATCCTCATTGCTCCACATTACCTGTGCTACATCTTTCAGGTAAACAATTTGCCCGTTATCAGAGCCTACGATTGTGTTTCTTACATTTTCAACCGACTGATATCCACCAGTTGTTCTGATGTTAAATTTCCTTGGTCCTACATCTATACTTCCTGCCGGAATGTTGGCATTTTCACTCTGTATGGCAGCTATAATCCTGCTTACTGTCAGCTTTAACTGTGCCATTTTACTGAGGTCTATTTCAATCCTTACCTCCCTCGCAGGATAAGCAAGTGCTTCAGCTTTTCGCACTCCCGGTACAGACGAGACAAGATCACGAAGTTCTTCGGCATAATCGCCCAGTGCTTCGTAAGATGCTGTTTCTGAAACAATTGCACTTTGAACAATATTTGTATTTCCTGCCTGAATTTTAATTGCTTCCAGACTGTAAAGTCCTTCAGGAAGTGAAGGCCGAAGAGAATTAAGTTGTCTTAAAATCTCATCATATTTTTTGTCAGGATCACTTTCCGCTGTAAATTCAACCACAATTATTGCCACTCCATCCTTTATTTCCGTTTTTATTCTTTTGAGATCTTCAAGCTCATTAATGCTTTTTTCCACCTTGTCGACCACAAGTTGTTCAATATCAACAGGAGAAGCTCCCGGGTAAACGGCTATAACCGGGAATATTGGTATCGGAAACTCGGGATCCTCGGCCTGGGGTATTTTTATGAAAGAAATTACCCCCATCACCACAAGCATCAAAAACACTATTATCGTAAACTGATAATTTCTGACTGCCAGTTCCGAAATTTTCATAACAGCTTTAATTTAAGACATTTACTTTCATACCGTCCTTCAGATAAGCTGCGCCTTCAGAAACAATACGGGTAACGTCTCCTGGAAGATTCTCCACTGCTATTTCTGACCCCCGGATGCCTGTTATAACCACTTTTATCTTTTTCACTGTTGATGAATCAGTTAGGGCAAAGATGTACCCTGTATTACCGTCAGCATCAACAACTGAGCCTGCCGGAACATAAACGGTATTTACGCTTACCGACGGAAATATATCAACCCCTGCAATAAATCCGGCTGCTAGTCTGTAGCCGCCATCGCTGAAACGGATTTCCACATCGAAAGTACCTGTAAGAGGCCCTGCAAGTTCACCTGTTTTCTCAACAACACCCGGCAAGCGTACTCCAGGCCATGCATCGGGCATTACCACAGCAGAATCACCCGGACTCACCCTGATTATATCCCTGTCGGCAAGCCCGGCTGTCACCTTCCACATTTTACCTGAAAGGCCGAATAGAAAAACAGGATAACCCGCCGCAACCAGCTCGTTTTCACGTACAAGCTGTTTAAGTATTATTCCATCGGCCGGTGCAACAATTTTTGACCGTTCGAGATTAAATTTTGCTATATCTAGGTTCGACTTTGCCATATTAAGCGCCGTAGTTGCGTTCTGAAGCTGTTCAAGCGTTGCCACACTATCGGCATAAAGATTTCTGACCCTTGTGTAATCCCGTAATGCCTTTTCATAGGCATTGCGGGCAAGTTCTGCCTGCGAACTGATTTCAGAAAGATTAAGTGAGGCAAGCAGTGTCCCTTTCTTAACACGGTCACCTTCTTTAACGAAAATATGCTCAACTATACCCCCTGTCTTGAATGAGAGCTTTATTTCTTCTTCTGGCATTATTACACCTGCTGCATGCACAGGCAGACTCTCCTGTGAAGATGCAACTGAAACCACCTTAACATTATTCAAATCTGCAACAATGTGTTGTTCCTGTCTGCTTTTACAGGATAACACCAGAAATTGCAGAATTAATAAAAACAGAATTTCTTTTTTCATTTTATAGAAAATTTTTCGTATATATCTGAATTTATTACTGTTACTCTTTCAAAATCGGCAAAACAAGAGAGGTAATTAAACTTTGATATTACAAGATTCTCTTCAGCCTGTGTCAGATTTGAGCGTGCATCAAGAAATTCCAGCAGGCTTGCCTGCCCTTCTCCATATTTTCTCTGCACCAGCCGGAACCCTTCTGAAGCATTTTTGAGCCTTTTCTCTGCAGTTAGTATCTCTTTTTCTGAAGTAAGGAGTTCACTCAAAGTTGTAAGTACTTCCAGCTCAATCTTTTTCTTTGCCTCTTCGAGTTTAGAATCGGCTTCGGCTTTATCAAGCATGGCCTGCCTTATTTTTGCACGGTTACGGTAACCTTCAAATAAGGTCCATGTAAGAACAGCTGAGGCCTGAAGATAATCCTGCTCTTTGTTGAATCTATATTCTTCACCCTGAAATCCGTAATCAAACACAAAATAGATGTCGGGAAGTTTATTTGCCTGGTTCATCTTAACCTGCAACTCTGCCATATTCTGATATTTCCTGAGCTTTTCGAGTTCCTCCCTGCCAGAAATGGCAGAATAAGTGTATTGTTCAGTAACAGGACTGATAGTAGGGAAACTGTCGGGAAAAGAGGTGATTACCGGTGTCTCCAGTGGCCGGTTCAAAAGAAAATTGAAATAGGCAACCGCAGTTTTCCTATTGTTTTCAGCCCTTTGAAGCTCCTGTTCATACCTTGCAAGTTCAGATTCGGAGCGGTAAACAAAATCTTTTGTAACCTTGTCATTTTCAAAGAGTTTCCTGCTTACCCGTACATTTTCCTCAAGAAGCTTTCCTGTCTCTTTAAGAATGTCAAGCATCGCACTGGCCATTGCAACATTGTAATAGGCTTTCTTTATTTCTGCTATGAGTTCTCTCCTGTACTGATTCAGGTCAACTTCATTGTAAAGATTTATCTCTTTCCTTATCTGTGTGTTATAATAAATTTCCGGACTGAAGACAGGTTGAGTAACCCTTATTTTAGTTTCATGTTCTCTCGGACGCAGAAACTTTATAACCTGATCATCAATTGGAGAGAAGAGATTTGAGTGGGTAAGAGCATTAAGTGTCATGAAAACTGGATTCATGAGAGTGCCGGCAGGAAATTCAATAGTCCTGCCACCTTCTGAACGTGTGTATCTTGCAATAAAGCTTATTCCCGGGTAGAAAAGAGCCCTTGCTTCCCTGAGAGCTTCCAGACTTTTCTGGCAGTCGAGAGTCTTCTGTTTCAGCACCAGGTTATTTTCAAGTCCATACTGAATATACTCTTCGAGAGATTCCTGACCGTAGAGAAAAGGTGAAAACAAAACTGCTGCAAAAAGAATATATTTTTTCATTTTTCTGAATTTTTATCTTTTATCTATCCTCTCCTTCATATTTTTCAGAATAGCATCAAAAAGTCTTCCGACCAGTTCCGCATCCTCAGGCTTCGCCTGACGATAAAGTGAACCGGTAAATGCAAATAGTTCCTTACGAAATGTCTCCTGAGCCCTGTAAACCGTTAGCCCCTTTTCTGTAAGATTCAACAAAACCTCTTTTTTATTTTTTGTCTGCTTTCGCAGAATAAGCCCTTTTGCAGAAAGTTTCCTGATAGTCTGTGAAATAGCACCCTTTGTCACACCCATAAGTTCTGCAAGACGTGTAATATTCAATCCCTGATTCCTCCCAATCATTGCAAGAGTATGAACCTCAGTAAAATATAACATGTCACCCGTTCCATAATCCTTTGGTTTTCTGGTTATTAGAGAATACAGATGAAGAATTCTGAGAAACTGGTCAATAAGTTTCTGAAGCTCTTTTTCCATTTATTATTTTGTTTAGATGCTAAACAAAATTATAAATAGTTTAGATACTAAACAAATTTTTAAATAAATTTCATTGAAAAACTCTGGAACTCTTATTTGGAGCCCCTTTGTCTCAGGAAGAATATATTTGAAAATCTTCAGGATTGGCAGGGAACCGCTGCCGGATTATCTAAGGTTTCCGTACGGTTGTTATTTTCTGGATTGTTTGTATTTGCTGATATATTTTTTACGAAACTCCTTAAGTAAAGCTTCCTCTTCCTCTCCTTTCTGTACTCCTTCAATAAGAATTTTGCAAAGGCCCTCTATAACATCATCCGGGAAACCTGCCGCTATGGCATAACGTCTTATCATCTTTTTCTCAGCTTCCGTTATCACATTGTCTGAGAGTATAAGCTCGGTAATATTGTAAAGTTCAAAGAATTTATCCTCAAGACTGTATGGCGGATGATAATTTAAAGGATGCTCATTATTTATAATATCATCTATTTCCGGGTCGGTAAGCCCGAATTTCCTTCCTTCTTTATGAAGAATCTCCATCTCAGTTTCGCTTATTTTCCCGTCAAGTTTCGCAACCTGAACCAGATGAATGAAATGATCCCTGTTGATTCGTTTACCGGTGCTTGTAATAAAATTTGAGAAATTCATATTAGTATAAATTTGAGAAGCAAAATTATATAAAAGTCTGCCACACTTATCTCATCACAGTAAAAAACATTTAAAATTCTGTTTTGTTCTTAAGAAAATAAGGTATTGGAATAAAATAGGAAAATCATTTGTCATTAATTATAAAAGACTACTATTATGAAAAATACATTTCTTTGCAGGATGTGGTTTATTCCACTGCTTTTTACATTATTTTTTACTCCTGTGGCAAATAGTCAGAGTTTAAAAGAAAATCCAGCGCTCGATGAGCAGGTGAGGAAATTCCTCAATGAAAACTCACGAAGATGGTACGACATGAATGTACCTGAGGTTGACGGGAAACTTTTATATGATATAATTATAAAAAACAACTATAAAAGTGCTCTTGAAATTGGCACATCAACGGGTCATTCAGGCATCTGGATTGCATGGGCATTAAGTAAAACAGGTGGCAAACTCATCACAATCGAAATTGATGAAGGCCGTCACAGGCAGGCTGTTGAGAATTTCAAAAAAGCAGGGCTATCAGAGTATATTGACGCCAGGCTTGCTGATGCGCATCAGCTTGTAAAAGAGTTAAAAGGTCCTTTTGATTTCATTTTCAGTGATGCTGACAAGGAATGGTATAAAAATTATTTCATAGAGCTCGACCCGAAATTAAAGGTTGGAGGATGTTTCACCGCCCACAATGTATATGATTACGGATCTGGAGGCAGAGGTGCAAGGGGTGGTTTCAGAAGCGGGCAACAGGAATTTCTTGAGTATGTCCGCAGTCTCCCGAATTATGAAACAACCGTCGACAACCGTGGTGGTGGAGTATCGATAAGTTATAAGAAAAGTTCCAGATAACCGGCATCAAATCCCCAGCTTTGCCTTTATGGCAGGAGGCACACCATTTTTATGCACCATAATAAAAATGGTTTTTGCCCGTACATAATTTTCTGACATGTTCAGATAGCCACCAAACGGATTTCTTTCGGTACCCCATGAATTTTTCGTTTTGTAATACTTTGTGCCGTACTGGTCTTTCAGCAACCCCGTTATGTGCATCATATGGTCGTCGGTGGTGGAAAAATTTTCATAACCTGCCTGCCTTATTTCCTGTGTTACCTTAATTTCAGGAACAGGACGGTTTCCTGCTGTCTTTGTATAAATAACCTGAGATCCCTCATTTTCTGCTCTTCCCATGGACGTGGAATAATTGTCGCCCCCTTCTGTTGCAGGCAAAATCGCTATCCCTCTTGAGTGCATGAAACCACTTTCGCTCACATCTCCATCCCATGCAATGGTATACCCATTGGTGAGTGAATAATCCATTATCTGTATAAGCTCATCAAGAGGCACATTGTAAAATTTTTCCATACGCCAGTTGTCGGGTACCTCAACAACCCCCCTTGTATAAAAAGGGAAATGAGTAAATGATGTTATCTCAACATAATCATCAGGATTTATTCCCAGGCTTGCTGCAAATGATTTCGGTGTATAACTCTTCCCCTGGTATGTAAATGTTTCAGGAACTTTTCCGAAGTAGATATCAAAAATTGCATCCACAATCTGATGGTACTGCGGGCTTTCATTTTTCCTTCGAACCGGAACTTCTGCCACAGCATTTATGAAAGCATTCAGTTCGCTGTGATTATGAATTGTCGATCCATAGTTGAGGCCAGAATAAACTTCTTCAGGTACTATGCCTTCCCTCGAAAACACTATCATCCAGTCGTGTGCAAGGCTACCTTCACCAAGGTTACCCCTGCCCTGCCTCAGGTAATTGTCTTTCAGCTTATCAATATAATTATACCTTACAACAAACATTTCAGAAAGGTCATACTCTCCCCTTCCCATCCTCAGGAGTTCAGACTCTATGAATGAAGTGGTTGCAAAACACCAGCATGTGCCGGTGATTGCCTGATTCTTTACTGATGTGGCTTTAAGGTCTGCCACCGTAGTAAAAACATATCCTTCATCAGTTGAAGTCTGCTTCTGTGATGCAGTTTTTATTTGCTGGGCAAAAACCGGAAAAACAATGCTCAGAAGGAAAAGTGAAGCAAATAATTTAGTTTTCATATAATTCAATTTATCTCAATGTGGAATAAAATGCATCTTCTATGTGTTCAACAGTAAATGATTTTCCGTCGGAAATAACCGTTATGACATCGAACCGGCTCTCCTTGTCAATATTGTAAATCCTTATGTAACTGTCGGCAGCATATATGATCATTTTCTGTTTTTTATCAGTCACGGCATCACGTGGATGGATATAATAATCGTCCTTTCGTGTTTTAACCTCCACAAAAACCACATAATTTTCGTTCTCTGCAACAATATCAATTTCCTTCTGGCCCGATTTCCAGTTCCGGTGTCTGATTTTATAGCCTTTTTCCACCAGATGGCGGACTGCTATATCTTCACCTGCCGGGCCTATGTTATTAATGTCGGCCATTTTATTCAGATTTTAATCAGCTTGTTTCTTATTGCATACAGTATAAGACTTGCTGTATTTTTCGAATTGGTCTTTTCGAGAAGATTTGCACGATGCTTGTCGACGGTGCGCTTGCTGATAAAAAGTGCATTTGCTATTTCCTGGTTTGAAAGTCCTTCACATATTTTCTCCAGTATCTCTTTCTCACGCTTCGAAAGGACGGCAACTTTTGTTTCAGCTTCCCTGTGTTTGATTTTCTGAATGACATTCTGAAGCAGCTGCTGGGAGAAAAATGTCCCGCCACGCTTTACAGTATTTATTGCTTCCCTGACTTCTGAAATGTCTGAATCTTTAAGAATGAAACCTCGCGCTCCGGCCTCGGTCATTCTGTAATAATAATCTTCTTCACCATACATTGAAAGTGCAATGACCTTTATTTCAGGCTTTCTTTCCAGTACCTTAATTGTAGCTTCAACCCCATCCATTACCGGCATATTTATGTCCATCAATACAATATCTGCCTGGGTTCTGTCGATAATATCAAGAAGTTCTGCTCCGTTTGAAGCTTCTCCGGTAATTTCAAATTCCGGAATACCTTCAAGGAGAAGCTTCAGCCCGTTACGGAAAAGATGATGATCGTCAACAATAATTATTTTTATTTTTTCCATCTTCTGCTTTATCAGACTATAATCTTTATCAATGCATTTGTTCCTTTGCCCTTGCTGCTTTCAATAAAGAAAACTCCGTCGATGGATTTCACACGTGTATCAATATTTGATAAACCCATCCCCTTGCAATCTTCAGTACCAAGTATCGAAGTGTCAAATCCCCTGCCATTGTCTGAAAACTGAAGTGTGATAAATTTATCATGTTTGTTAAGTTCTATTTCAACCCTTGAAGCCCCTGAATGTATCAGTGAATTGTTAATTAGTTCACAAACCGCTCTGTATATTACAACTTCCTTGTCATTGTCAAGTCTTACCCCTTCCATGTTCGATTTGAAATCGATCTCAAGGGCCCGGGTTTTGTTAACTTTTGAAGTGAAGGCGTTTATAGCACTTGAAAGCCCGAAATTTGTAAGAACATGCGGGCTGAGATTGTTTGAGATCTCCTTGATAGTATTAATTGCCTCATTAACCACATGGTTCGTATTCTGAAGTATATCAATTCCAGCAGGGTCGGTGATTTTCCCATTCAGAGCCGAAAGTGACATCTTGACTGTGGAAAGGAGGGGACCCAGACCATCATGAAGTTCCTTCGCAAATCTCTTCTTTTCGTTTTCTTCAGTGTTAATAATTGCATTAAGAACCCTTCGCTCAGTTTTTAGCCTGTCGGTTTCAGCCCTTTTAAGGGAATAGAATATCTCACGTATCAGTATAACCCCTACAATAATCATAAATGATATGAACACCCCCATCCATTCATCTATCATCTGCCATGTAAAAGAGGGTGTACCCCGCAGTAGTTCCCAGAGCTGTATAATTTTTCTTATTGCCATGAAAAGAAATGAGAATGAAAGCAATATCCACGAAAGCCTGTACTTTGTCATCTTGACAAAACTCAGAGCTATAATTGCAGCAATAACCTGAAGCGCAATAGAAATAATAAGGGCAATCAGCCGTACCATTCAAATGGCAATTATTCTGCAAAATAACAAGTTTATTCTGTTCCAAGCAATAAATATGTAACAGATATTTAACCGCATAATTTTTACAGGAACCTGAGGTTTTTTATCTTTGCCGCGAAATCTTTTCATAATGAACTTTCTTTACTCTCTGGCTGTAAGATTATATGTGTGGAGCATTTATGCCGCATCTCCTTTTAATTTAAAAGCCAGATTATGGGTGAAAGGCAGGAAAGGGTGGAAAGAAAAACTGTCATCAAAGTCAGAATATTTAAACAATCCTGTATGGATACACTGTGCGTCACTGGGAGAATTTGAACAGGGAAGGCCGCTTATTGAAATGATAAAAGAAAAAAAACCTGATCAGAAAATTCTTCTCACCTTTTTTTCACCATCAGGGTATGAAATCAGAAAGAACTATTCTTTTGCCGATTATATATGCTATCTCCCCTCCGACACACGAAAAAATGCAAAGTATTTTATTGAAACAGTAAAACCGGTAATGGCAATTTTCATAAAGTATGAGTTCTGGAATAATTATATATCGGAACTCTACTTAAAAGGAATCCCGTTGTATCTGGTCTCCGGAATTTTCAGAAACTCACAGCATTTTTTTAAATGGTACGGAAGTTTTTTTCTTGGGATGCTAAAAAAATTCACCCATTTTTTCCTGCAGGATGAAGCATCGGCAGAGCTTCTTCGTAAAGCTGGAATAAACAATTTTACAGTGACTGGTGACACGAGGTTCGACAGGGTATCAAAAATCGCCGCATCTGCACCGGTAATACCTGTGATTGAAGAGTTCAGAAACGGTGAAAAAGTTTTTCTTGCAGGAAGCAGCTGGCCTGAAGATGAAAAAATTATTGTTAAGTACATCAACAGCAATCCCGGAAGGATGAAATGGATATTTGCCCCACACGAGCCGGAACCTTCAAATATTGACAGGCTTGAAAGGATGATAAAAACAAATTGTGTCAGATTTTCAGAATTTTCGGGAAAGAACAAGGATGCAAGGGTATTAATAATTGATAAAATCGGAATTCTTTCATCTGCTTACCGGTATGCATATATTGCAGCGGTTGGAGGGGGCTTTGGAAAGGGAATACACAATATTCTGGAGCCTGCCTGCTGGGGTATCCCGGTTATGTTCGGGCCAAACTACCGGAAGTTCAGAGAGGCTGTCAGCCTGCTTGGCAGAAAAGGTGCATTCTGTTTCAGAAATTTTGAAGAATTCAGCACTATCCTCGATGAACTTCTCTCCAGCATGGAACTCTATAAATCTGCTTCAGAAGCCACCCTGAAATATGTTTCTGATAATACAGGGGCAACAGATAGGATTCTTTCGTCAATTTTTCAACAAGATATTAACAACAATCAGGTTTAAATCTTGTTTATAATTTCATATTATGCTTTATAAATGAAAGACTTCAAGAAATATAATTTGGCACTCTGGTATTTTCCAGAAAAGGTTTGTACGGAAAAAATAATAGTTATTGAATTTTAATATTTTACATAAATAAATCCTGAAACTATGATCAAAAAAACAAGAGTAATTTTTGGAGTTCTGATGTTTTTGGCCTTTTCCGCGGTTTCGTTCGGGCAGGGTGCAACAACATCTTCAATGGCAGGTAAAGTAACTGACAACAGAGGTCAGGCCCTGCCAGGTGCTACAGTAGTTGCTGTTCATGTTCCATCCGGAACTGTTTATGGTGCTTCGGCAAATGCCGAAGGTTTCTTTCTGATACAGGGTATGCGTCCGGGTGGCCCTTACAAAGTTGAAGTATCATTTGTGGGCTATACCAAAAAGACTTATACCGATATAACTCTTTTCCTTGGTGAGACTTTCGACCTTAATGCCTCCCTTGCAGAGAGCAGCCAGGAACTTACCGAAGTGGTTGTTGTAGGAGACAAGCCCTCAGCATTTAACTCACTCAAGACGGGAGTTTCTATGAATATCAGAAGCCAGGACATTAGCTCACTTCCCTCTATCAGCAGGAGCATAAATGACTTCATACGCCTCTCGCCGCTTTATGGAGGCAGCAACAGTTTCGCAGGCCGCGACGGACGTTATAACAACATTGTCATTGACGGTTCAAACTTCAACAACAACTTCGGACTCAGCAGCAGAAACATGCCTGGCGGTGATGCAGAACCTGTTTCACTCGATGCTATCGAAGAAATTCAGGTTAATGTTGCTCCTTTCGATGTAAGACAGGCTAACTTTACCGGAGCCGGTATTAACGCAATTACCCGCAAGGGAACCAACGAATATTCGGCATCGGTTTATACCTATTACCGTGACCAGTCATTCAACGGAACAAAAGTGGGCGATTTCGAGCTGCCTCCCGCAGCTAAAACATCAACAAAAATTATCGGTGCAAGAGTGGGCGGTCCAATAATAAAGGACAAACTCTTCTTTTTCATTAATGGAGAATATGAAAGCTCTTCTGTCCCGGGAATGGAATGGAAAGCCTACAGACCAGGCGTAAATAACCTTGGCGATCCCAACGTAAGTCGGGTTCCTGCCGACTCACTCATCAAATTCTCAAATTTCCTGAAATCGAAGTTCGGATACGAAACAGGACCGTTTGAAGATTATGGAACATTCGCAATTGAAAACTATAAAATTCTCGGCCGACTCGACTGGAACATAAGCCAGAGACATAAATTAAGCATCCGCTTCAATACGGTACGCAATACAAACGACCAGCTGCTTAATGCAACAAGCGCTCCCAATCCAAGGGCATCTTCAAGCAGAGTTGGGGTAAATGCGATGTCGTTTAAGAATTCAAACTACGGATTCCTGAATACTGTATATTCACTCTCAGCTGAACTTAACAGCAATCTCTCATCTGCACTTTCTAATCAGATTCTCGGCACTGTAACTTTGATTCAGGATACAAGAACAAGTCCGAGTGAGATTTTCCCATTCATTGACATCTGGGACGGTTCCGGTGATGCATATATGAGTGCCGGTTATGAACTCTTTACTTTTAATAATAATGTGGTAAACAATGTATATACAATAGTTGACAATGTCACTTACAAGACCGGCCGCCATAATATAACAAGCGGTATATCATTTGAATACCTTTATTTCGGCAATTCATATATGCGCTATGGTACAAGTTACTACAGATTCAAGGACCTGCAGTCATTTGTGAACCATGTTAACGGAGTACCAGGTTATCAGCCGATTGCTTTTGCAATAACCTATTCATTCGACCCCAATAATCCCAAACCGGTTGCAGAACTTGGTTTCGGACAGCTTGCTGCTTATGCACAGGATGAATACAATTTGCTTGATAACTTAAAAATTACCTATGGTATCAGGTTTGATGTGCCGCTCTACCTTAATGAATTAAAATCAAATCCTGCTGTTGCTGCTCTTACATTTGATAATAATGTAAAGCTCGACCTCGGGAAATGGCCTGAAACAAAGGTAATACCTTCCCCGAGGGTTGGTTTCAACTGGGATGTCTTCAAGAACAGAGTACTTAAGGTACGTGGTGGAACAGGTATCTTCACAGGACGCCTGCCTTTTGTCTGGTTCACCAATCAGCCTACAAACAGTGGTATGCTTCAGAACACAGTTGAGTTAACATCAACTGCCACACTTGATTCCATAAAATTCAATCCCGATCCGTTCTACAACATGGGAGCCACAAATTATAATACCACAACAAAAACCCACGATCCTCTGTTTCCTACGACTGCAGGCACAAAATCACCAAGCTCAATAGCAGCCATCGATCCTCAGTTCAAAATGCCTCAGGTATGGAGGACAAGCCTGGCAGCCGACATAAAGCTGCCCCTCGACATGAGCCTTACTCTTGAGGGAACATATACACAGGATATCAATGCAATTGTTCAGAAAAACCTCAACCTCAAGCCGGCTGACCTTGCCCCCTATGATGGACCAGACAAAAGGCCGGTATGGTCAACAGCAGGCAGAAAGGTCTATTCAAACCTCTCGGAAGTAATGCTTCTTACCAACACCAGCCGTGGTTATAGCTGGACTTTCACTGCACAGCTCAATTTCCCCATTGTGAGGAACTTCAACGGTATGTTCGCCTACACTGCTTCGATGGCAAAAGACATCACCGGCAACCCAGGCTCCCAGGCAGCCTCGGCATGGTCGAACAACCTGTCAGTTAGAGGACAAAACGACCTCGACCTGAGCTATTCGCAGTACCTCACCCCCCACCGACTTGTGGGCTCACTCAGCTACAGGTTTGAATACCTGAAACATGCAGCTACAACTGTTTCAGTATTCTACTCAGGTTATGTCGCAGGCAACTTCTCATACAGGTATTCCAACGACTTCAATAACGACGGTGTAAATGCCGACCTTATCTATATCCCGAAAGACCAGACCGAAATTACTTTCGAGGATTATATTGTTGGCGGAGTGGTTAAGTACACCGCTGCCCAGCAGGCATCTGCTTTCTGGGCATACGTTGCACAGGACAAATACCTCAGGAACCACCTGGGACAGTACGCTGAACGTAACGGGGCATTCTTCCCATGGTACCATAGATTCGACGTAAAAATACTGCAGGATATCTTTGTAAACATCGGAGGTAAAAGAAATTCCCTCCAGATTTCAGCTGACATTCTTAATTTTGGCAACCTGCTAAATCCGAACTGGGGTGTTAGAAAAGAACTCACCCTGAACAACGGTTCAATACTTTCATCAAGAATCGTGTCGAACAAGCCTGTATTCAAAATGGTTGAAGCAGGAGGCAAACTGCCTACATCCACATTCAAGAATGTGAATACAACAGCCAGTACCTGGGGACTTCAGATTGGACTCAGATACACATTCAACTAAATCCTTAAAAGTTAATTAATGTTCGAAGGGGGGTTAAATAATAACCCCCCTTCTTTTTTAAAGATACCTCTGTCTTAATGTGCTGTTTATTAATTACTTACATTTATAACTCGAGCATAAAACACACACCTTCAGGAAGAAAAATATAAACTCATTAACGGTTAATAACTATTGAATCAAATGTTAATAACCTTAATTTTTTTGACTTGCTTTTAGAACCTCTGTTATCTAATTTAGCAACTACCCGCCTTTTTTACCGGTGGTTGTCTAACATAATCTTTTTCAGTAAATAATAGCATAATACGTTCAGGATATGGGAGAACTTTTTGTCGAGAAACCAGAAGTGTCAGAAAAGAAAGATTCAAAAAAGATGACACAGCCTTCGGCAGGTGAAACTGACGGAAAAAATATTGCAGGTGATTGTGCCGGAGCAGGTGAAGGCAAATTGAATAACCCGAAGGTTATATATTCTCAGGACGAAGTGATGGAAGCAACAATAAAATACTTTAAAGGAGACGAGCTTGCGGCAAGAGTCTGGACTAACAAGTACGCACTTAAGGACTCGTACGGAAATCTTTATGAAAAGACTCCGGATGATATGCACCGCAGGATTGCAAGAGAGATTCACAGGATTGAAAAGAAGTATCCCAATCCACTCGATGAAGAATTTATATTCAGCTTACTGAAAGATTTTAAATATATTGTCCCTCAGGGTGGTTCAATGACGGGAATAGGTAACGATTTTCAGATAGCATCACTTTCAAACTGCTTTGTAATAGGGAATGAAGGGCCTGCCGACTCATATGGCGGCATAATGAAAATAGACCAGGAACAGGTTCAGCTGATGAAAAGGAGGGGTGGAGTGGGGCACGACCTCTCCCACATCCGCCCGAAAGGGATGCCTGTTCTTAACAGCGCCCTTACTTCTACAGGTGTGGTGCCTTTCATGGAAAGATACTCCAATTCTACCAGAGAGGTGGCACAGGACGGGAGAAGAGGAGCTCTCATGCTCTCCATCTCAATAAAACATCCCGACTCTACAGGCTTTATTGATGCCAAACTTGAAAGCGGCAAGGTGACAGGAGCAAATATATCGGTAAAAATTACCGATGAATTTATGCGCGCTGTGGAACAAAAATCAAAATTCAGGCAACAATACCCCATCGACTCCGACAAACCTAAATTTATCAGGGATATCGATGCTACGGAGCTGTGGAACAAAATAATTCACAATGCATGGAAATCGGCAGAACCTGGTGTGCTGTTCTGGGATACTATATTACGGGAAAGCGTACCCGATTGCTATGCCGACCTGGGCTACAGGACAGTTTCAACAAACCCCTGCGGTGAAATACCTCTATGCCCCTACGACAGCTGCCGCCTGCTAGCCATAAACCTCTACAGCTATGTGAAAAATCCTTTCACCAAAAAGGCTAAATTCGATTTTGAACTCTTCAAAGAACATGTAGGACTCGCCCAGCGTATAATGGACGATATCATCGACCTTGAAATAGAAAAAATCGATTCAATACTTGCAAAAATTGATGCTGATCCCGAACCTGAAGAATTAAAACTCGTTGAGAAAAATCTCTGGAAAAACATCCGGAAGAAAACAGAAGAGGTCAGAAGAATGGGTATCGGCACAACCGGTGAAGGCGATATGCTTGCAGCTCTCGGGCTAAGGTACGGAAGCGACGACGCCATTGACTTCTCAGTAGAAGTACACAAAACCCTTGCCCTTGAAGCCTACCGTGCTTCCGTTTACCTTGCTAAGGAAAGAGGCGCTTTCAAAATCTATGATCCCAATCGCGAGAAAAACAATCCGTTCATTAAACGCCTGAAACAGGCCGACCCTGCTCTTTATGAAAGCATGGTCAAACATGGAAGAAGAAATATCGCTCTCCTGACCGTGGCACCTACCGGCACTACAAGTCTCATGACACAGACAACATCAGGCATCGAACCAGTATTTTCACTTTTCTATAAAAGAAGAAGAAAAGTCAACCCGAACGACAAGGATGTAAAGATTACTTTCAGGGATGAAGTAGGCGATTGCTGGGAAGAATACCCTGTTCTCCACCATAAATTCGTCGAATGGCTCAAGGTCAACAACTATGATCCTGACGCCGTGATGCAGATGAGTGATCAGGAGATTAATGAAATTATTGCCCGTTCACCCTATTACAGGTCAACAGCCAGTGATATCGACTGGGTTGCAAAGGTGAAAATGCAGGGCGCAATACAGAAATGGGTCGACCATTCAATAAGCGTAACCATTAATCTCCCTGCTGATGTAACAGAAGAACTCGTAAGTGAGCTGTATATGACTGCATGGAAATCGGGTTGCAAGGGTGTGACGGTTTACCGTGAAGGCTCAAGAAACGGAGTACTTGTCAATGCAACAAACAACCAGGTAACTGTGGTGGAAAGGCCCAAAAGACCCAAAGTACTCGATTGCGACGTGATAAGATTCAAAAACAACGAGGAAGATTGGATTGCTTTCGTAGGACTCAAAGATGGAAGACCTTATGAAATATTTACAGGTATGAGCGATGAAGATACACTGCTCATTCCTAAAAATATTGTGAAAGGTAAAATTATCAAGGTAAAAGACGAAGACGGAAATACCAGATACGACTTCCAGTATACCGATAAATATGGATATAAAAATACAATAGGCGGACTTTCCCGGATGTTCAAGCCTGAGTTCTGGAATTACGCAAAACTTATCTCAGGGGTTCTCCGCTACGGCATGCCTATACCGGATGTCGTTAATCTTATCCAGTCACTTAAACTGGACAGCGACTCAATCAACAACTGGAAAAACGGTGTTGAAAGAGCCCTGAAGCGGTACATCCCCGATGGTACCAGAGCTAAAGGAAAATGCAAGGATTGCGGAAGCGAAACTCTGGTATATCAGGAAGGTTGTTTGATATGCAATAATTGTGGATCCTCAAAATGCGGTGGATCCTGATTCAAGATATTTCAACTCTTAATTAATCCAAATTCCTTTCCGGTGCTTATAAAAGCTTCAATGGCTTTATCTAGCTGTTCTTTTGTGTGAGCGGCAGAGAGTTGTACTCTTATCCTTGCCTGACCTTTAGGCACTACCGGATAATAGAAACCAATGACATAAATACCCTTTTCAAGTAGCCTTGCTGCAAAATCCTGTGAGAGTTTTGCATCATATAACATAACGGCGCATATAGCCGACTGGGTTGGCTTTATTGTGAAACCTGCCTCTTTCATCTTGCCGATGAAATATTCTGCATTTGCATGCAACCTGTCCTGCAGTTCGTTTGTTGCCGACATCATCTCAAACATCTTTATTCCTGCTGCGGCAACCAGAGGAGGAATGGAATTAGAGAACAGATATGGCCTTGACCTCTGCCTTAGCATCTCAATAATCTCTTTTCTGCCTGTTGTAAAGCCACCTATTGCCCCTCCGAAAGCCTTTCCCAGAGTTCCAGTTATTATCTCAACCTTGCCCATAAGGTTGAACAACTCTGTAACTCCCCTTCCCGTCCTGCCAACCACACCGGCAGAATGCGATTCATCAACCATCACCAGAGCATCATATTTCTCAGCCAGTTCAACAATACGGTCAAGAGGTGCAACATTACCATCCATCGAAAACACACCGTCAGTCACAATAATTCTGAACCTCTGTGCCTGTGCCAGTTTCAGCTGTGCCTCCAGATCCTCCATGTTTGCGTTTTCATAACGGTAGCGCTGCGCTTTGCATAGCCTTACACCATCAATAATCGAAGCATGATTCAATGCATCTGATATGATAGCATCCTCTTCAGTTAGCAGAGGCTCAAAAACACCACCATTTGCATCAAAACATGCCGCATAAAGTATGGTATCCTCGGTTCCGAAAAACTCAGCAATCTTCTTTTCAAGCTTCTTGTGAAGGTCAGTGGTTCCACATATAAATCTGACCGACGACATACCATAACCGTGTGTTTTCATCGCCTCTTTTGCAGCTTCTACAAGCTCAGAACTGTTCGACATGCCCAGATAATTGTTAGCACAAAAATTAAGAACCTTCTGACCTGTATCAAGAGTTATTTCCGGTCCCTGCGGCGACACACTTATTCTCTCATTTTTGTAAAGGCCTGCCTCCTTAATCTCTTTGATCTGATTTTCAAGATGTTTTTTAAATGACTGATACATATTTTTTTAATTTAAAATTAATTCAACTAATAAACCAAACTTCAACCATTCTTAATCCGCCAACCAGCTAACCAACCAACCAGCTAATCCGTAAACCACCTAACCATCCAACCAGTTAACCCCTAAACCAGTTAACCAGCTAACCAACCAACCAGCTAACCCCTAAACCAGCTAACCCGTAAACCAGCCAACCAGCCAACCAGTTAACCAACTAACCAGCTAACCCGTAAACCAGCCAACCCGTAAACCAGCCAACCAGCTAACCCGTAAACCCTCAATCCCAGTCCAGTATCACCTTTCCGCAATTACCTTCTTCCATAATCTCAAAAGCCTTTTGAAAATCATCAACATGAAAACGGTGAGTGATTACCGGATTAAGATCTATACCACCTATTATCATCATCTCCATTTTGTACCATGTCTCCCACATCTCTCTTCCGTATATTCCTTTGATAGTTATTGCCTTGAAGATAATATCACTCCAGGGTATCTCGCATACCTGTGGCAGAATTCCAAGCAGGGCAATGCTTGACCCATTATACATGTTTTGAATCATTTCGCGGAAAGCAGCAGGAGAACCCGACATTTCCAATCCTACATCAAAACCTCTCATTCCCAGTTTCTTAACTGCATCAGAAATCTTTTCACCCTTTGAAGGATTAACCGTGAGTGTAGCACCCATCTTTTTCGCGATTTCCAGACGGTAATCGCTCAGATCGCTTGCAACAATAAACCGTGCGCCTGCATAACGCGCTATAGCAATTGCCATACTGCCTATCAATCCTGCTCCCGTAACAAGGACATCCTCGCCCAGAAGCGGAAAAGAGAGAGCTGTATGGGTTGCGTTGCCAAAGGGATCCATTATAGCTGCCCAGTCATCAGGTATTCTTTTGTCGAGGGGTACAATGTTCGAAGCGGGAATTTTAACATATTCAGCAAATGCTCCGTCAATATTTACTCCCACTCCAACCGTGTTCTCACATACATGTTCTTTACCTCTACGGCAGTTGCGGCAATGGCCGCATGCAATATGCCCCTCTCCGGTTACCCTGTCCCCCTCCTTTAAATTTATCACGCCTGCCCCCATCTTTTCTATATAACCCATATATTCATGACCGATAATCATAGGTGTTTTTATGGTTCTCTGTGCCCAGTCGTCCCAGCGATAAATATGAAGGTCGGTACCGCATATCGCTGTCTTCTTCACCTTAATGATTACATCGTTCAGGCCGGGTTCCGGAACGGGCACCTCTTCCATCCATATTCCCCTTTCGGGTTTTGACTTTACGAGTGCTTTCATCGTCTTCATACGGAAATAAATTTAATTTGAAAAACAGGGCGTTATTCTACGGCTAAATTAAAATAATTCCGGTGCTATTATGATGATTTTTGTTATTATGTTAAATGTTAACAGCTTTAAGTATCTTTACGCCGGCAAAATCGCAAAGTTATTATGGTAAGAGTCAGATTCGCACCAAGTCCCACCGGACCGCTTCATATTGGCGGGGTAAGAACAGCCCTCTATAATTATCTCTTTGCCCGCAAACATAACGGAACTTTTATTCTCCGCATTGAAGACACCGACCAAACACGTTATGTGGAGGGAGCTGAGGAATATATTTTCGAATCACTCGACTGGTGCGGGATTAAAGTGGATGAGGGAGTGAGGGAAGGCGGTCCGTATGGCCCCTACAGGCAAAGCGACAGAAAAAATATATACCGCCAGTATGCTGAATTTCTTATTAATAAAGGTCATGCATATTATGCCTTCGATACTCCCGAAGAACTAGAAATGCTGCGTAAAAAATACGAGTCTCAGAAAAAAACATTTCTTTATAACGCCGAAGTAAGAAACGAACTAAAAAATTCACTTTCACTACCTGAACAGCAGTGGAAAGAAATGATAAACAGCGGCATTCCTTATGTGATAAGATACAGGATGCCGGTGAATGAAGAAATTTCTTTTTATGATCTGATAAGAGGGCACATAACGGTAAACTCATCAACACTCGACGATAAAGTGCTCTTCAAATCAGACGGGATGCCCACATACCATCTGGCCAATATTGTAGACGACCACCTGATGAAAATTACCCATGTAATCCGCGGCGAGGAGTGGCTGCCTTCCCTCCCCCTGCATGTGATGCTCTACCGCTCATTCGAATGGGAAGCTCCATTATTTGCGCACCTTCCGCTTATCCTTAAACCCGACGGAAAAGGCAAACTCAGCAAACGTGACGGTGATAAAATGGGCTTTCCTGTTTTCCCTCTGTACTGGCCTTACGGTGAAACCGCAAGGGGATACAGAGAAGACGGCTATTATCCCGAAGCATTCGTAAACATGCTTGCTCTGCTCGGCTGGAACCCCGGGACAGAACAGGAGATCTTCAGCATGGAAGAACTGATTAAGGAATTTTCACTGGAGAGAATACATAAAGCCGGCTCACGCTTCGACCCTGTAAAAGCAAGATGGTTCAATCATGTCTGGCTCCAGAAACGCTCAAATAACCAGCTGGCACATGAATTCAGTGAAATAATCAAAGGAAAGGGTTACAGTTGCGATATCGCCAGACTGGAAACACTTGTTGGACTAATAAAAGAACGGGTAGATTTTGTAAAGGATATGTGGGATGAAGCATATTTTTTCTTCAGCCCGCCAGAATCGTACGATAGCGACGCCCTACGAAAAAAATGGAACGAAGAGTCACCTCTCCTCCTTGCAGAAGTATCAAATTTATTAAGGAAAATAGAAGATTTTACCCCTGTAAACCTTGAAAAAAACGTCAGGGAATGGATAGAAAAGAAAGGATGCAACAGTGGTACCATAATGCATGCCCTTAGAATTGCAGTTGTGGGTAAACTTAAAGGACCCGGAATATTCGACATCATTAGCTGGCTAGGAAAAGACGAAACACTTAACAGAATAGAAAAAGCTCTTGCAACAATCGTTCAACAGCCATGAACCTTCCTCTTGCCGACGATTTCATCGACATCCACAACCACGGAGCTTCATCTGCGACAGGTATCTTCTCCGTAGAGAATATTACTGCCGATGAAGAAAGAGTTCCAGACGATTCACACGGCCTTGCATATACCATCGGAATACATCCCTGGCATGTGACCGTAAAAAACTACAACGAGCAGCTGAAAAAGGTCATTCTGTATTCCCGCCATTCCAATGTAATTGCTTTAGGAGAAGCAGGATTCGACCGCCTGAGAGGACCTGAAATTAATTTTCAGAAAGAAATCTTTGAAAAACAGGTTATTATTTCTGAAGAGGTAAAAAAACCTCTATATATACATTGTGTAAAGGCCTGGGAAGAACTTCTCTCGGCTCATAAAATGTTTAAACCCCGTATGCCATGGCTTGTACACGGTTTCAGAGGCAAGCATGAACTGGCAATGCAGTTAATCGCCAGAGGAATGTACATTTCCTTCTGGTTCGATTTTGTTATGAGACCTGAATCAACTCAACTTCTTAAGTCCCTCCCCTTTAACAGAATTTTTCTTGAAACCGACGGAGGGGATACAAAAATCAGCACTATTTATGAAAAAGTTGCAACAGACCTTGGTCTGAATGTTGATCAACTAAAAAGTCAGTTATATTCAAATTTTAGAACTTTTTTCGGAGTCTGATGGAAGAATGGCTTTCAAGAACCGAACTCTGCCTTGGAAAAGAAAGGCTTGAAAAGATAAAATCGTCAAATATTCTGGTGGTTGGACTCGGTGGTGTTGGAGCTATTGCAGCCGAGATGCTTTGCCGTTCAGGAATAGGAAGAATGACGATCGCTGACGGTGACATAATCCTGCCCTCCAACCGCAACAGACAAATTCACGCACTCATCAGCACCGAAAGGCAACCCAAGGCGCTTGTGATGGAAAAACGTCTTAGAGACATTAATCCCGAATTACAGCTTACAGTTATAAACGAATTTATCAGGGATGAGAGAATGATCGAAATACTTGAAGAACCATTTGATTATGTGGTAGATGCTATTGACACTCTCTCACCCAAGGTTTTCCTTATATATCACAGTCTAAGAAGGAATTACCGTGTTATAAGCTCCATGGGTTCCGGAGGCAAATTCGATCCTCTGCTTATAAAGGTCAGTGATATATCAGAAACTTCCTTCTGCCATCTTGCAAGAATGATACGAAAGAAACTTCACAAGCTGGGAATAAGAGAAGGATTCAAGGCAGTATGGTCACCCGAAATTGTTGAAAAATCCAGAATAATCAGAACAGAGGGAGAAAGAAACAAAGCATCGGTTGCAGGAACAGTACCATGGATGCCGGCAGCCTTCGGAATAGTTATTGCTTCTGTAGTTATAAGAGACCTGGCAGGAATAGAAATTAACGCGTCAGAGATCCAGTAACAATTGCATCATTCAGCCATCAGATTGCAGCCTCTTGTTTCACTGTGGTCATACCTCCCCAATACTTCAAATGCTCCATCACTCTGGAGCCTTCCAATGTCGCCTGTTGCTATAAAAGAACACGAATTTATGTTTGCAAGGTCAATAACATTTATAGCACCCGCTTTACCCGGAGCTGCAGATACCGAAAGAGGATCGTTCAACTCCCTCACAAGTATCTTCATCCATGGAGGAGAACTGAATTTGCCTTTGCCCTGTGACCATGCCTGACTCAGAAGCTCTGTCATACCATATTCCGAATGAATAGCAGGAACATTGAAACTCTCGATGAGTATATTGTGAAGCTCTTCCCTTGTTATTTCTTTTCTTCTGCCTTTCATCCCTCCTGTCTCTACTATTATTATACCACTCAAGTCGGAAAAAAATTTTTCAGCAAGATCCAGCAGTGCAAAACTTACTCCAATGAGCATGACTTTTTTGCCCTCTCCTGCCGCAAGTTTAAGTGTGTCTATCAGCTTCCATGAACCTCTTTCAAAAAATCTGCTTCTTTCATCAGCACCTGAATCAATAAGTTTATTTACCATGTAAATCAGGGAACTGTTTGGCCGTTCAAGATATGAGGGTAAAAGAGCTGCAAAAAGATAATCCCTGGGGTCGCCGTAAAAAAACTTGAAGCCTCTCAAAAGGCTCTCATCATAAAGACTGGGGTCGGTGATATAATGTCGGCTCTTTATCGTTCCTGTGGTACCGGTGCTTTCAAAAACCATTACCGCCTCTCTGCTTCCAGTAATTACAGTATGATTTCTGAAAAACTCAACCGGCAAAAAAGGTATCTCTTCGATTCGTTGTACTCCATTAATTTCAATGCCAAGCCTTTCTGTAAATTGTCTGTAAACCGGATTGTGCTGTACCTGATAATGAAAAACTTCAATGGCAATATCTTCAAATTCTTCAGGGTGTTTGATATTAAAAATCCTATCTCTATACCCCGTATTCATCTCGGAGGGAAAGTTTTTGTGCCATCGGGCTGAAATACCCATTCAAAGGTACATTCCGCATATGGATACTTCATATCTGGCCTTATTTCCAGAATGGTGCTTATTATCCTGAGCTTGGCATATCTTGAGTCACTTGTCCTGTATATCCAGATCTGATTAATCCTTACAGAGTCACCAATATCTGTCCACACGGGTTCAGTAAACTCTGTAAGTGCGGTAAATGCATCTTCCGCTGATTTCGTGTCATTATACTGTCCGTATCTGTAGAATGAATTTTTGAAATTATTGGTTATAAAAATTATTTTCAGTGGATTTAAATAAACATCATAAGCCGACGATACTGATATAATATCACGCTGGTTATTAAGGTCAAAAACCTTTTTCCCGGTTGGAACATGAAAGCCTTCGATAATATAGGTAGGTGATTTTTCGACTATCTTGTTGTTTATGGTCATAATACCAGAATATACAGGCTTATCTTCCTTCCTGCATCCTGTCAAAAGTACTGCTACCGCCACTAAAAACAGAAACAGAGGCCTCATCTCTTTAAATTTTCACATTATCTTATATTGCAGGAACAAATTTTATGCCTCTAAGATACTCCGGTAAAAAGAGTTTATATCTTTGCTAATCAAAATATTACGAAGCACAAAAATTATATGGTTCCTGAGACTGCTTTTATGCCCAGCCTCAGGAACCGCAAATATTTACTCACCCCTTATTGCTGTGATACCAGGTAGCTTTTTGCCTTCCATATATTCGAGCATGGCGCCACCGCCTGTTGAAACATAGCTGATCTTATCAGCAAGGTTATACTTATTAACTGCAGCTACTGAATCGCCGCCACCAACCAGACTATATGCGCCTTTCTCTGTTGCTTCTGCTATTGCTCTGGCAATAGCCACTGTACCCTTCGAGAATTTCTCCATTTCAAAAACACCCATAGGACCATTCCATAGAATAGTCTTTGAGTTCATAATAACTTCACGGTATTTTTCAATTGTTTTTTCTCCTATGTCGAGTCCCATCCATCCATCAGGCACATCATCAACCGGCGAAACTGATGTCTGAGCATCATTTTCAAATTTATCGGCATTTACACTGTCGACAGGCAGATAGAGATTTACACCTTTCTCTTTGGCCTTGTTGATGAGGTTGAGTGCCAGGTCGAGTTTATCTTCTTCACAGAGTGATTTTCCAATTTTTCCGCCCATTGCCTTCACAAAGGTGTAGGTCATACCTCCTCCAATTATAAGGTTATCAACCTTACTTAAAAGATTCTCAATCAGCATAATTTTATCCGACACCTTAGCCCCACCCATGATGGCAGTAAACGGCCTCTGTGGATTGTTCAGCACTCTGTCCATGGCAGCAAGTTCGCTGTTGATGAGGAATCCGAACATCTTTTTGTCTTCGGGGAAGTAATCTGCAATAACTGCCGTTGTAGCATGTTTCCTGTGGGCTGTTCCGAATGCATCATTAACATAAACATCAGCGTAGCTGGCCAGTTTCTTCGCCATCTCTTTCTGTTTCACCTTCAGTTCAGCCTTAGCTGCTTTTTTCTCTTCCTCTGTTGCTGTTTCCGGTAAAATCGGTTTTCCTTCCTCTTCGGGATAGAATCTTACATTCTCAAGCAGCAGTACTTCACCTGGTTTCAGCTCAGCCACCATTTTTTCTGTTGCTTCACCCAGACAATCATCTGCAAATTTCACTTTCATCCCGAGATGTTTCTCAAGTACCGGAATTACTGGTTTCAGCGAATATTTTTCCTGACGGCCTTCAGGCCTCCCAAGATGCGACATCAGGATGCAGGCCCCACCATCACCTATAATCTTCTTGATAGTCGGTAGAGCACCCCGTATCCTGGTATCATCAGTCACTTCCAGTGTCTTTTTGTCGAGTGGAACATTAAAATCGACCCTTACGATCGCTTTAAGACCTTTAAAACTGAAATCCTGAATCATTTTCATATAACTCTTATTTTAATTGTTTATAAGCATCTTTTAATGCAAACCTATGCATTTTTTGGTAAAATAAAGAAAAGCAAATATACAAATAAATTGATTCAGGCTGAAACAAGTAAACACCAGTTTGAAAACAACTTCATGAACTTTACCTGAATCTTCGGGTTTATACATTTAATAAAATTCGTTTAACTAAGTAAACTTTATTTAATTTTGAAAGCGTATGGCAACAATTACATTCAAAGGTAACCCGGTTACCACTTATGGAGATCTACCGGTTACGGGAGCCAGGGCTCCGGAATTTGTTCTCGTTAAAACTGACCTCAGCAATTTCTCTCTTGCAGATGCTGCAGGCAAAAAGCTCATCCTGAACATTTTTCCAAGCCTCGACACTTCTGTTTGCGCAACGTCGGTGAGAAAATTTAACGAGCTCGCTGCAGGGAAAGAAGACACACTTGTCCTTGCAATATCTAAAGATCTGCCCTTTGCACATAACAGGTTTTGTTCAACTGAAGGCATAAAAAATGTTATACCTCTGTCAGGTTTTCGCAACAGTGATTTCGGAAAGGATTATGGTGTTGAAATGACCAGCGGCCCTCTTGCAGGATTATATTCAAGAAGCGTTGTAGTAATTGACAGAAACGGCACAGTCAGATACACCGAGCAGGTACCTGAAATAACACAGGAGCCAGACTACGAAGCAGCCCTGAAAGCTGTTGAACAGTTACCTTAAAAATTGAATCCAATAACCTACATGCCGCCATGAATTTTGCACGAATACCAGGCCATCAGGAAACTATTGAAAAGCTTATAAAGTCGGTTAAAGAAAACAGGGTGAGTCATGCCCAGCTTTTTACCGGACCTGAAGGATGCGGTAGTCTGGCAGTTGCACTTGCTTTTGCACAGTACATAAGCTGTGAAAACAGGCACGAAAAAGATTCATGCGGTACATGTAAATCGTGTATCAAATACGAGAAGATGATTCATCCTGACCTTCATTTTGTATACCCTGTTATAAAAAAGAAAGGAAGCAGTGAAGAACCTACAAGCGATGACTATCTGCCGCAGTGGAGAGAATTTATTTCAAATTCACCATTCAGAAGCATTAACGAATGGTTTGAAATGATAGGTTCAGAAGAGTCGGGTCAGGGCATGATATATACTGCCGAGTCATCGGAGATTATCAGAAAGCTTAGCCTGAAGCCATATGAATCAGATTTCAAAATTATGATAATCTGGTTGCCTGAAAGGATGAACCAGACTTCTGCAAACAAACTGCTTAAACTGGTTGAGGAGCCTCCTGAAAAGACTCTGTTTCTTATGGTAAGTGACGAACCCGACAAAATAATACCTACGATATTATCAAGATGCCAGCTGGTGAAAATTCCTGCCTTTAAAAATGAAGAGATAAAAAGCTATCTCAGAAATACTCTTGGGGCAACTGAAAAAGAAGCGGATGAAATTGCACGGTTGTCACAGGGAAATCTTCTCAGGGCTATAAGCATTTTCGAAAAAGATGAGGCAACCACTCAGAACCTGGAAAATTTCCGCACTCTTATGCGGCACGCATGGAAAAGAGATATTGCAGCTATGATCGAATGGGCCGATAGAATGGCTTCAACAGGCAGGGAAACCCAGAAAAACTTCCTTGAATACTCATTGAGACTGCTCAGGGAAAACCTTATGCTGTCACTAAAACAGCACCAGAAAGAACTGGTCTTCCTCTCGGATGAGGAAGCTGCTTTCTCCGAAAAATTTCACCCTTATATAACTACTGGTAATTGCAACAAACTTGCTGAAGAATTCAATAAAGCCGCTCTTCACATCGAAGCAAACGGTTATGCAAAACTGGTATTCCTCGACCTTGCCCTCAAGGTTACAAAACTCATTCGCTGAACTCTTTGCGTTGAAATTGCCATGTCGTAACAATTAATTACCTTTGCAGTTCAGTATTAAGCAGAGAAGAGCAAATGGAAGATAACAGGCAACAAAATAAACCTGAAACCGAACAAAAGGTAGCAGAACCAGCATACTGTCCCGGTCTGAATAAACTTGATTCTTATAACTGGCTGAAAAACCTTCCTCCTGAAGTAACTAACAATGAAATTGTTGAAGTAAGATTTAAAAACACAAGGAAGGGTTTCTACCGAAATGTAAACAATTTACGGCTGGAAATAGGTGATATAGTGGCAGTTGAAGCTTCTCCAGGACATGATATTGGCAGGGTATCACTAACCGGTCCGCTGGTACTGGAACAGATGAAAAAGCTTAAAGTCATTCCTCCACTGGAGGAAATAAAAAAAATATACCGTAAAGCTAAACCTGTTGATCTTGAGAAATGGGAAGAGGCAAAGAAGCTGGAAATACCCACAATGCTGAAATCCAGAAAAATAGCAGAAAGCCTCAATCTGAATATGAAAATCAGCGATGTGGAGTACCAGGGCGATAAAACTAAAGCTATTTTCTACTACATTGCTGATGAAAGGGTTGACTTCCGCCAGCTTATCAAAATTCTTGCTGAGGAATTCAAAGTAAGGATCGAGATGCGGCAGATAGGAGCAAGACAGGAGGCAGGACGTATAGGAGGAATAGGCTCATGCGGAAGGGAACTCTGTTGTTCGACTTTTATTACAAATTTTTCATCGGTTACCACAACACATGCCAGATACCAGGAACTCACACTTAATCCCCAGAAACTTGCAGGCCAGTGTGGCAAGCTTAAGTGCTGCCTGAGCTACGAGTTCGACTGTTATGTGGACGCCCAGAAAAATTTCCCTCCAAGAGATGTTCCTCTTGAACTCGCCGACCGAACCCTTTATTTCCAGAAAATGGAAGTCCACAAAGCAATCTACTGGTACTCAAAAGAACCAAATACAGCTGCAAATCTGATGTCCATATCTGTTGACAAAGTGAGAGAAATACAGGAACTTAACCAAAAGGGCATCAAGCCAGATTTTCTCTTTGCTGCTGAAGAATCATGGAATGAAGAACCTTTAGCGGGTGACCTGCTTGAAGATAATAGCATCACTCGCTTCGACAGGCAACAGATGGCTAACGAAGAACTGAAACAACAGAAGGATTCTCAAAACAGGAAACGTAAAAAACATCATGACAGGAGAAAAAATTAAGCCTGCTGCAACTGCTCTGCTCTGTCTGGTGCTTATTTTTGCCGGGTGTGACAAAAAAATTGTTTACACCGATTTCGTTAAAATTCCGGAAGAAAACTGGACAATTGACAACGTAATATCATTTGCTCCGGTTATTACTGATACCTCATCGGTAAGCAATGTTTTTATAACAATTCGCACAGGTGTGGAGTATCCTTATCAAAATATCTGGCTGTTTGTATCAACCTATTCTCCATCGGGCAGAACAATAACAGACACTGTCGAGTACATGCTTGCCGACGCCAGAGGAAAGCGAACCGGCAGAGGCTTCGGAAACATCAAAGAAAATGATCTTATCTTCAGAAAAGGAGTCTATTTTCCTGAAAAAGGAACTTATATAATAAATGTCCGTCATGGAATGAGAACTGGAAACCTTAAAGGGGTTTATAACGTGGGGCTTCGTATCGAAAAAGCCGAAATACCTGTAAAATAAACTGCTTGCTGTGGGAAAAAACAAACTCGCCCGCTGGGCCGAAATAAAAACTTTTAATAACGTTATAGAACCTGATTTTCAAAGTATTAGAAATAGCCCCCATCCATTGAAGGGACTCTGGCAAAAAGAATATTTTAAAAATAACAACCCTATTATCCTCGAACTGGGATGCGGCAAGGGGGAATATACAACCGGTCTTGCTGAAATAATGCCCGCAATTAATTTCATCGGGATTGATATTAAAGGAGCAAGATTATGGAGAGGAGCTAAAACTGCCATTGAAAAAAACCTGAAAAATGTACTTTTTATCCGTACACGCATTGAATTCATTACCAATCTGTTTGCAGAAGATGAGATCGATGAGATATGGCTTCCCTTCCCCGACCCCCACGAAAAGAAACGAAACATCTCAAAACGTCTGACCAGCCCATTATTCCTAAATAAATACCGTACCTTCCTGAAAAACGGCGGACTTATCCATCTTAAAACCGATAACAAACTGCTATATGAATATACTCTTAACCTGGTTTCATATAACAACCTTGAAATAATATGCTCTACACCTGATGTCTATACTTCGCATCCAGATAACAGAATATTGACACTCAGAACTTTCTACGAAGAAGGATTTTTAAAGGAAGGCAAGAAAATCCATTATCTTTCATTCCGGCTCGATAAAAAAAGGGAAATTATTGATTATGAGCAAAAGTAACCGTTCTCAAAACATAAGTTTTTTTGAAAGGGTTTATGAAGTCGTGCGGCAAATTCCATACGGAAGGGTTACTTCTTATGGCGCAATTGCACGATATCTTGGCACAGGACAGTCGGCCAGGATGGTGGGATGGGCTCTCAATGTATGCAATCATGCTGCTATACCAGCCCACCGTGTAGTCAACCGCAACGGACTGCTGACTGGAAAACATCATTTTGGAACACCTTTACTGATGCAACAATTGCTCGAAAATGAAGGGCTTGTCATTGAGGACGATCGTATTCTTAACTTCCATGAAAGGTTCTGGGACCCATCAAAGGAATTAAGCAGTTCGAATAAATTTTGCCATAACATTAAAAATGACTAATATTGCTGCTTATTTAAAATTAATTTAAATAAAAATAATGTTTACGGAAGAACAGATAAAGAATGCGCTTGAGAAAGTAATCCATCCCGAAAAAAAAGAAAATATTATTTCTCTGGGCATTGTGCAGCAAATTGAATCAGACGATACTGGTATTACAATTACTTTGCTGAGAGAGAAAGCTTCAGATCCTTTCTTCTCGTCAATAAAAAGCAATATCACTAGAGCAATTAAGGATACACTTGGCACTGATGCTGTAGTAAAAGAAATCAAAGTAACTGAGAAAAGTAAGCCTGCAGAAGAGATCAGGGCTGTTGACGACAACTTGCCAGGTGTAAAGAATATCATTGCAGTTGCTTCAGGAAAAGGGGGTGTGGGCAAATCAACAATAGCACTTAACCTTGCAATAGGACTTTCATTAAAAGGTTATAAAACAGGGTTGCTCGACGCCGATATCTTCGGCCCTTCAGTTCCTGTTATGCTTGATGTAAAAGATTTCAGGCCTCAGGTAAAAAATATTAATGGCAAAGATATTATTGCCCCTCTCGAAAAATACGGCATAAAGGTACTTTCCATTGGATTTTTCGTTGAGCCCGACAGTGCCGTTGTGTGGAGAGGTCCGATGGCATCAAATTTCCTGAAGCAGATGTTGTCGATGACCGACTGGGGCAACCTTGATTATCTCATTATTGATCTTCCACCGGGCACAAGTGATATTCATCTCACACTTGTCCAGGAAGTTGCAGTAACCGGTGCCATAATTGTAAGTACTCCGCAGGAAGTAGCACTTGCCGATGCAGTAAAGGGAATAGCAATGTTCAGAAATGAAAAGATAAATGTTCCTGTAATCGGAATAGTTGAAAATATGTCGTGGTTTACACCTGCCGAACTACCTTCAAACAGGTATTACATTTTCGGAAAGGAAGGCTGCAGGGCGTTGTCAGAAAAAATGAATGTGCCCCTTCTTGGGCAAATACCTCTTGTGCAGAGTATAAGGGAAGGATGTGACACAGGACGACCGGTCGTACTCGACAGTAGCAATCCTGCTTCGGAAGCATTCCTTGCACTTGCAGAAAAAGTGGTTGAAAAAGTTTCAGAACGCAATAAAAACATTAAACCAACAGAACGAGTAAAAATAAATTGAAAAAAGATGTCTGAAAACAACAACATCAGAGAACGAGTTATTAAGTCTCTGGAAAGAATAAGGCCCTATCTTCAGTCTGACGGAGGGGATATAAGTCTTGTTGAAATTACAGAAGATAACACCGTAAAAGTGAAGCTGCAGGGCACCTGCCATGGATGCCCGTACAGCCTCTATACATTGAAAGCGGGTGTGGAACAGGCTCTTATAAAAGATGTTCCCGAGATTAAACGGGTTATTTCAATCGACTGAAAAAACTCCCGTCTGTTTTAATTACCTTTGAGCATACTATAATAGCCGGTCAGGCAGTTTTAGTATAAATGATTTTTATTGTCCGGATGTAACATTTCATACAGGTTGCTGCCGGTACTGGTAATTCTTGCAGCCGGGGCGGGGTGTTCAGTTGAAAAAAACACCAGCACAACCAGGTTTTATCATAGCCTGACATCAAAATATAATATCTATTTCAACGGAAATGAAAGTTTCAAGGCTGGAGCCGATAAGATTACAAAATCATACAAGGATGACTTCACCACACTGCTGAGAGTCTTTGAATCGAGCGACCCTGCCATGGCACAGGTTGCATCAGCCGATATGGAGAGAGCTATCCAGAAAGCATCTAAAGTAATTACTCTTAAATCAATAACAGCCAAGCCTGAAACAAATAAAAAAACTTCACTTACTGAAAAGGATGAAGAATTTCTTAACAGAAAAGAATATAACGACTGGGTTGAAAAAAGTTACCTTCTTTTAGGTAAGGCAAGAATATACAGGCACGAGTTCGATCTGGCTAAATCAACCCTTGGTTACAATATCTCATATGCATCCAACCCTGATGTAAAGACTGAATCATCAATCTGGCTGGCAAGAGCATATTCCGAAACCGGTAACCTTAATGAAGCTCAAAGAATTCTAAGGGAGCTCGATGTTTCACAGGGTTATCCGGGAAATATCCTTTCACTCTATTACACTACATTAACCGACTTGAATATCAGGCAGAAACGCTATGAAGATGCCGTTTCGAACCTTGAAAAAGCCATTAAATATACCACCGGCAAAAGAAACAGGATTAGATACACATTTCTTCTTGCACAGCTCTATGAAAAAACAGGCAATAACGCAAAAGCAGAATCAAATTACCGCCGGGTAATTAAAATGAATCCCCCTTATGAAGTTGAATTCTATGCCAGAATAAATCTTGCCGGTGCTCTGAATCCTGAACAGGGAAATATTGAAAGTGTCAAAAAAGAACTCATGAAAATGCTTCGTGACCCTAAAAACAAAGAATATCACGACATGATATACTTTGCTATAGCAAACCTGTGCATGAAAGAGGGTAAAGCTGAAGAGGCCATTAGCTATTACAAAAAGTCAGCCGCCGCCAGCACTTCCAATAAAAACCAGAAAGGAAAAACTTATCTTGCCCTGGCTGAATATTATTTCAATATACCTGATTATATTAATGCCGGAAAATATTATGACAGTGCAAGTTATTTTCTTGATGAAAAATATCCCGACTTTCAGTCTGTTAAACTAAAAGCAAAAAATCTTAACTCACTGGTAAGCCGCCTTCTTGTGATACAGAGGGAAGACAGCCTGCAAAGGGTAGCCTCAATGAATCCTTCAGAAAGGAATATACTTATTGCTTCAATTATTGAAAATGTACGCCGTGCTGAAGCAGAAGCCCAGGCTTCAGGGCAGAACCCGGCAAACATGTACAACCTTGGTCAATATTACGAAAACGAAAGACGCTTTCAGCAGAATATTCAGCAGGAAGGAAAATGGTATTTCTACAATCAGGCAGCTCTGACCTTTGGGCGGACTGAGTTCAGGAGAAGATGGGGGGATCGCCCGCTTGAAGACAACTGGAGGAGACTTAACAAAGCCTCAAGGACAGCCTCACCTGAAACGGCCGAAGGAGCAGCAGCCATACAAAATGGTAAACAGAATGAAATACCGCCCGAAGCCGATAACAAAAAGCCTGAATATTACCTTCGAGACCTTCCGCTTAATGACTCACTCCTCAGAGTGTCGAACCAGAAAATTGCACTCGCCCTTCTTGAAGCAGGAAAAATTTATCACGAAAACTTTTCAGACAATAAAAAAGCTACCGTTACAATAGAAAATCTCATCCAGAGATTCCCTGGAAGCAGTCTCGAACCTGATGCATTTTATACATTATATAATATATACAGGGAAGAAAATAATACACCGATGGCGGAAATTTACAGGCAACGTCTTATAGAAAAATACCCTGAGAGCGAATTTGCAAAAATCATTTCCGACCCATCTTACTTCAACAGAAAACTTGAAGAAAACAGACAGGCTGAAAAACTGTATGAAGAAGCATATAACGCCTGGCTTAATGAAAACTTCAGCACTGCAGTTGCTCTTTGCAACGATGGCCTTTCAAAATTTTCACTTCATGAACTTGCACCCAAATTCCAGCTGTTGAAAAGTTACTGCGTGGCGCGCACTGAAGATGAAAGAACTTTCAAGGAAGAGCTTAACAAAGTCATAAAATCCTGGCCCGACACCCCGGAAGCTAAAAGGGCAGAAGAACTTATCGCCTTCCTTAACCAGGAAATTCCAGAACTGAAAATAGAAGAAGACAAACAAACCGCAAAGGAAATTTATACCGAAGACAAAGATTCGCCCCACCTTTTTGTCCTGGCAATCATCGATCCTTCATTCAATATCAATCAGGCAACTTTTGATGTAATAAGCTATAATATAGACAATTATACAAACCGCAATTTCAGAACCACAGGTGAACTTGTTGAAAATAAATATATTATGATTACAGTTGCGGGATTCAAAGATTTGAATGAAGCAATGGAGTATTACAATGCCTTCAATGTTGAAAAAGAAATCAGAAACCAGACTGGAGCAAAAATTATTAAATTTATTATCGGCAGAAACAACTTTGCCGCCCTGCAAAAAGACATGAATCCTGATAGATATAGAGTATATTTCGTTGATAACTATCTCGGAGGGAAAGATGATAAATAAAACTTGCTGAGGGATGAGAAAACATAAGATATTATGGGTTGATGATGAAATTGAAATACTCAAGCCTCATATTTATTTTCTCAGCGAAAAAGGATATGAAATAACAACCTGCTCCAATGGTAATGATGCTGTTGAGCTTGTCAGAACAAATATCTATGATCTGATACTCCTCGACGAACATATGGCCGGGCTCAGTGGGCTTGAGACATTAAGGTTTATCAAGGAAATAAAACCAGAAATACCGGTTGTAATGATAACCAAGAGCGAGGAGGAGAACCTGATGGAAGCTGCAATAGGTTCAGAAATTGCTGATTACCTCATTAAGCCGGTTAAGCCGAACCAGATACTGCTGGCACTTAAAAAGAATCTTGAACAGAAGAAACTCATTACCGAAAAAACAACAATCGATTACCAGAAAGAATTCGGGAAAATCTCCGATATGATAGCCCGAGCTTCAACGTTTAATGACTGGATCGAAATATACAAAAAGATCGTCTTCTGGGAACTTGAACTGGACAAGCTGCCTGAAACGGGTATGAACCAGATATTGCAAACCCAGACCGATGAAGCCAATACTGCATTCTGCCGCTTTATATCCAGAAATTATCTTTCATGGCTCGACCCTGCTGTGAGTGAAAAACCTCTTCTCTCCCACCAACTGATGCAGAAAAAGATCTTCCCGGAATTATCAAATTCTCAACCTGTTTTTTTCATTCTCATCGACAATTTACGTTACGATCAGTGGAAAACCATCCAGGCCGAACTGACAGAATTGTTCAGAATCATTTCCGAAACAATGTATTTCAGCATTCTGCCAACCACAACACAGTTCAGCCGGAATGCGATTTTCTCAGGTCTTATGCCACTTTCAATCTCTCAGACAATGCCGGGAATGTGGATTGCAGACAATATAGAAGATGAAAGAAAAAATGAATTTGAGGAAGAATTTCTTAAAAGACAGATTCAACGGGCCGGACTGAATATCAAATGGAGCTACCATAAAATAAACAACAGTCTTGAAGGAAAAAAACTGAATGAGAAACTGACTTCTCTTCTGGAAAATAACCTGAATGTTCTGGTATACAATTTTGTCGACATTCTGTCGCATGCCCGCACCGAATCAGGAGTGATCAGGGATCTCGCATACGATGAACGCGCTTACAGAAGCCTTACAAAATCATGGTTTCTTCATTCATCTCTTCTCGAACTCCTCAAAACACTCTCCGAAAAGAAAGTAAGAATTGTATTCACCACCGACCACGGAACAATCAGAGTTAATAATCCTGTTAAAGTAATCGGTGACAGGGAAACATCACCCTCACTGAGGTATAAGACAGGAAGGAGTCTCGATTACGATCCGTCAAAAGTATTTGAAATAAAAGCACCTGAAAAAGCATTCCTGCCAAAAACAAATCTGAGTTCAAAATATATATTTGCAATGAACAGGGATTACCTTGTTTATGCAAATAATTTTAACCATTATGCAGCCTATTATAGAGACACTTTTCAGCATGGAGGGATTTCGATGCAGGAAATGATTCTACCTCTGGCATTTCTTGAACCGGCAATATGATAAATGCAAATTTCAAAATAATAATAAGCGAACTGAAACATCTTCCAAGAGCAGCGGAAGATATTCTTGCAGTTGCGGGCAGCAGGCGTATTTTTGCTTTCAGCGGACCTCTCGGCTCGGGAAAAACAACCATCATCAAGGCAATCTGTAAAAAACTCGGAGCTGTCGACTCTGTAACAAGTCCTTCTTTTACACTCGTTAATGAATATCTTACAGATAGCGGTGAACCGGTTTATCATATCGACCTTTACAGAATTAAAAACATCAGCGAGGCTTATGATTTTGGAATTGAAGAATATTTATACGGTACCTCATACTGCTTTATAGAATGGCCCGAAATTATTAAGGAACTCCTTCCTGAAAATACCGTGAGGATAAAAATCAGTGTCGGCCCACAGGAAGAGAGAATACTTGATTTTGAGTAGGGTATTTTGTTCTGCATTTTCAATTTTATACCTTTGAATTTATAAACTGATCAGGAAAAAATGGAAGAACAGGGTAACAGAGAAAACAAAAATTACGGAAATGCATCTTTCATGCCGCAGGAAGAACAGCTTGAAACAACATACAGGCATCGTAAAATATCTATAGGAATACCCTGCGACAAAAATGACGATGAAAAAAGGATAGCCCTCACACCCGAAGCTGTTTCAATACTCGTGGAAAATGGCAATGAGGTAATAATTCAGAAGGGAGCAGGAATGGGGGCAAATTATACCGATAAGGATTACAGCGAGTTCGGAGCAATTATAACTGATTCACCTGCAAGGGTCTTCAGTGCCGATGTAGTAATAAAAGTAGCTCCTTTCGAAGAGTTTGAAATTGATTACATGAAAGGCAATCAGACGGTGATTTCATATCTCAATGTCCTGAAACTTAATGAAGAAACTCTGGCAAAACTGATAAGAAAAAAAGTTACCGCCATTGCATTTGAGAAAATAAAAGATTCGAATGGTGTGCTTCCAGTGGTGGAATCAATGAGTGAAATCTGCGGAATTACTTCCATACTGATTGCCTCTGATTATCTCAGTAACCATCATGGAGGCAAAGGTGTAATGCTGGGAGGAGTAACAGGTGTAACGCCCACACAGGTAATAATTGTTGGTGCAAGCACAGCCGGGGAATACGCTGCCCGCGCTGCGCTGGGCCTGGGCTCAGAAGTTATGATATTCGATGAATCGCTTCACCGGCTCAGAAGATTCCAGAGTCTGCTCGGACAAAGGCTTAAAACCTCTACATTCCACCCACAGGTGCTTACAAAGGCACTCAAATCAGCCGACGTGCTGATAGGTGCAATAGAACTTGAAGATTTGAGACCATGGTACTATATCACAGAAGAGATGATACAGCTGATGAAAAAGCGTTCTGTGGTAATAGACCTCAGTATCGACCGCGGAGGATGTATTGAAACAACTGAGTGCCGTCCTTTGAAAGATCCTATGTATGAAAAGCACGGAGTGATTCATTTTTCGGCATGGAACCTGCCCTCACGTGTTGCCCGTACAGCATCAATAGCTCTTTCTAACATTTTCGCACCCTTACTTCAAAATATCGCCGATGCCGGAAGCATAACACAGCTGCTGAAAACCGATGCAGGTCTTCGAAACGGCGCATACCTTTACAACGGAATTCTTACAAACGAAACTTTGGGACAGAAATTCGGAATGCTTTCGAAAAACCTCGACCTTCTCCTTTCAGCATTCTGAAATTACCTGAAACTCAAATTTATTTCAGTCCCTTCCTGCTTAATCACTGCATAACCACCCATAATCAGGGCACGGTTATCATTTATGTGCCCGGCCGGACACCCCGTAAAAACCGGAAAATCGTAATCCTCTACAATGTCTGCAATTGTCTCCTCAACCGTCTTTCCCCATGGGATTTTGCCATCCTGCATGCTACTGAATCCTCCTGTGAGAAGTGCAGCAGGACTTTTCAACTTCCCGGCAAGCTTCAGTGAGGTCAGCATTCTGTCAACACTGTAATAATATTCTCCTTCATCTTCAATAAAAAGTATCTTACCACTTGTATCAGGTTCCCCCTTTGTACCTATCAGACTGTAGATGAGTGAGAGGTTGCCTCCGGTGAGTACACCTTCAGCATACGTGCCACGCAAGGCTACACCTTTCCACGAGAACGAAAATCTGCCTTCAAACAACGCCTGATGAAGTGTTACGAAGGTTTCATTACTACGCTGATTATCTGAAAAATGAAGTGGCATTTCAGCATGAAGGGAGGCTATGCCACACACTTCGTTAAGCCACATATGAAGTACCGTCACATCACTGTAACCGATAAACCATTTAGGGGTTCTCCTCAAAGGGCGAAAATCGAGCCTGTCAATTATTCTCAGCAGGCCATATCCACCACGCGAGCAGAATACTGCCTTAATATTTCTATTGTCGATTGCTTCCTGCAGGTCCCATCGTCTTTCCTCATCCGTCCCTGCAAACGGTCCGAAACGATTTAAGGCATTCCTCCCAACCCTCACCCGCAAACCCCAACCTTCAAGGAACTTTACGGCATTTTCAATCTTCTCATAATCAATTGCATACGAAGGTGAGATTATTATGACTTCGTCGCCAGGTTTTAGTAATTGTGGAATTTTCTTTTTTGGAACTATCATTAATTCATATTCTTAGATAATTTTAAGTAAATAAACTTAAACTTAAGTTTTTGAAGGTAAACCAAGCCATGAGAGTGGTATTTCATTAAACATATAATGACAATTAACGCTATTAATATAATTTAGGACATCTTTATATTCAGGCTTTTTAAACCAGTCATTCAGAATGTAGACATATTCAACATTTAAACCTAAAGGTCTTACAAGTTTCTGATATTGTTTCCTTTTAAAATCACATGTTTGAAGCTTTTCATCAACAGAACCGATTACTTGTTGATGTTTTACTTCAATTATATATAAGGTATTTCGTATAATTACCAGCAAAGCGTCATCAGGTAATAATTTTTTACTTAATAAATTACGCCAGTTTATTTCATTTTCTTCTAAAAACCTATAAAAATCATGTTTTCTAAAACATCTGGCCACCAACTTATCTTCAAAATATACTAATTTGCCAGCCATATCTGGTATTTTACTCAACTTATAACCAGGAATTTCTTCAATAACTTTTTGAAGGTCAACCTTTTTTTCAAAATTGAGGCCAGTAATCGTACTGGCCCCACCTCTACCACCTGCTTTCATTATAATGATTCAATAAATCTAAAAGAAGTAATTCTTTCTTTAATCGTCGATTCTAATCGTTTTATTGATAAAGAGAGATAATTTTCGTCTAATTCACATCCAACAAACTTCCTATTTAATCTTATCGCAGCTACTCCAGTAGTTGAACTTCCTGCAAATGGATCAAATATTATATCATTTTCTATTGTGCTTGCTAGTATTATCCTCTCTAAAAGTTTTAAAGGCTTTTGAGTAGGATGTTTACCAAATTTTTTTTCATCACCATTTGGTGCAGGAATAATCCACACCGATTTCATTTGTTTGCCATTGTTAATTTTCTTCATTTGCTCATAATTAAACCGGTGTTTCGATTTTTCATTCTTTGAAGCCCAGATAATAAGTTCTGTTGAATGTGTAAAATATCGGCATGAAAGATTTGGAGGAGGATTTGGTTTTTCCCATGTAATATCATTTAAGATTTTCATACCAAGCTGCTGCATAGCATACCCAACCGAATGTATAACATGATGAGTCCCTGAAACCCAAATTGTTCCATTAGGCTTTAAAAGCTTCTGGCATCTTGATAACCATTCATAATTAAATTCATGATTTAATTCGGGCCCTTTTGATTTATCCCATTCCCCTTTGTCTACTTTAACCATTTTACCGGCATGGCATGTAATACCACCGTTTGACAAAAAATAAGGGGGATCAGCAAATATCATATCAAACTTACCTGTGGGATATTTGCTAATAACTCTATCCATAAATTCTATACAATTAGCATGGTAGAGCCAAACACCCAGCTCATCGTTACGAAATACACATTTGTTGGGTGAATATTCAGAACTTTCCATTACTATTAATGGGAAAACTGATTCCTCATCATTGATCTTGTACTTCTTTTTCTTCATTACAAAGTTTTATATATAAATAATCAAATAATTATCATTTTATCCATGAGTCAAGTAATTCTTTCAGTTTTTCCCAGGACATATTTCTCCCTTGCCCCGTCGGATAATTAACATCTTCCTGTCCCCAGATCCATTTATAGGCCTTAAGTAATGCTTCCGGATTTTCTCCTGCAGGGTTTGAAAGAGATATCAACTTAAGCACTTCATCAGGTTCCTCACCATTAAAAACTTTTTCAAAAGCTTTAAGTATTTCAATTGTCGCTTCTTTGTCAATTTTAGATTTTTCTAGTAAATCTTCATAAATCTGGTTATGTGTTATTTGCCATAGACTTTTTTCTTCTGGATTATAAATAAAAACAAAAAAATCATCCTTTTTCATAATTCCCCAAGCTTGTTTACCCCCAGGTTTGACAATGACAATTTTACGTCCGTCTGAAATATCTTCAACTTCATATCCAAGATAAGGGACTTCAGTTAATCTCTTCACAAACTCCTTTCGTTCACAATTACGAATGCGTAATTCTTTAAGGTCTATTTCGTGAAAGTAAATATTCTTTTTCTTCATTTATTTATTTAAATTAATAAATAATTTTCATTAAGGTTATTGTATTATTTAATAATAGCAAACTACATACTAATGTTATGCTTTAAATTAAAATCAAAATTACTTAATTATTTGCTTTTTTCATCAAGATTATGTATTCTTCTAAATCATAGTTTCTAAGAAATAAAATTATAATTCTTTATCAGACTACAAGTTTGTAATATAATTTTTTGTTCCACAAGAACTAATATAAAGAACCTTGGTTGCTTCTATCACAATTGTTACGGATAAATCCTCTAATTCAAATTTCTTATATTTGCGGAGTTTTTAATAATCTCAACGTTTTCGTGTTATGAAGAAATTCAAAAGGTACCTGATTACTTCAGCATTGCCATATGCAAATGGGCCAATACATATCGGCCATCTGGCAGGTGTGTACGTGCCATCCGATATCTATACCCGCTACCTTCGGCTTAAAGGAGAAGATGTCATCTCCATCTGTGGCTCTGATGAGCACGGTGTGCCAATAACCCTCAAGGCACGCAAAGAAGGAATTACCCCACAGCAGGTAGTGGACAGGTACCATGAAATGAACAAAAAAGCATTCGAGGATTTCGGAATCGCTTTTGACATTTATTCACGTACAACCAACAAAATACACTACGAAACTGCTTCGGAATTTTTCCTGAAACTCTATAACAAAGGGGAATTCATTGAAAAGACTTCACTTCAGTACTACGATACCGAAGCCGGTTGCTTTCTTGCCGACAGGTACATCATAGGCGAATGTCCACACTGCCATAACGAAAATGCCTATGGTGATCAGTGTGAGAAGTGTGGCAGCTCTCTGAGTCCGTCCGACCTTATCAATCCGCGTTCTGCCATCAGTGGCAGTCAGCCTGTGCTTAAAGAAACCCTTCACTGGTATCTTCCACTCGATAAGTATGAGCCATGGCTGAAAAAATGGATTCTTGAAGAGCATACCGAATGGAAACCCAACGTTTACGGCCAGTGCAAATCATGGCTCGACCAGGGTCTTCAGCCACGTGCTGTAAGCCGCGACCTCGACTGGGGCGTGCCGGTTCCACTGAAAAATGCCAGTGGGAAAGTGCTATACGTATGGTTCGATGCACCTATAGGCTATATCTCCGCCACTAAGGAACTTACACCAGAATGGGAAAAATACTGGAAAGATCCCGAAACAAGACTAATTCATTTCATCGGCAAAGACAACATTGTGTTCCATTGCATCATATTTCCGGTGATGCTCAAAGCCGAAGGATCATTCATATTGCCTGATAATGTGCCGGCAAACGAGTTTCTGAACCTTGAGAATGACAAAATATCCACATCACGCAACTGGGCCGTTTGGCTGCATGAATATTTAGAAGAATTCCCGGGAAAACAGGACGTTCTTCGATATACCCTCTGCGCCAACGCTCCCGAAACAAAAGATAATGACTTTACATGGAAAGATTTTCAGGCACGCAATAACAATGAACTGGTTGCTATACTCGGTAATTTCATTAACCGGACACTTGTTCTTACAAACAACTACTTCTCGGGCAGGGTACCTGAACCTGGTACATTAAACAATCCTGACAAAGAAGTGCTTGATGAAATATCCCGGCTGACAAAAGCCACCGGTGAAGCAATTGAAAACTTCAGGTTCAGAGAAGGTCTGAAAGAGGCCATGAACCTTGCACGCCTCGGAAATAAATATCTTGCCGACACCGAACCCTGGAAACTAATCAAAACCGATCCGGATAGAGTCAAAACAATTATCAATATCTCACTACAGATTACTGCCAATCTGAGCATCATTCTTGAGCCATTCCTACCCTTTTCAATGAAAAAACTCAGGGAGTGGATCAATCTCAGCAGTTTCACATGGAATGATGCCGGAAAAACGGAACTTCTGCCACCGGGTCATCAGGTCAGCAAGGGAGGACTCCTGTTCGAAAAAATCGATGACGAAACTATAAACAGGCAGATTGAAAAATTAATGAAGACCCGCAGGGAGAATGAGACTGTGTCAGCAGCAGCATCTCCCCTTAAAGAACCTGTTTCTTACGAAGATTTTTCAAGGATGGATATCCGCACAGCTACGGTACTGGAAGCTGAAAGAGTGCCTAAAACAAACAAACTGCTGAAACTGAAGATTGACTGTGGTACCGATATACGTACAATAGTATCGGGCATTGCAGAATACTATGAGCCTGAAACACTGGTCGGGAAACAGATTCTTATAATAGCCAATCTCGAACCTCGAAAAATAAAAGGAATAGAATCGAGAGGGATGATCCTTATGGCTGAAGAACCTGGAGGTAAACTTGTACTTGTTTCTCCTGTTGAAAAAACCGATAACGGAAGCGTGGTTAAATAACTATTTTAACTTTACTATCCAGGCACCCGGGTAGCGGGCCTCCATACTCTTCTTTAGAGACTCTGCTTCTGAAAGAGATTTGCACCGGAGAGCACTCACCCTGTAAAATCCATTGGCTCCCTGAATTATCTCTGCAGAATAGCCCTCCCCTGCCAGTTTTTTTACCAGCAACAAAGCATTTGACTCCGATTTGAAACTGCCGGTTATTATTCCGTATTCTTCATTGGGCATTTGCTGAACAGGTTCTGAAATATTGACTGCAGGAGTACTTTGTTCACTCTGAACCTGGTCAACAATCTTCTCACTTATACTGTCCGACGGCAAACCTTTTGTTTCATCTACGGCGGGTTTCTCTTTTACTCCGCTGTCAGATATGGCTGTTATCAGAGGATTGAGACTGGTAACCTGAACCTTTGTTTTGAAAATATCTGTAGTAAGTGGCACTGCAATCAATGCTCCAATAAGAGGGACTAAGATTGCAGCTCTCCAGAGATATCTTCTTATACTTACACTTCTGACAGTATCTTCATAAGAGTCTCCCATCAACCTTTTACGCACGTCGTAGCCTTCAAGCATCGGGAACTGAAATGGAGCAAGGCCATATGAGTTAAGGTTGTAATTCACATCCCTGTCAGGCTCAAACTGCACATTCCCTTCACTGTTGTTTACAAATGTTCCAATCCGCTCAAATGTCACTTTTTCTCCTCTGGTAAGCCTTCTTCTGATATCAGCCACAAAATCCTCTAAAAGCTTTTTTGCTTCATTATAATTTAAATTTGCTGCAACTGATATTCTGCTAATAAGAAGTCCATCGTTCTGGTTCAGATTGCGATTGAATGAAATTCGCTTGGCTGGTGGATAAAATGTGCAGCTCTCCTTATCTGTGCGGGCAGGTGAATAATTACCTATAAATCCCCCAAAGCCCGGGATTATTACACAGTCGTGACTGAAAAGCAGTTCCCTTATAATTGCAACTATGTCCACAGAAGTATATATTGCTAAAGCAAAATTAAGAAAAATAAATCAATATTTCAGCTTTATGTTTCAATAAGCAGAATTGTGCTAACTTCGTGTTTCAAAACCATTGATATTCTATGAAAGCGATACAGATGGCCGATTTACGGGCACAGTATGAGAGACTCAAACCGGAGATAGATAAAGCCATAAATGAAGTGCTACTTTCAACGAATTTTGTCAAAGGGCCGGAAATAAAAAAGTTTGAAGATGAACTGGCTCAATACCTTGGTGCAAAGCATGTAATATCATGCGGCAACGGAACAGATGCACTGCAGATCGCTTACATGGCACTTGGCCTCAAACCGGGTGATGAAATCATAACTACAAGCTTCACCTTTATTGCCACAGTAGAAACAATGGCGCTTCTAGGACTGAAGCCTGTATTTGCCGATGTTGACGAAAAGACCTTTAATATTTCCCCTGCTGAAATCAGAAAAAGACTCACCCCCTCAACTCGTGCTATAGTTCCGGTGCATCTTTTCGGTCAATGTGCCAATATGGAAGAAATTTTAAGAATTGCAGAAGAAAATAGTCTTTACGTTATTGAGGATACGGCTCAGGCTACTGGCGCTGAATTCATCTTCAGCGACGGAAAAAGAAAAAAAGCAGGAACAATGGGCATAGCAGGTACAACTTCTTTTTTTCCTTCAAAAAACCTTGCATGCTACGGCGATGGCGGTGCAATTTTTACTGATGATGATGAGCTTGCCCGTAAAATGAGAAGTATTGCAAATCATGGGATGCAGGAAAGATATCATTACGAATGCATTGGAGTCAACTCACGACTTGATACCATTCAGGCCGCCATACTCCGCGTAAAGCTTAAATACCTCGATAGTTTCAATGAAGCACGGCAAAAGGCCGCTTTATTTTATGATGAAGCTTTTGCCAGCTGTCCGGAAATAATTATACCCGGCAGAACAGAAAACTCAACACATATATTCCATCAGTATACCATACGAGTTCTCAACGGAAAAAGGGATCTTCTGAAAAAACATCTGCAGTCGAGGAATATCCCGACAATGATATATTACCCCCTTCCTATACATATGCAGAAAGCCTACAGATACCTGGGATGGAATGAGGGAGATCTGCCTGTAACCGAACAGCTTTGCAAAGAAGTGCTCTCCCTGCCTATATGTCCAGAAATTGAAAGGGAACAGCTTGAATACATTGCAAAATCTGTTCTTGAATTCTTTTAGTTTTTGATTGTAAATAAAAACAATAATATGGAAAAAGAATATTTTGCCCATGAAACAGCAGTAATTGACGAAGGTTGTAAAATCGGAAAGGGAACGAAAATATGGCACTTCAGCCATATTATGACAGGATGTGAAATTGGAGAAGGGTGTAACCTTGGTCAGAATGTGGTCGTTTCACCGGGAGTAAAACTTGGCAAAAATGTGAAGGTCCAGAATAATGTATCAATTTATACGGGTGTCATTTGTGAGGATGATGTTTTCCTGGGTCCTTCAATGGTCTTTACCAATATCATCAATCCGAGAAGCGCCATTGTAAGGAGGGATAAATATGTAACCACAATTGTTGAAAAGGGTGCCACAATAGGAGCCAATGCCACTATTATCTGTGGTAACCGCATCGGCCGTTATGCTTTTGTTGGAGCCGGAGCTGTTGTAACAAAAGACGTAAAGCCTTATGCTCTTGTGGTAGGAAATCCGGCCAGGCAAATAGGATGGATGAGCGAATACGGTCACCGTCTTAACTTTGATGAAAATGGCATTGCAGTATGCCCGGAAAGCGGTGAAAAGTATAAGCTCGAAAATGGAAACGTTTCCAAAATTTGTTAGTTTTACTGCCTGATTTTTAAAAGTTGATGGAAAATTCTCCAAAAAATTTCGGTCTCATCGGTGTTGCCGGATATATCGCTGTCAGACACCTGAAGGCTATTAAGGATACAGGAAATATCCTGCTTGCCAGCCTTGACAAGTTCGACAGTGTAGGCATTCTCGACAGTTACTTTTCAAATAGTGATTTTTTTGTAGAGTTTGAACGCTTCGACCGGCATTTCGAAAAACTAAAGCGCTCGGGAACAATGATCGACTATGTCAGTATCTGCTCTCCAAATTATCTGCATGATGCTCATATCAGATTTGCCCTCCGACACAAGGCCGATGCGATATGCGAAAAACCGGTAGTACTGAATCCATGGAACATTGATGCTCTGCAGGAAATTGAAAAAGAGACAGGGAAAAAAGTCTACTCAATCCTGCAGACCCGCCTTCATCCTGCAATAAAACAATTAAAAGAAAAAATAGAAAAAGGACCTCGCAACACGAAATATGATATAGACCTTACTTATATTACAAGTCGTGGAAACTGGTATTTCTTTTCATGGAAAGGAGACACCCAGAAATCAGGAGGCGTTGCCACCAATATCGGGGTTCATTTTTTTGATATGCTTGGCTGGATTTTCGGAAAAGTGCAGGAAAACATAGTCCACCTTTCACAGTACAACAAAGCTGCTGGTTATCTCGAACTGGAAAAGGCGAGAATAAGATGGTTTCTCAGTCTCGACTTTAATGACATCCCCGAAGAATTCAGAGCAGGAGGCAAACGCACATACAGGTCAGTAACTGTTGACGGTGAGGAAGTTGAATTCAGTGAAGGATTCACCGACCTCCACACAGCATCATATGCTGAAATCCTGAGAGGTAACGGATTCGGACTCGAAGAATGCCGGCAGTCAATCGAAATAGTCTATTCGATTCGCAATGCAAAACCTGAGGGACTGAAAGGTAATTATCATCCAATGCTTAAAAAAATTCTTTAAGATGATATTTGACAGACTTATAAATAAAGAAACCAAACTTTCAGTAAATGGTCTAGGTTATGTCGGGCTGCCAATTGCACTGGCATTTGCAAAAAAGCTTAGTGTAATAGGCTTTGACATAAAAGAAGACCGTATTCAAATGATGAAAAAGGGAATTGATCCCAGTAATGAACTGCCACCAGAAGAATTTGAAGGCACCGATATATATTTTACATCCAATCCGGATGATTTACGGGAAGCCTCTTTCCATATTATAGCGGTCCCAACCCCTATCGATAAACATAACCTCCCCGACCTTAAACCAGTACTCAGCGCTTCGGAAACAGTAGGCACCATATTGAAAAAAGGAGACTATGTGGTGTATGAATCCACTGTTTATCCGGGCTGTACCGAAGAAGACTGTGTACCTGTTCTTGAGAAATTTTCCGGATTAAAGTATAAAGAAGATTTTAAAGTTGGTTTCTCCCCCGAAAGAATTAATCCAGGAGATAAAAATCATACCCTTACGAAAATTGTTAAGATCACCAGCGGCTGTGATGCTGAATCGGCTGAAGAGATTGCAAGGGTTTATGAGCTGATCATCGAAGCTGGAGTTTACAGGGCAAGTTCTATTAAGGTAGCTGAAGCGGCAAAAATCATCGAAAACACACAACGCGACATCAACATCGCCTTCATGAATGAACTCTCTATCATATTTAACAGGATGGGCATCAATACTTATGAAGTAATTGAAGCTGCTTCAACAAAATGGAACTTCCTGAAATTTTATCCAGGCCTTGTGGGAGGCCACTGTATCGGTGTCGACCCTTACTACCTTTCATATAAGGCAAAAGAGCTGGGATACCATCCGCAGATTATCGATTCAGGCAGGTTTGTAAACGACAGCATGGGCCGTTATGTAGGCAAACAAACTATAAAAAAGATTATTGCGAACGAAAAAAACCCAAGAGATGCACGCATACTTGTAATGGGGATTACCTTCAAGGAAAATGTGACTGACATCCGGAATTCAAGAGTAGTGGATGTTATCAATGAGATGAAGGATTTTGGTGCAACAGTGGAGGTGGTCGACCCTGGTGCATCGCCGGAGGAAGTGAAAAACGAATACGGCATTGAACTCGCCACAGCTCCTTCGGGCATCTACGATGCTGTGGTTGTCGCAGTTAGTCATAAAGAGTATCTCGACCTAGATGAAAACTTCTTCACATCATTGCTGAATTCCGATGGAGTTTTAATAGATGTGAAAGGCATCTACAGGGGAAAAATAAAAAATATCAGATACTGGAGTCTTTAAAATGAAAAATCTTATACTGGTAACAGGTGGAACCGGATATATAGGTTCTCATACAATGGTTGAACTGGTAGAGAAGGGCTTTGAGGTTATATCCGTTGATAGCCTGCATAATTCGGAAGCCTGGATAAATGACCGTATTGGTATGATAACCGGGAAAACACCTCCTCTGGAAATATTCGACCTTTGCGAAATAGACAGACTCGACAATCTTTTCAAAAAATACCCCGGTATATCAGCCGTGATTCATTTCGCAGCATTCAAAGCTGTTGGTGAATCAGTGGAAAAACCCCTCGAATACTACCGCAATAACATCCTCTCCACAATCAATATCCTTGAAATGATGAAAAAACACCAGGTAAAATACATGGTGTTCTCATCTTCATGCACAGTTTACGGACAGCCCGACAAGCTTCCTGTTACAGAAGATTCTCCCCTGCAACCTGCAACTTCACCTTATGGTAATACTAAGAAAATTTGTGAAGATATCATAAGAGATACAACTGTGGCTTCCAATGAAATAAAGGCAATTTCACTCAGATACTTTAATCCAATAGGAGCACATCCTTCTGCTCTCATAGGCGAACTCCCCAGAGGCGTACCCGAAAACCTTGTACCATTCATTACACAAACAGCTATTGGACTGAGGGACGAACTCAAAGTATTCGGAAACGATTATAATACACCCGACGGTTCATGTATCAGAGATTACCTACATGTTTCCGACCTTGCAAAGGCTCATGTAAAAGCTGTTGAACGCCTTATCGGAGGCAGTAACAAGAAAGATTACGAAATTTTCAATCTTGGCACCGGTAAAGGAGTTTCAGTCCTTGAAATAATTAACACTTTTGAAAAAGTAACAGGGATAAAACTGAAATACAGAATTACCGGCCGCCGAGCGGGAGATATTGAAAAAATATGGGCCGATGCCACCCTGGCTAATAAAGAGCTCGGCTGGAAAACTGAATATTCCCTTGGTGATGCCCTTAAATCAGCATGGGAATGGGAAAAAAACCTGCGTAAAATGAAATGAATATGAAAAAAACCATTCTTGTTACAGGAGGTGCAGGATTCATAGGCTCTCATGTAGTGAGGCGGTTTGTAAATAAACATCCTGATTATTTGATAGTTAATGCCGATAAGCTGACATATGCCGGCAATCTTGAAAATCTTGCTGATGTCGAAAAATCTCCAAATTACATATTCGAAAAAACAGATATTGTTGATAAAAAAACTGTTGTAGACCTATTTAATAAATACCAATTCGATGGAGTGATTCACCTTGCAGCAGAGTCGCATGTTGACAGGTCAATAGATAGTCCCGACGATTTTGTAATGACAAATGTTGTAGGAACCGTAAACCTGCTGAATGCAGCCCTTGCATCGTGGAATTCACACTTTGCCGGAAAACTTTTTTATCACGTCTCAACCGACGAAGTTTATGGAACACTTGGGAAGAAAGGTTCATTTACTGAAAAAACCCCATACGATCCAAAAAGTCCTTATTCTGCTTCAAAAGCCAGTTCTGATCACTTCGTAAGGGCATATTTCAATACTTACAAATTGCCGATAATTATTTCAAACTGTTCAAATAATTATGGCCCAAACCAGTTTCCTGAAAAACTCATCCCTTTGATGATAAACAACATAAAAAACAATAAACCACTGCCTGTATACGGAAAAGGAGAAAACATCAGAGACTGGCTTTATGTTGAAGATCACGCTGCGGCAATAGATTTAATATATCATAAAGGGAAAATTGGTGAAACTTATAACATAGGTGGTAATAATGAATGGAAGAATATTGACCTTGTGAGGCTACTGTGCAAAATAATGGACCGTAAACTTGGACGAATGGAGGGTTATTCAGAAAAACTGATAACATTCGTTAAAGATCGTCCGGGGCACGATTTCCGATATTCTATCGATTCATCCAAACTTAGAAATGAACTTGGCTGGCAGCCTTCCGTAAGTTTCGAGGAAGGGATCGAAAAGACAATTGACTGGTATCTTGAAAATACAAGATGGCTGGAGAACGTTGTCTCAGGTGAATATGAAAAATATTATGAAAAGATGTACCTGAAAAGAGGTTGATCCTGCTTATGCCGAAATTCTGATCTTCTCCAATATAATGTCCGCTTCTGCCGGCCTCTCCTCAATTTCACGAAGAACAGTTTCCACAATGGGATTTTCCTCATATAAACCCCTCACCTGCTGGTAATCTTCAATTTTCTCCATATTGTCTCCATCAATCCCGAATCCTGTCATTGAAGCGGCAGAATATTCCTTACCAGCATCTTCCAGTAGTTTTTCATTCAAGAATATAAGACTATTTTTCCACCTGATAACTATATCGGATAGATCTTCTGTTGATAATTTACTCATTGGCTTCCCGTAAACTTTTTCCAGATAATCTGCAGTCCATTCCCACACCCATTCATTATAGTTGTCATTCATCCTTCTGAAGGCAGAATATATCTCCTCAAGTGAATCAATCTCCCCCGACTCTATCATTGAAATCAGTTTTTCAACCTCTTTTTTAGGTGCAATAAGGCCTGCAAGGTCAACCCATTCACCTTTTCCTGAACTGCCATTGCAATCGATGCATTTCCTGAGCTGGTCGTGGGAATTAATTTCTCTGCCGGCAAGCCTTTCAATCAGAACACTGCCTATGAACTTATTAATGCCCATTTTATAAAGTTCAATACCTCTTTGCAGTGCAGAGGAAGTTATTTTCAGATTGTTATTATAACAGTAAAATTCAGGATTGCCATCAGAATTATCTCTCAGATAAGAAAGCATTTCTATGCCTCTTACCATTCGGTTAGCAGAATAAGGAGTAAGATACAGGAAATTTATAAAATCAATTTTATCAGGATCTTTTCTTATATCGCGAAGAGACCATTTAATTTCATCTCTTATTGTTCCTGTACATACAAGGTTTATACCCGGAACAAGAACACTTTCCCTGTTGTTTTCAACAAGATAGGAAAATGGGAATAGTGATGTGTCAACGTTTTTCAGATGCCGCCCTCTGACAAGACTATAAGGGCCGATATGAGCCGGCCACAGAAGGTAAGAATCACTGGCAGTCTTTGTTCCTCTTTCAACAACCCCCTGATGAACCGGACCAAGTTTATACATGTGATTGCTTTGATTTGAACCGCTGCCAGCATTCATAAAAGAGAAAAATCCAGCAATTAGCAGAGTCGATTTATGGTGGGTAACTGTATAAGGCCCTGCAAAAACCGAATAAACCTCTCCATGGAGTCCTTTGCAGTTCGCAAAAAATAGTGAATCGTGTGCTGAAAACTGTTTTGCCAGCTCACAACCCTGGCCAATAAAACACTTCTCAACAAGAGCCGATTCTGTAACCCTTGAGCCTGAGCTGATAATAAAATGTTCCATTATAACTCCAGGCCCTATAAAAACAGGAGCGTTCACGTTGCTGTTAACCGAACCCTCATTCAGAAAAAGGACATCCTCTAGATGGGCACATTCACCTATACGGATATTCCTTAAATGTGAACAATTAATTAATATAGAATTTCTTCCGATATAACCTGTACCTGAGAGCTTACTTCTGGCATACCTGTCGATCAGTTCCTCAATCCTCTTTACTGCAACGGGTCGGTGCCGGTATAAAGCCATAATATAAGCAAGATGCGAGGAGAGCCGGTCCCAGATCTTAATACTTCTGCCTCCCGATTCATTCATTACTGCAACGGAGGTGCCATTTCCAAAAGAGGTTTCTCCTTCAGTGTAAATCCTTCCGCAGTTTCTTATAATAACCTCATCATCAATAAAATAGTTTGCAATATAATCCTTAATATTGCAGATAACCACATTGTCACTAATTGTGCAATTATGAATTACAGCATTTTCTATTCCTGCACGAAATGATATGCCGGCCCGCTCATAAAATATCTTTTCAAGAACACCAATTTTGACTTTTCCTGAGAACTTTACATTTCTGCACCTTGACGGATCAAATCCTTCTTTAACCTCAACATCCTCCCAGTTATCGGCTATACAGCCTTGAGATTCAAGTATGGCTATCTCTCTGTGAATGAGTTTTCTGTAAGGCATATTTCAAGTATTTGATTCTTTATGAAGATTTTGATTAACTATTTTCCTGCAGAATAATAACTTATTCTACAGTAACTGATTTTGCAAGATTTCTAGGCTGGTCTACATCGCAACCCCTTAAAACAGCCACATGATATGAAAGAAGCTGAAGAGGAATTACAGTCAATATCCCGGAGAAAACAGGCAGTGTCTCAGGAACTTCAATGGTATAATCTGCTATTTTATTTATAAATTCATCCCCTTCTGAGACAACAGCAATGATTTTTCCTTTTCTGGCTTTTATTTCCTGAACATTACTTATTATTTTATCGTAAGTGTGATCTTTTGTCGCCAGGATCACAACAGGCATGTTTTCATCAATCAGTGCTATCGGACCATGTTTCATTTCGGCAGCCGGATATCCTTCGGCATGTATATAGGATATCTCTTTAAGTTTCAGGGCACCCTCAAGGGCAACCGGAAAAAGATAACCCCTTCCCAGATATAGTGCATTTCTGGAATCTTTAATTACATGTGCTAGTTCGAGAACCTGCTTGTTTAATTCAAGGGTTTTTTTCGCAAGTGATGGAAGTGCGGTCAAGCCATCAATAAGTTGCTGGTACTCTTCACCTGTTATGACACCCCTGCGCAAACCAAGCTCAAATGCTATCATCGAAAGCACTGTAACCTGGGTGGTAAAAGCTTTTGTGGAGGCTACTCCTATCTCTGGTCCTGCATGTGTATAAACTCCTGCATCAGTTTCCCTGGGTATGCTTGAACCAACCACGTTGCAGATTCCGATAACCATTGCTCCCTTACTTTTTGCCAGTCTTACCGCAGCAAGTGTATCGGCAGTTTCCCCACTCTGGCTTATTGCTAAAACAATATCCCTTTCAGAAATTAATGGGTTCCTGTAACGGAACTCGGAAGCGTATTCAACCTCAACCGGAATTCTTGTATACTCCTCGAAAATGTACTCGCCAAGCAATCCAGCATGCCACGAAGTACCACAAGCCACAATAATAAATCTTTGAGCCTTCTCCAATCTCTCCATCACATCATGGAGCCCACCCAGCTGAATAGATGAGTGGTCGGGAGGAATGCGCCCCCTGAGTGTATCATGAATTGCCCGTGGCTGCTCAAATATTTCTTTCAACATAAAATGCGGAAAACCTTCTTTGTCAATCTCTCCAACCTCCAGATCAAGTTCCTGGATCTCTGGCTGAACAACAGGAGTACGTATTGTTTTAAGACTGAGTTCATCCCGGCTGATGATTGCAAGGTCATCATCTCTTAGATAAATAACCCTCTGAGTATGTTCTATTATGGGAGTGGCATCAGAAGCAATGAAATTTTCTCCATCACCAACACCAATAACAAGAGGGCTGCCTTTTCTTGCCGCAAATATTTTATCCTGCTCATTTCTGCACACAATTACCAAACCGTAAGCACCTTCAACGTTGTTTAATGCTGAAATTATTGCCTGTTCAGCTGTAAGATTACCTTCAAGATAGAGGTGTTCAATCAGATTAGCCACTGCCTCTGTGTCGGTCTGGCTGGTAAATACTATACCACGACCCTCCAGGTGCCTTTTTATTCTGGCATAATTTTCTATAATCCCGTTATGAACGACAACAAAATTACCTTTATACGAAACCTGCGGATGGGCATTCAGTTCATTTGGCTCTCCGTGAGTAGCCCATCTTGTATGGCCTATTCCAGTGTTACCGTCAAACTTCGATTTGTTAACCAGCTCTTCAAGTTCCCTGACTCTCCCTTTACATTTAAACACCTTCACATCACCGTTAAACAATGCCAGTCCGGCTGAATCATACCCCCGGTATTCAAGTCTTTTCAGTCCGTTTATAACTATTTCTTTAGCTGAATGCTTTCCAATATAACCTATTATTCCGCACATCTGTTTTAGGTTTAGAAAATAAATGCTAATGTAGGGAAAAATTAAAAAAATTAATAGCGGCTATAGGTTAATTCAAATTTTACAGGCGAATTGCTATTGTTTGCTTTAAAAATTATATTCCGGTATTCATTATCCCCAAGTGACATTATAAGTTCAGGTTCCGGAATTTTTCCTTCAAGATAACTCTGTACAAAAGCAGCTATATTAAATGTATACTTTAAAGTTGTTGAACTAAATTTTCCATTGTAAAAATCAGAACTCATGTAATAATCCGGCACAATATAGTTATAACCTTCTTCTGATTTATAAATCAGATATACCGGTGAAGGCATATTGGTTTTTGTGTATGTTTCCTCGTCAATAAAAACAGGCACACTCAGCTTTGCTCTGTTGACTGCAAGAGGCAGTGAATCCCTGAAAGAACTCAGTCCTTTCATTCTTATTCTGGTATATACACCGTAAAATGCCTGTAAATAGCTCAGAGTATCCTTCTGTCCATCATTGATGTGCATTATTCTCTTTTCAGGTTCTGCTGAGCTGAAATCATGATAATACCTGTTATATCTTACGCTGTTATTGTTTATTATAAAATTGAAATTAAGATTTGATGCCTTGTAAGTATGATAATATATTGTTATATAGAATGGAACTGCTGAACTTCCCGATTCAAAAGACAGTATAAGAAGCTGGCGCCCTCCTTCGATAACACCCTTACCCTGGCTTTCTCCCGACTCACTTACCGTTACGTAAACCCCTTTGAAAAAGTCACGGAAATCTTCACCAGAACCGCCCTGAAAAAGCTTTGTAGTGTCCCTTAACAGGTATTCACCGAACGAAAGCGGCAAACTGACCTCAAGTGTCTGTGCTGAATCTTTCTCAACCTTCGGTAGAGCAAATGAACCGATATAATAACCTGCGTGAGGATCCCGGGTTGAATAATAAACCGAATCGGAACTCAGTTTCTCGGTTATCTCCCAAAGACTTATTACCTGGTCTGCCCCAAGTTCACCTTTTGCACCACTTATATATAAGTAAAGTTTCACGGAATCAATAATAACATTGTCGCCACCTGAAGGCCAACGCTGCGTCAAACGGAGCTGGGCAACAAAATCGGATGAAACACTGCCAAAATACGGATCATAAAGTCCGCCCAGATATGAATATGTTTTGTTTCTGGTGGGAACACTGTCGCGGTATTCCGTAAAAGACTCTACCGTTATCGTATCACTTGAACGGATATTTACAAAATCCTTTGAAGGCAATAAATTAATCCCTATATCAGTAAATTTCTCAGTGCAGGAAAACAAAAAAAGTGTTGCAAACAACACTATCCCGGAAAAAAACAAATTGTTTGAAAAAGAAATATTACCAGCCAGATTGCCAGTATCTTTTACTTTACGATAAAAGTTTGTCATAAAATTCATTATAGGCATCAATATAATTTGACTCATCCTGATATTCAAGAACGGGCTTGCCTGTCGATTTAATATATTTCAACAGTTCGGGATTAACATCTTCACTTCCTATAATAACCGCATCCGAATTCCTGATAGCAAGCTTTGATATATTAATAAAATCAGGTTTCTGAGCCAGTTTCAGATTATCCCCATCTATACCATCATATCTGAGTTTATCTGCAAACGTAGATCTAAACGGAGTTTTAAACTCATTATTATATACTGAATAAATAATTTTATGATTTGCAAAAATCGGATCGTCATGATAGATGTCTTTTAAGTATACAGGTACAAGAGCCGACATCCATCCGTGGCAATGAACAATATCAGGGGCCCACCTTAACTTTTTCACCGTCTCCAGTACCCCTCTGGCAAAAAAAAGAGCCCTTTCATCATTATCTTCAAACTCTTTTCCTGTATTGTCGGTCACAACAAATTTCCTGTGGAAATAATCTTCATTGTCAATAAAATATACCTGCATCCGCGCCGACTGTATAGATGCCACCTTAATAATCAGCGGATGATCCGTATCGTCAATAATCAGGTTCATTCCTGATAACCTGATTACCTCATGCAGCTGGTTTCTTCTTTCATTTATGCATCCGTAACGAGGCATAAAAATTCTTATTTCCTTACCCCTCTCCTGAATACCCTGTGGAAGATACCTGCTTATCTTCGACATCCTGGTCTCTGCCAGATAAGGAGTTATCTCCTGAGAAACAAATAAAACCTTCTTACTTTCCATCTATTCTGCCACTATAAAAACCACCAATCGTTTCAGGCTGCAAATTTAGTAAAAATAATTGATATTAAGTATTTTTATTAACTTTCGCCCCTTTCCTGTTTTTTCTTAGGTTTGTATGTAAATTAATCACATAGAAGAACATATTTGCCAGTAAAATGAAAGTATTCAATACAGTTAAAGAGTTGCAACATCATATTGAATCCATAAAAGCCTCCCCGAAAGGATTTGTTCCTACAATGGGCGCCCTTCACAGAGGACATCTTTCCTTAATTGAAAAATCCCTCCTGGAATGTCCCCTGACTACCGTAAGCATCTTCGTAAATCCAACCCAGTTCAACGATAAAAACGACCTTGAAAGATACCCCCGCACACCTCAGAAAGACCTTTCATTGCTTTCAGAAATACTCAGAACAGATGATGCTGTTTTTATTCCTCCAGTGGAAGAAGTTTATCCTGCCGGCCTTAAAATAGAAAACTACGATTTCGGAAAACTTGATAAAGTTATGGAAGGGATTTACCGGCCCGGTCATTTTAACGGAGTAGCCCAGGTTGTTAGCAGATTATTCGATATAGTCAAACCTGATAGAGCATATTTTGGACAGAAAGATTTTCAGCAGCTTGTTATAGTTAAAGAACTTGTGAGGAAAAAAAGGCTTCCTGTAAAAATAATAGGATGCCCCATTGTGCGCGAACCCGACGGATTGGCAATGAGCAGCAGGAATATCCTGCTCGAACCATCCTTAAGAGAAAAAGCAGGAATTATTTATAAAACACTTTCCGATGCCTCTGAAATGCTTAAAGACTCAGATATACCCGAAATAAAAGAGTTCGTAACCAGCACAATAAATTCAAACACTGATTTCAAACTCGAATATTTCGAAATAGTTGATGAAAATGAACTTCAGCCCGTTTCGCGTAAAAATTCTATGCTTGAAGATAAGAAATACTTTGGTTGTATTGCAGTATGGGCAGGAAAAATAAGACTGATAGATAATATAGAATTCAGGCATCCGTATTCCAAAAAGGTTCATTAACTTTGTGCCTGATTTTTAATGCTAAAACCCGGGATTGATATGCTTATTGAGGTAGTAAAATCGAAAATCCACAATGTATCCGTTACGGATGCAAATCTTAACTATATTGGAAGCATTACCATCGATGAGGATCTGATGGATGCAGCAGGAATTATTGAAAACGAAAAAGTACAGGTAGTCAATATAAACAACGGAGAGCGCTTTGATACTTACGTTATTAAAGGCACACGAGGTTCAGGTCAGATATGTCTCAACGGTGCAGCTGCCCGCAAAGTGGCTATAGGCGATGTATTAATAATTATCTCCTATGCTTCCATGACGCCTGAAGAGGCAAAAAGTTTCAAGCCCCGTATTCTTTTCCCCGACACCCGTACCAATAAACTTGTCTGAACTTGAGCCTTAAAAAAAGTATCATCCAGCTAATAAAATTTTTTGCATTTCTGATTGCAGGCATCTTCTTGCTTTGGCTGGCTTTCAGGAATATAAACTTTTCCGGACTGGGACAAAAGATTATTCATGCCGATTACAAATGGCTCGTACTATCAATTATTTTTGCCACTTTAGCATATATTAGCCGAGCAAGAAGATGGATACTACTTATAAGGCCACTCGGTTATAATCCTTCTTTTAAGAACACCTTCAATGCCATGATGACCGGCTATCTGGCAAACATGGCATTGCCACGTATAGGAGAGATAACCAGATGTATTGCCCTGGGTAAAAAGGAAAAAATACCAACCGGTCAGCTTTTCGGCACTGTAATAATAGAACGCACTGTTGATATGCTGTCACTGCTAATTATAACTTTTATAATGCTTTTAATAAAAGGGCATTTACTCGGTTCATTTCTTGTAAAAAATGCACTGGAACCTTTTACCGGTAAAATAAAAGCAGCATTCGGTTCTGCATTGATATTCTGGATAATTATCCTGGCAGCAATTTTATTAATTTCGTATTTGATTTTTGTTTACAGAAAAAATCTCAGAAAGATCCGATTTTTTGCCAAAATGTTCGATATAGCAAAAGGCGTGATTACCGGACTGAAAACCGTTACCTCATTAAGGAAAAAAGGAGAATTCCTTTTTCACACAGTTTTTATCTGGTTGAATTATGCCTTGATGTCGTGGATAGTCGTTTTTACCCTTGAAAGTACTTCTCATTTAACTTTCAACGACGGGGTTCTCTTGCTTGTAATTGGAGGCCTGGCAATGTCAGCACCTGTACAGAGCGGACTTGGCGCTTTTCATTTTATTATCTCCCGCGGACTCAACGGACTCTATGGAGTCAGCCTTGAAGATGGGCTCGCATATGCACTCATCTCACATGAATCCCAGCTTATCTACGGTGCAATTCTTGGCTTTATTGCATTTTATCTTCTTGTAAAAAAAGACAGAATAAAACTGACTATTGATGGCCAGAACCAGAACAGTGTGGATTTGCCGTAACTGTGGATCTGAATCGGTTAAATGGATAGGGCGATGCCCTTCCTGCGGCGAATGGAATACATACCAGGAAGAAACCATTACGCCATCAACAACCTCCAGGGAACTTAAACTTTCTGGTGATACTGGTAAACGCAAACCCGAACTGCTGTCAGAAATCACTGGAAAAGAAAAAGAGAGACATAAAACAGGGATGTCCGAGCTCGACAGAATCCTGGGTGGCGGATTGGTAGCTGGCTCTTTAGTCCTTCTCGGAGGGGAACCGGGAGTAGGTAAATCAACCCTCGCCCTCCAGATTGCTCTTGAAAAGGCTGACAGAAGAGTGCTATATGTGTCGGGCGAAGAGAGCGGTGAACAGATAAGCCTGAGAGCAAGAAGAATCCGCAAAAAGAATTCAGAGTGTTTCATACTCTGTGAAACAGATCTTGAGAGTATAATTACCCATTCAGAAAATCTAAAACCTGAAATAATAATCGTAGATTCAATCCAGACAATTAGCACCCCGGTTCTCGAAAACGTGGCAGGCTCAGTAACACAGGTGCGGGAATGTGCAGCCCAGCTGCTGAAATATTCCAAATTGTCGGGTATCCCTGTTATCCTGATAGGGCACATAACCAAAGACGGTTCGCTGGCAGGACCAAAAGTTCTGGAACATATTGTGGACGTCGTTCTTTATTTTGAAGGTGAAAATAACTACGCATACCGGGTACTTCGATCTGTCAAAAACCGATTCGGTTCAACCTCTGAGATAGGCATCTTCGAAATGACAGAAAGCGGGCTACGGGAAATATCCAATCCTTCAGAACTCTTTATCAATCAACACGATGAACCACTGAGCGGAATTGCAATAGCTGCAACAATTGATGGTCTCAGACCTTTTCTTATTGAAACTCAGGCACTTGTAAGCAGTGCTGTTTACGGCACTCCCCAGAGGAGCTCAACAGGATTCGATATCCGACGAATGAATATGTTGCTGGCTATTCTGGAGAAACGAGCGGGATTTAAATTGGGGATGAAGGATGTATTCCTGAATATTGCTGGTGGCCTTAAAGTATCAGACCCGGCAATAGACCTGGCTGTAATAAGTGCTATTCTCTCCTCTAACCTTGATGTTCCTGTCGACAGACAATTGTGTTTTGCCGGTGAAGCCGGACTTACAGGCGAAATACGGCCAGTTTCGAGGATAGAACAACGTATAAGGGAAGCGGCAAAGACTGGATTCACAGGTGTCATAATCTCAAAATACCAGAAAGATCCGTTTATTAAAAATGCGCCTTTAAAAATTATACAGCTGGGGAAAATTGAACACCTTGTAAAATTCCTCTTCAGCTGAATCAGGTCAGCCGATTAATAGCGTTCTACATAATTCGACCGTCGTCCTGTGCTCCTTTTGACCTTGTTACAATCGAGCTCAATATTGAATCCCGCAGGTTTCTCGAAAACATCGGCTTCCATTATTCCAAACTCCGGATCGGCATACAATTTCTTAAGAAATAAACCCATTACTGGTAAAGCAATCCGTGCACCCTGCCCTTCACCAAGAGTCTCAAAGTGAATACTCTGATCCTCCCATCCACTCCAGACTCCCCCTACCAGATTCGGTAATACCCCTATATACCACCCGTTACCATGATTCTGTGTTGTTCCTGTCTTGCCTCCCATCTGGTTTGTGAAGCCATAAACCGACCTCATCCTGATGGCAGTACCCTGATTGACCACTCCCTGTAAAAGATCAAGCATAAGATAAGCCTGGTCCTCGGTTATTACTTCTTCCACTTTTGTAGTAAACCTCGAAATAACATTCCCGTTCTTATCCTCAATTCGTGTTACATATAAAGGACGGGTATAGACTCCTTTATTTGCAAATGTACCGTAAGCTCCAACCATCTCTTCAAGGGTAATATCGGAAGTCCCGAGAAATATCGAATAGACAGGGTCTATAAAACTCCTAATTCCCATCTTATGCATCAGGTCAACTACCGCCTGAGGTGTAAACTGTGTCATAAGCCATGCCGAAATGTAGTTCTCCGACTGTGCCAGACCCCATTTAAGCGTCACAAGCTTGCCATGATATTCTCTGGGGCCAGAACTTCTTGGTGTCCATGTGGAGTCTCCCACATAGAATGTCCTGGGTATGTTTTCCACTTCATAACAGGGTGAATAACCATTCTGCATGGCAAGAGTGTAAAGAAACGGTTTTATTGTACTGCCAACCTGTCTTTTTTGTTCTGTAACAGCATCATACTTAAAATATCTGAAATCCGGACCTCCCACATACGCCTTAACTTGCCCAGTATGTGGGTCCATAATCATAAATGACGAACGCATGAAATGTTTATAATACCTTATGGAATCAAGAGGGGTCATAACAGTATCCCGTTCTCCTTTCCAGGAGAAGACCCTCATCTTAACAGGAGTGTTGAATGCCAGCATTATAGAATCTTCCGGAACTTTCCTCCTTACCATTTCTCTGTACCTGTCAGTTCTCCTGATAGCCGACATAAGTATTTCTTCTACCTGCTTCTTTGTTAAATCATTTGAAAAAGGCGGATTTTTAAAAGTTTTTGCCAGCCTGTCAAACGCAGGCTGTATCTCCTTAAGATGTTCCGTCAGTGCCTCCTCTGCATATTTCTGCATCCTGGAATTTATAGTGGTATATATTTTCAGGCCGTCTTTATAAAGGTTGTAGTTTGAACCATCGGGTTTTTTATTCTTCCTGCACCATCCATAAAGCGGATTATTCTCCCATTGCCATACAGCATCATTATATTGTTCCTCATAAGAAAAAAATCGCCTGTCAGGTTCAAACTTGATCATTGTAGTCCGGATATATTCCCGCAGATATGTAGCAAGCCCAGTATTGTGACTCTCTTCAGTGTAATTGAGGCCAAGAGGAAGTTTCTTGAGAGAATCGGCCTCGGCATAGGTAATATATTGATACTTTGCCATCTGGTCAAGAACAACATTTCTTCTTGCCAGTGTCAGCTCAGGTCTTTTCAACGGATTATATCTGGATGAGTTTTTCAGCATGCCTATCAACATTGCTGATTGTTCTATGGTAAGAGAATCCGGAGTGGTGTTAAAATAAATTCTTGCGGCTGACCTTATCCCAACGGCATTGTTAACGAAATCAAAAACGTTGAGATACATGGCAATAATCTCTTCCTTGGTATAATTCTTCTCCAGTTTAACAGCTGTATACCACTCCTTGAACTTGGATATTACAAGATTTACCTTTTGCTTTACCCTTGAGTACCTTATGGAGTCAACTCCACCCCTGGTTTTAAAAAGATTTTTTGCAAGCTGCTGAGAAATTGTACTACCTCCGCCTGCTTCCTGCTGTAAAAGTATCGACCTGATAAAAACCCTTCCCAGCCCTCTTATATCAATACCTGAATGCCTGTAAAACCTGATATCCTCCGTTGCCAGAAGTGCATTTATTACATTTTTCGAAATATCCTTATAATCTGTCCAGGTACGGTTCTCTATATAAAACTTCCCGAGCAAAACCCCGTCTTCCGAGTAAACTTCCGCTGCCAGATTATTCTCCGGGTTCTCAAGCTCCTCAAATGTTGGCATCGGACCGAGTTTCTCTGCCGAAATGAGTAAAAACATTACTATAATAAAAATGTATGGCAGAGCAATAATTCCCCAGAACCAAATTATATATTTCTTGAATTTTTTATTTTCCTCCTTCATCACCTGATCCTGAAAATCGTTGCCAAAAATAGTAATTATAATATAAAAATTAATAATAATATAGCAAGGTAATTTGAAGATTGATTTTGAAATGATTTACTTTGTCAGATTTTTAAATAGAGTCAAACCGTGTCATCCATGATTGAAAACCTTGTAATCGTTGAATCTCCGGCAAAGGCAAAAACAATTGAGAAGTTCCTTGGAAAGGATTTCAGGGTTGTTTCAAGTTTCGGACATATCAGAGATCTGACAAAAAAGAATCTCGGAATTGATATAAAGGGAGGGTTTATACCTGATTACGAAATACCAAAAGATAAAATTAAGGTAGTTAACGAACTCCGCAAAGCAGCTTCAGAAGCCAAAACTATCTGGATCGCCTCCGATGAAGACCGTGAAGGTGAAGCTATAGCCTGGCATCTTGTTGAAGTGCTGAACCTCGACCCACAGAAAACCAGAAGGATAGTTTTTCATGAAATCACCAAAAGTGCCATTGAAGAGGCGATAAAGTCTCCCCGAACCGTTGATATGAACCTTGTAAATGCCCAGCAGGCAAGAAGGATTCTTGACCGTCTTGTGGGTTTTGAAATCTCGCCGGTTCTCTGGAGGAAAGTTCAGCCTGCTCTCTCTGCAGGCCGTGTTCAATCAGTGGCAGTACGTCTGATAGTTGAAAGAGAAAGGGAAATAATTAACTTCAAGCCTGAATCTTCATTCAGAATAACAGGCATTTTCAATAAAAATAAACCTTCTGACAATTTAGTTGAAGAACCCCCTCTGAAGGCTGAAGCCATCACAAAATTTCATGATGAAGATGAAGCTGTAAAATTTCTTGAGCTTTGCAGGGAGGCTGTATTTACTGTTAAAAATGTAACAGTAAAACCCGGTACCCGTTCTCCTGCACCTCCGTTTATTACTTCCACCCTCCAGCAGGAAGCCTACCGTAAGCTCGGCTTCTCCGTTTCCCAGACCATGGCAATAGCACAGAAACTTTATGAGGAAGGAAAGATCACATACATGCGAACCGATTCAACAAACCTTTCACGAATGGCACTTGCAAAAATCCGTGAAGTGATTGTAAATGAATACGGTGAAAAATATTCAAAAGTAAGACAGTACAAAACAACATCGAAAGGAGCCCAGGAAGCACACGAAGCAATAAGACCAACCTATCCGGAAAAATCCACAATATCAGGAACCCAGGCTGAAAAACGGTTGTATGAACTCATCTGGAAACGAACTATCGCCTCCCAGATGGCTGATGCCCAGACAGAAAAAACAAATATTGCCATTGAAATGAACAATTCACCGGCTCTTTTCAATGCAACGGGAGAAGTAATCCTTTTCGACGGATTCCTGAAAGTTTATTCCGAATCACTCGACACCGAGGGAGGTGAAGACGAAAAGGCAATACTGCCATCCGTTAAACCAGGTATGGTACTTTTCTATGACAGAATTGCTGCAATCGAAAAATATACTACCCCGCCGCCCCGGTATACCGAAGCAAGCCTTGTAAAAAAACTCGAAGAGCTGGGAATAGGGCGTCCTTCAACATATGCTCCTATCATTTCAACTATTCAGCAGAGAGGATATGTTGCACGTGAAAACAGACCGGGAGAAAAAAGAAAAATAACAGTGCTGGAACTCTCTGCAGGAAATATCACCAAATCAACAAAAACCGAAATCTTCGGAAAAGAAAAATCAAAACTTTTCCCTAAAGACATAGGGATGATTGTCAATGATTTTCTAATGGAAAATTTTTCCGAAATCGTAGATTATAATTTCACTGCTGAAGTTGAAGAACAGTTCGACAAAATTGCAGCAGGAAAACTTGCATGGAATAAAATGCTTGAGAATTTTTATGGCCCATTCCATAAGACCGTGGAGAATACTCTTGAGAAAAAGAACAAAACCACCGGAACCAGAATACTCGGAACACACCCCGAAACAGGTGAAACTATCTCTGTGAAAATGGGAAAATACGGGCCTGTTGTTCAGGCAGTACATCCTGAAAAAGGCGATAAACCCCGATTTGCAAGCCTTCAGAAAAACCAGCTTATGGAAACCATAACGCTCGAAGAAGCATTGAAGCTTTTCTCCCTGCCAAGATCCCTGGGAAACTGGGAAGGCGATGAGGTGGTTGTAGGAACAGGCAGGTTTGGACCTTATGTAAGGTACAGAAATAAATTTTACTCTCTGAAAAAGAATATTGACGACCCATACCTTATTACACTTGAACGGGCAATTGAACTAATAAAAGAGAAAGATGAAGCTGATAAACAAAAAGTAATAAAGGAGTTTGGAGAAATAAAAATACTCAACGGCAGATATGGAGCATATATTAATTACAGGGGCGAAAATTACAGAATTCCAAAAGGAACAAATGCTGAGGACCTTACACAGGAAGAATGCATGAACATTATTGAGAAAAAACAAAAGTCGGGAAAATGATAATCAATCTTAATGACTATTTTGATCCTGTATGCATTGAAAAACCTGATTATGAATTTATATCAGGGGCCTCCAGTTTTTCCCACAATATTACAATTCACACCGATAATAATCCTATCACCGGTATTGAAAAATACAGGATCGCTATTATCGGTGTTCCTGAGGAGCGTAATTCTGTAAATAACGGATGCCAGAAGGGTCCTGAAGCAATAAGGCGATCTCTTTACATGCTGGCCAGGATTCCAGGTAAACTGAAAATTATTGACCTTGGAAACATGAAAAGAGGCGCAAATTTTTCCGACACTCTTTCCGGTCTTTCAGAAATAGTAAGTTATCTTATTGAATTAAACATTCTTCCGGTTATTGTCGGAGGCAACAGTTCACTGGTTACGGCAATCGACAGCTCTTTCTCAAAGCTCAGGCATCCCTATACTCTCGCCTTAATTGATTCCCGAATCGATTTTCAGCCTGAAAAAAAAGAAACAGACTCATTCAGCCATCTGAACAATATTTTATTTAACAGTAAAAGTACATTATTACATCTGATAAACATTGGCTATCAGACTTATCTTAACGATCAGCAGGTAATAAACAGATTAATAAAAAGAAAAGCTGACCTTATGAGACTTGGAGATGTAAGAGATGCCATCCATCTTACTGAACCATTTCTTAGAGATTCAGATGCGATAGTAATTGATATTTCATCAGTGCGTCAATCCGACGCTCCTGGTACAATCTTACCTTCACCTAATGGATTCTATGGTGAAGAAATATGTCTTATTGCCAGGTATGCAGGTATCTCCGACAACATTAAGGTTTTTGGAGTTTTTGAAGTCAATCCCGATCTTGATAAAGGTTCTCAGACCTCTGGCCTTGCCGCCCAGATCCTGTGGTTCTTTCTTGAGGGCTTTTCCCAGAAACAAATTGAAACACCATCCCTTGCAAAGCACAATACAGGACAATTCACAAGATACCATGTACACATCAGTGGAACTGAAGAAGAACTAATTTTCATTAAAAGCAACCTTACAGAGCGCTGGTGGATAGAGATAAATACGGATAAGGGAGAGACTAAATATGTCGCATGCTCTTACGAAGATTATGTACAGGCAAATCATAACGAGATACCTCAAAAATGGATCAAAGCAATTGAAAGATTATCTAAATAAAAAATGTTAATTTTATCCGTTCATCCATAATTTTTTGACGTTCATCACTAATCTTTATTACTCTTATCAAAATAATCGCATTATAACAAAAAATAAATATTTTTATATTTGTCAGCTGTTCATATTTTTATTTAATTTTACTGATTTAGATTTTGAGGCAGCAGATTAAAAGAATGAAAAAGTACTGGACATTGTTTATTCTTGCTCTTATACTGGCTGGCAGATCATTTCCCCAGCAGGATCCTGTATACAGTCAATATATGTATAATTTTCATTCTTTTAACCCTGGTTCGGCTGGTATTTCTGGGATGGTATGTATGACTGCCACCTCAAGGCAGCAATGGCTTGGTTTCAAAGGTGCCCCATCAACAACAGGATTTAGCGTAAATGCACCGGTTAGACTTTTCGGTTCAGAAAGTGGCATAGGAATGGTAATAATGAACGACAAAACTGGTTTTGATTCAGATATTAAACTTTCAGGTTCATATTCATATCACTTTGAATTAGGAAATGGTAAGGTTGGAGTTGGGATATCACTGGGAATGCTGAACAAGACTCTGAATCCTTCATGGCAAATACCTGAAAGTGACGCACATACACCAGTTTCGGGAGATCCTCTTATTCCTGAAAATAAGGAGAGCCATATTGCTTTCGATGCAGGAGTGGGAGTATATTATTCGACAGAAAAATATTATGCCGGAATATCCATAACTCACATAAATGAACCTAAAATAAAATTTTCAAAGGGCGAACCATACCTTAGCAGGCATTACTATGCTACGGCTGGATACAGTCTGAATCTTGGCAATCCGTCATATGAACTTATCCCTTCGGTACTTGTATTTAGTGACGGACATCTGGTACAATTTACTATAAACTCCATGCTAAGATACAATAAAAAGGTATGGGGCGGCGTTTCTTACAGAGCCGGTGATGCACTGACAGGTATTGTCGGAATTGAACTTTACAACGGAATTCGGATAGGATATTCATATGATTTTATCCTGTCTGACATCCGCAAAAGTTCAAGTGGTTCTCATGAATTTATGGTTAATTACTGCTTTGATATAAGCCTGGGCAAAAGTCCCATGAAATATAAAAGTGTAAGATTTTTATGATTATTAATAAAAAATTACTTACTTGCATCTAAAATCATATTGAATTATGAAAAAGGTGATTTTCTTTGCTCTGATCCTGATTATTCTGCTAAATAGCTGTGGTCCGTCATTGACCGGAGAGCTTACAGGTGTTCCCGGAAGGAAAAAATTCTTTGAGCCGGAACCTTATCAGATGGTATTCATCCCTGCGGGAAGTTTTGTTATGGGCCCGAGTGATGAGGATGCTTTTCATGTAATGAACACTATGTCAAAAACTATTACAGTGGAAGCTTTCTGGATGGACCAGACAGAAATTACCAATAATAAATACCGCCAGTTTGTTTCTTACGTCCGTGATTCTATTTTCAGAACCAAACTGGCTGAGGCAGGTATAGAGGGCCGTGAGTATTACATGACAGACAAGGAAGGGAACGTACTTGAACCCAAGACTCTCAACTGGAATGAAAAAATAGACATGCGCGACGAACAGACTCTTGCAATACTTGAGGAGATGTATTATCCGCCACAGGAAAGATTTAATGGCAGAAAAGAAATAGATGTAAGAAAACTCAATTATTCATACTATTTTGTCGACTATAAACAGGCTGCTCAGGTACCATATGTTCAGGATTATAAAGCCGGAACCGGAAAATATGTAGGTGAAGTTTACAATCTTGAAGGTGTACGCACTCCTGTTAACGACCGTTCTGCTTTTATTATTCACGACATTATAAATGTTTATCCCGATACTCTGTGCTGGATAAGGGACTTCACCTACTCATTCAATGACCCCCAGGCATCTATTTATTTCTGGCATCCATCATACGACGACTATCCTGTTGTAGGGGTATCATGGGTTCAGGCAAGAGCATTCAGCATCTGGAGAACCGACTTTATGAATTCATTCCTAAGGAAAAGAGGAATACCCGATGTACAGGCATACAGGCTTCCCACTGAAGGAGAGTGGGAATATGCAGCAAGAGGCGGACTTGATCTTTCCATGTACCCATGGGGTGGACCCTATACACGTAACTACCAGGGATGCTTCCTTGCTAACTTTAAACCACTTAGAGGAAACTATATCGACGATGGTTCAGTATACACGATGAAGGTTGGATCATATGAACCCAACGAATATGGTCTTTTCGATATGGCAGGAAATGTCTCCGAATGGACATCCACTGCATATCATCCTGTATCATATGTATTCACCCACGACCTCAATCCTAACTATGAATACAATGCAAGGCCACAGGATCCACCGGTTATGAAACGCAAGGTTATAAGAGGCGGTTCATGGAAGGATATTGCATACTTCCTGCAGACAAGCTCAAGAGATTATGAATATCAGGATTCAACAAAACCATATATAGGTTTCAGAAATGTAAGATCATATATTGGAGTAAAATAAAATAATTATCTTTATTAACAAATAAAAATCAGGTATATGAGCCTAGCAGAATTAGTTCAAAGCAGCGGATGGAAGAACTTCATTGCTAAACTTTATGGTTTGGGTGCTTCCGTAGTTATCATTGGTGCTCTTTTCAAAATTCAACACTGGCCATTTGCTGGTACAATGCTTACCGTAGGTCTTTGTACCGAATCTATTATTTTCTTCTTCTCGGCTTTCGAGCCCCTACGCGAAGAGGTCGACTGGTCACTCGTTTACCCTGAACTGGCCGGAATTCCTGAAGAAGGAGAAGAAGTTCCTGTTGGAGGAAAAATGCATGATCCATATTTCCAGAGAAAAGGCCTTGTTGGAGGCGGCGGAGCCGGATCTGCAGCACTGGCAAAATTCGACGAAATGCTCGAAAAGGCAGAAATTACTCCTGAACTGTTCCAGAACCTGGGTCTGGGACTCAAAAAAATCGGAGAAGCAACTGCCAATATGAATGCCATGCTAGATGTTTCAGCAGCATCTGAAAAATATGTTCAAACTATTAAAGCCGCAGATGAATCACTCGGGAAGCTTCATGAATCCTACGAAAATACGGCTAAAATTATCAATGAGACTGGCCTGAACTATAAAAACATAGCCGAATCATTGTCGGTTATCGAGATGGGAGGAAAATCATACCAGCAGCAGCTTGAAACTCTAAACAAGAATCTTTCTGCTCTTAACGCCGCATATGAACTTCAGCTCAAAGGCGCAACCGAGCATGTAAAAGAATCAGAAAACATATATAAGGGAATTCAGAATCTTCTTAAAAACCTTGCTGATACAGCTGATGACACTAAAAAATACCGCGAACAGATTTCTAAACTGAACGAAAATCTATCAGCCCTGAATAACGTTTATGGGAATATGCTTGCTGCTATGAATGTAAAATAACGTGACATAGTTTCTTATTCAACAAATTAAAACTGCAGAAAAATGGCTCATGAGAAGCTGTCTCCACGGCAAAAAATGATCGGGATGATGTACCTGGTTCTTACTGCTATGCTGGCTCTAAACGTATCAAAAGAAGCTGTGGAAGCATTTAAAAATGTTGACAAAGGTCTGTCAAAGACAATCCAAAACTATGCCGCAAAGAACAGCACCATTTACGAAGCATTCGACAGGGCCGCTGCACAAAATCCTGTCAAAGCAGGACCTGCACGAGATAAGGCATATATGGTAAAACAGAGATCCGACGAACTCTTCGATTATATACAGGATCTCAAAATAGAAATCATTAAGAAAACCGAAGGAGATGATACGCCCGCAGTCGTCGGAAGAGAAATAGTAATCGACGAAGTTAAAAAAATCGACCAGAGAGATGTCCCTTCTGAAGTTCTAATCGGAGCCCATGAGGCAGGAAAAGGAAACGACCTTAAAGCACTTATCGATTCCTACAGGGAAGACATGATCAGAGACGTGCTCGAAGGTAAAAATCCAAACCTGGAAGAATCATTAAGAAACATTTTTAATACCGACGACGTTACGACAAAGGAAGGTGAAAAAGTACCCTGGGTTAATGATAACTTCCAGACCCTCCCTGTTGTAGCAGTAATCTGTATCCTGTCAAAAATGCAGGTGGATGTCAGAAATGCTGAAACCGACCTGCTCAATTACCTCTACGAACAGATTGAAGCACGTTCGTACAAGTTCAATAAACTGGTAGCCACTGTTAAACCTTCTTCAACATATGTAATGCAGGGAAATGATTATACTGCAGAAGTATTTCTCACCGCTGTTGATACAACACAGACTCCCAGTATAACCGTTGGCGAATACAGAGCTACAACAGCTGCAGACGGCTCAGTAAAATATGAGATGGTGGGAGATTACGTAACCCTGCCTATCGACCAGTCGGGCAAAGGAATTTACAGAGTAAGAGCAACAAGCATTGGCCAGAAAACATGGGGAGGCTTGATAACCATAAAAGCCCCTGATGGTACTCTTGTTTCATATCCGTTTAAAGAATCTTATTCAGTTGGCGCTCCTAATGTTGTTATCTCTCCAACCGCAATGAATGTGCTGTATGCAAATATTGACAACCCTATTGATATATCTGTTCCAGGAGTCGGTTCTGACAAAATCAAGGCAACAATGAAAAACGGAACCATTGCAAGAGGCCGTACTAAAAATTCAAGAGGTGAATTCTTTCCGGGTGAATGGATCGCTCGCCCTCAAGTCGTAGGCCAGAACGCCCAGATTATTGTATCAGCCGACATAAGTGGGAAAACACAGACTTTTGCCCCTATGGAATTCAGAGTTAAGGCCATACCAAAACCTGTGGCAAAATTCGCCAATGTTACCGGTAACGCATCCCTCAGCAAGGATATTATACTGGCACAACAGGCAGTATTTGCAGATCTTGAAGGGTTCGATTTCGACCTCAGATATAATGTTACCGAGTTCAGAATGACTTATAATGAAAAGGGATTTGATATTTACAGGGATAGCAAAAGCAATCGTATAACTCCCGAACAGAGACAGATCCTTAACTCACTTACGCGTGGCAAAAAATTATATATAGAAAATATAAAAGCAGTTGGACCTGATAACAGGCCACAAGACCTATCACCTATAATTATTACTGTAAATTAGAAACCTAACAGACTTAACATATGAGTGCAATGAAGCGAATGATTATTTGCGGATTTCTGGCTGTAATATTCAGCTCACTGGTAAATGCCCAGACCTTCAAAGACATTTATCAGAAATCCATTCCTGACAATCCGAAAATAAACTACCCTTTCCTCAGGGAAGCTGATGTGTTCTGGTCGAAATACATTTACAGGGTCATAGACCTCAGGGAAAGAATCAACCATCCGCTCTATTTCCCTACTGAAACAACTCCCGATGGAAGGAAAAGTTTTATTAATATAATTCTTGATGAAATTAAGGCTGGCAGGATAAATGCCTATGACTGGACAATTGTGCCTGACTCCACGCCGGTGAGCCTTACTTATGCCGATATTGAAGAAAAAATGGGTGCCAGGCTAATAAATACCCAGATTCAGGACATCAACACACAGATGCTGAAAGATACTGTAATCCAGCAAAAAGCAAATCCTGCTGACGTTAAACAACTTCTTATCTATGAACAATGGTTCTTCGATAAAAAACATTCAAAACTCGACGTAAGAATTATTGGTATTTGCCCAATACATATCAGACTCGACGAAGCAACCGGAAGAACCGTTAGAACTCCTGTCTGCTGGCTGCGATACGATGAACTAAGGGATATACTTGCTAAAAAAGAGGTTTTCAATCCGTTTAACGACTCACAAAGGTTATCATATGACGACCTCTTCATGTACAGAAGATTCGGAAGCTATATCTATGCCGAGTCCAATGTGTTCAACGACCGTACAATAACATCATATACTACCGGCAAAGATGCAATGTTCGAAGCTGAAAGAATTAAAATGGAGATTTTCAATTTCGAACATGACCTTTGGGAATATTAATAAGAAAACTTAATTGACCAATTGTATAAAAAAAGAGGGGGCCATATGCCCCCATCTTTATTTTCTAAAGGAACTTATCTCCTGTCTTTTTCTTTACATCATCAAGATAGTATTTAATATTTTGCTCATCTTCCTTTTTTACTATCAATAGTACATCCCCTGAATCGACAACGATATAATCTTCCAAACCCTGAATTACAGCAACCTTGCCTGGTTTGATATTAAAAATGTTCCTTTTGCTGTTATAAATAAACAGATGTCCGTTGACATTCACATTTCCATTCTCGTCAGTTACTGAATGTTCATAAAGGGAGCTCCAAGCTCCGAGGTCAGACCAGCCTATATCAGTACTTAAAACATAAACGTTATCGGCTTTCTCCATAATCCCGTAATCAATTGATATACTTGGCAGCGAAATATAAGTACGGGATATAAATGATTCCTCCTTCTCTGTTCCCAGAAGATGCTGCCCTTCCTCAAAAGCCATGTAAATGTCGGGAAGATATTTTGAAAAGGCTTTCAGAATTGAATTTACGCTCCAGAAAAAAATTCCGGAATTCCAGTAAAAATCCCCGCTTTCAAGAAAAACTTTTGCAAGTTCCAGATTCGGCTTCTCTGTAAACGTTTTAACCTTATGCAGCTTTTCAAAACCTTCAACGGGCTTTTTTTCATTTGCCTGAATATATCCATACCCTGTTTCTGGCCTGCTGGGTTTTATCCCTAAAGTCAACAACGCATTATGTTTTTCTGAAAAATTATATGCAATATTCACAATGTTGTAAAATTCCTCTTCCTTCTCAATAAGATGGTCAGCAGGAGTTACAGCTATTACTGCATCGGGGTTCTCCTTTTTTATTCTGAAAACCCCATATGCTATACATGGTGCAGTATTGCGCCTCAACGGCTCGCTGAGAACCCTGCCGGGATTAATTCCAAGCTGATCAATAGCAATCTGCCTGTGCTCAACATTTGTTACAACAAAAATATTTTCTTCCGGACATACCTTCTTGAACCGCCTGAAAGTCTGCTGAATTAATGTTTCCCCCCTCCCAAGGATGTCAAGAAACTGTTTCGGCTTCTCTTTGCGGCTCAGAGGCCAGAACCTGCTCCCGATACCGCCAGCCATTATTATAACATATCTGTTATTCATCTCTGACCGGTTTATGTTTCAATGCAAAGATAAAACTATTTGCACATTCAGTCTAAAGAACCAGAACACCCGGAATTAATTGACAATAATTTTTAACTTTGAAGTTTCGTAACAGGAATGGCACTATGTTAATTGACAGAGGCCTTGAAACTATAGGTAGGTATTTTTTACTGCTTGGAAAAGTCTTTTCAAAGCCCGAAAAAACATCGGTCTATTACAAGCAAACCATGCGTGAACTGGTTTATTTGGGCGTCAATTCCATAGGTATAACAGCTATTATCTCTTTTTTTATGGGAGCTGCCATCACACTGCAGACAGCATATAACACCGAAAACCCTATTTACCCGGCTTACCTGATTGGCCTTGGATGCCGCGATTCTATTATCCTTGAATTCTCCTCAACAATCGTTGCACTTATTCTGGCAGGGAAAGTGGGTTCAAACATAGCATCAGAGATAGGCACTATGCGTGTTACAGAACAAATTGATGCTCTTGAGATTATGGGTGTAAACTCGGCTTCTTACCTGATACTGCCCAAGATGATTGCGACACTTCTGTTCAATCCTTTTCTTACATTGCTGAGTATCATAATAGGTATATTCGGAGGATGGTTTGTTGGAACCCAGATAGTGGGAGTTATCACTTCGGAACAATTCATTTACGGAATTCAGTATGCCTTTATACCTTATTATATAACATACTCACTTATTAAAACCGTTGTTTTTGCTTTTCTTATTACCAGTATCTCGGCATACCAGGGTTATTTTGTAAAAGGAGGATCTCTAGAAGTAGGGCAGGCGTCAACCAAAGCTGTGGTTTACAGCAGCGTATACATTCTGATGTTTAATGTTATTCTTACTCAGATGCTTCTGACATGATTACAGTAAAAAACCTTTATAAGTCATTTAACGGTAAAGAAGTACTGACCGACATCTCAGTTACTTTCGAACCGGGCAAAACCAATCTGATAATAGGCCAGAGCGGCTCGGGGAAAACCGTACTTCTTAAGTCAATCGTCGGATTGCACGACATAGACAGGGGTGAAATCTGGTTCGGCGATGTTCTGTTTAATAAACTAGGCTTCAGAGAGAAAAAGGAAATAAGAAAACAGATGGGAATGCTTTTTCAGGGAAGTGCGCTTTTCGACTCAATGACCGTGGAACAGAACGTAAGATTTCCCCTCGACATGTTTACAAACATGACAATGAAAGAAAAATTAAAAAGAGTAAATTTTTGTCTCGATAGAGTCAACATCCACAATGCCAACCACTTTTACCCCTCAGAACTTTCAGGCGGGATGAGAAAACGTGTAGCAATTGCCAGAGCAATAGCTCTTAATCCAAAATACCTTATGTGTGATGAACCAAATTCAGGCCTCGACCCCATAACTGCCAACCTGATAGACGCCCTGATAAAAGAAATCACCGAAGAATATTCTATGACAACAATAATAAATACTCACGACATGAATTCAGTAATGGAAATAGGAGAAAAAATTATCTTTATCAGCGAGGGGATTAAATACTGGGAAGGAAGCAAATACGAAATACTCAATTCCACCTGCGAAAAACTGAATGATTTTGTATTTGCCAACTCACTGGCAAAACAGCTTATCCGGAAATAATTTTCTTCTTTCTTTCCCTGGCTTTTTTATTAACAGTATCTCCCTGAAGACTTTTCCGGAAATTTTTTTCTCCAAATACTTTTTTAAAATCAGTCTCGGAATACCATCTGTTTGAGATACGTCTTTTGTTTTCCATCCTCGAAAGCAATAGTATCCTCAAAATCAGAATTATAATTATTACAAAAAGAACTATTCTTATCATAAATACCTATTTCATTATTCGACTTTCAGCATCGGCCTGTCACTTTTCTTTTTGATATTATTCCCAATAGCCATATTCACACCGAACCTTAATCCTATAACATTCCAGTTTTCAGGGAGTGGGATTTTTACATCATCCTTGATTATTTTATTCCATATAACCGGAATTCTGTCGGCAAGAACATAAAACTGGAGGAATCCGGCTTTAAATGCCATCCCTGCTCCAAAATTGTCGTAACTGTAACCTGTGGCAGTGTAACTTATACTTGTGGAAAATGCACTTCCGACATTCAGGTTGGCTGATAAAGTTACCATTTCTCTCAGCCCGCTTTTCTCGATCAAAGTGCGGGAGACTACACCTATTCCTAAACTTTTTGTGATATTATAGCTTGCTCCAACACTTACAGAAGGAGCCAGCCAGTTTGAGAAAGAGCTTTTTTCATCAGTTACTATCACTGAATTTTTTAGAGAGTCGAGCATTTCATCAGCTAGCTCATCAAATGTTTTTGTACCATTAACTACATCTGTGATATTGAATCCGCTAAAAGTGAACTGGCTTTCTGCCTTTATATTTGTTATCATGTCATTCCACCTAAGAAACCCAAGGTCTGTAACAGCGGCTGATACACTCAAACGGTCAGTAATGTTGACAAATGCACCAATATCAAGTCCCAATCCTGCATTCCTTGTGTTGAGATAAAAATCTTTCGACTTCAGTTTGTCCTCGTCAACAGAAAGACTGTCAGGTTTGTTGTCAGCATCGAAATATACGGTCACAGGCCCGCTAATATTTGCTGTCAGATCAGCATTGAAAACATGGGTATAGTCGTCATTTACAGTAATCGAAAGAAATTTGTTGTCGAGCGAGATCCCCGCGATGCCAAAAAGTGTTTTCGCCCTTATTCCAAATCTGGCTCTCTTTCCGACTGGTGCAGAAAAACCAATCCCTGCTTCCCTGAAATACATCAGACTTGCATCGAGAGCTCCCAGATCCATTGTTTTGCCTACAAATTCTTCATTCCCTTTAAGCATAACTCTTATTAGGTCTCCTGGAAGAGTGATATTTCCCTTTACTCTCTCAATCAGATCCAGAAAGATATATGCATCTTTCCCTGCATTGAAGCCCAGACCAAACAATTGAACATCTGCCTGCGGGGTTAAAAAATTACCTGCCTTAACTTTACCAAGGAATTTGTCAACATCATAATCGGGATGAAGAAAAGTTATAAGTGAATCGGAAGGTCCGGGCGTGATAACGTCAGAAAAATTAAAGTAATTATTGTTTATGCCTATTCCTATGCCAGTTATTCCGAGTCCGAGATAAAATGTGTTTGAAGGTCTGAGTGCAGGATTCAGCAAATGATTCTGGGGAATGTTCATGTAATACATTACATTGCTATTCTGCGACCTGGCAAATGTCGTTAAAAGGAGCATTACAACCAGTATTTTGACAGCTTTTGAGGACATGTTTGAATATTTTTATTTATTAAAGATAAACTTCGGCTTGGCATTAATGGTTGCTTTATACGAAATCTTATAATCAGAATAAAACTTTACATCTTTAGTACCGCCCCCGGAGGTGACAAGTTTAAAGATAAAAATAATTTTGTCTGCATCTTTTGAAGCCTCGAAAAAGCGCTTGTCAAATTCAATTTCAGTAACCGTTTCAACAGGTGAAACAACTTTCCCTGAAGCATCAACAAGAGCTGGCTTTATCAGGCCAGGAGCACTGATTGTGTCGAGCACCCTCCCTGTGACCGTATCAAAAAGCATCAGCTCAATTGATGCCCCAAGCGGAAAACCGTTGGAAGTGGTTATTTTGATTCTGAAGTATTCCATATTTTCCGGTTGGAAAGGACTATCCTCCCCTTCTTCATTTTCTTCTGATTTCAGAAAATTATCAACTGTATCTGCAAACTGCAGGTTGTTTATCCATAATTCAAGTGGAACTTCAATTTCAAGTGAGGCAAGCAGCCTGCTGTTACCAAATACATAATTATTTCGCCCGCCAGCCGGTCCGTCAGGGTTCATCTTTGCAGAACCAGTAAATACCGCCTCCACAGGTGGCAATGATATCAGATCGGGCAAACTGGAATTTGTTCCGTCGATGGTAAAGATAGAAGAAACATCCCTAACTACTGTATCAACCGGATAGTTAATTGCAAATGGAGCCAGATTCAGATTCTGTATTTTATTATCCCTTTTCCCTGTTGCATTCAATGTAACCTGCACAGGAATACCAAATGAATTTGAATAGTTAACCTTAACCGATGGCTTCGAAATATGAAATTCACCACTTATTTTTTCAAGTATATCTTCCAGTTCTGTATCTATTGTATCAGGTTTAATCTGTTCCTCGCGCTGCCCGAAATATCCTTTCACAAAATCTACTTCAGCATCAGAGACATCCAGCGTAACATATATACTGTCGAACATACTGTAATCAATAATATTATTATTGGAGCCGATTTTCACCTGATTTGTGACCGGCAATCTATTGTATGGTTGCCCGGGATCAGTGCTAAGATCTATTGAAATATTGCTCAGATCAACATACCCTGTTATTGTTTGCTGTGGAGGAACAGAAATCATCTCAGTGAGCTGCCCGTTATTATTACGCGTTGAAGTTGGCAGAGCAAAAGAAACTGATCCGGTCACATTACTCTTTGAAGTTATTTTGTATTGGAGAGTCCCTTTCTTGATTTTTGCCCGTTCTATTTCAATATCTTCTCCAAGGTCAACATTAACAGTATCTGCATAATCGTCGATATCAAGGATTTGATCCTTGATGATTGCCCTGCCTGCTTTAATTTTCAGGTTGTAACCATTAACAGAAAAAACGACAGTATGGTCGAGATCAATAATTACATTTGAAGCACCATCGCTCCCTGTTAAAATAATTGCTGCAACAAATGAATTTTTAATTGCTGCACCGGTAAGGTCAATTTCAGCGGTTCTTGTTGCTCCCGGATATATCGGGCCTGAAATGGTTTTTTCCGTACCCACCGGGATATGCCCCGGATTGGTGTACAACCGGATTTTAATATCTTTCAGAGGTGCTGTAAGATTATTTGTAACCCCAATCTGAAGCGTACCTGAACCAAACAGAACGTTCTCAAAACTGACTATGACAGGGAAAGAATGCTCCCCTAAATCTGTAACGGGAAAAGACGGAAAGTCGTGAGGTTGTCCATCGTCAAGATCAATAAACTGTTGCCTGAGGGTTGGACTGAAATATTGAATAATATCATTAAGTTTCAATGTAGTTGCGGTATGGAAATCATTTATCTCAACATCGCCCAGTTCAAATCCCTTCTTATATGAAACCAGATTTGAAAAATCATAATAGTCTTCCAGCTTCAGGAAAACCACTGAATCCTTCTTAACCACAATCTTTACAAAATTATCACTCTCATATCTGACTGTATCATTTGGTTTTAATATGTCTGCAAATGTCAGGTCACCGGTTGCCACCGGAAATGCAAATACTGGAGAAATCTGCACTTCTTCCGACAATTTGTTCAGGTCGTATGTCTCCTTTATACATCCTGAGAAGTATAAGACCGTCAGGATAATAATCGTATTAAATATTTTCCCTTTCATAAGTCTTAATCATCAAAAGTTTCCCAATGTATTTAACTTATAATTATAAAGAAAATTGTCGTTCCCGCCCACAATAAGATTATAACCATCCCCTTTTGACAAATTGCCTATCGAAAATTCCGAGCATCCTCTCACAGGAAAACCCTTAATATCATTTCCTTTTTTATCTATCAGAAAAACCTCTTTCTTAACCGGATCAAAAATACCTATTTTCCTGTCAGCTGAAGAAAATACAAAATTATACGGACCTTTAATGTTTATTGTTCCGAAATCACGAATAAATATTTCCGTCATATCATGATCATAAAGAAATAATTTGCTTCCGTCAATGAAAATAAATTCACCAAATCCGTCACCATCAATATCATAAAAGTCAAAGACATGTTCGGAACTGAATTTGTTCAGTACAACTTTTTTCACTCTTCCGTCGAGGTAAACAAACTGTACTGTTCCATCGGGAGCAGAAAATACGAAAGATGGTTCACCTGAACTATCTGATCTGATCTGTGAACCTCTAGCACATATCACAGGCTGGGAAGGCTTAAGTCTGATATTTCCTGTTCTATCAAGGAAATATACAGTGTTCTCATCAGCTGCAACAATAAAATCCTTCCCCGAAAGTCTGAAAAACTTTATTTCTGATCTTACAAAACCGTTTGTTTTGAAAAGCTTCCATCCTTTTACTATATTTCCGTATTTATCATATGCATAAATAATTTTGTCTTCTCCCGGTATAAATATTCTGTAATCACGATTATTGTCATAATCAAAAAGTGCAGGGGGACCTGTTGCCGGAGCACGCAGCTTGACCGGAAACCTTTCAACACGATTCCCGTTTCTGTCGAAAATATAAAGATTATTTACTCCGGCAAAGAGAATCTGAAACTTGCCATTCCTGTAAAAATCAATTATGTAAATGTTTCCGTTGACACGTTCCCCTGGTTGTATTTTCCACAATATTCTCCCTGCAGCATTTATAAGATAAAGGTTGTTCATGTCGTCCTGCAACACTATTTCCTTCGCACCTGTGTTATGATTTGTAAAGAACAAAGGTTTTGTTACTACTGCTCCGTCAAGCTTGCTCTCCCATTCTGTTCCACCTGGTTCACTCTCAACACTTTCAACATATCTGACAGACAGAGTATTGAAAATCATATCGTTACTCGGCACAAACTGATAACCGACACATCTTATTTTCTTCAGAAGTGTGCTATTCTCACTCAGAATCTTATTTACCCTGTCATTGAAAAATTCTGAAAGATTTTCTGTAACAGCACCTGGAACGCAGTAAAAAAAGTAGCAGGCTTTACTCGGAAGGGTTGATTCGAGTTCACTGAAATCGGGATTCGTTGAAATTGTCTTATGCAGAAGATTATCATAAATAAACATTTCAATGGCTTCCTTTCTGTCAGACA
>JBASIK010000146.1:0-8115 GCA_049654745.1 Bacteroidales bacterium
ATGTCAGGCTTATGCCGCCCAGAAAACTCAGAATCGCTGAAACAGGCATAATTACCATCAGGGAAGCAGAAACTCTCAGGCAGGCCTCAAAATCGGTACTGCCTTTGCCAATTGCCGAAACAATCAATATTATAACAGCTCCGATAAATAGTCCGATTATCGAACCAATGATTGCCCAGATCAATCCGACAAATCCAACTGCGCCACCCAGCAAGCTTCCTGCAGCCCCCAGATGAAATAAACCCCAAATCAGGTAAAAAATACCTGCTATCACACCATAAATGACAGCCTTAATAAGCGGTTCAACCATTCCACCGGCAGTCTTCATGGAAGAAAAATAGCTTTTCGGATTCAAAAGAGTCTCTTTTGATTCATTAATGAAAGCATTAAAATCGAAGGATGTTCCGTTGCTCATAGTTCAGTAAATTTTAGTTTGACATAAATTACTTAAAAGTGAAATATCATTCTGCATAAAATTAATTCAGATACGATTGATTTCCTAATTTTACTCAAATAATTTCAAAAAAGTCAGACAAAGATGAAATTATCAATAATTTATTTTTTTAAAAATCTGATAATGAATGTAATATAAACTTTATAACTTATATTAAGATGAAACATTTAATAATTCTGCTTATAAGTCTTTTTTGCATTTTAGTATCTACAGTCAATTGTGTTTATTCGCAGTTTAGCAATTTTAAGTATGCTATCGGGGCTGACCTGTCATTTCTGAAAAGTGCTGAGGATATGGGATTTAAATTTAAGGAAGACGGAGTGCCAAAGGATGGATTGAAGATTTTCAAAGATCACGGTTATGAATGGATCCGATTGAGACTTTTTCACACTCCAACACGGCTTCCTAATAATCTTCAGTATACTATTGAGCTTGCTTCAAAAGCAAAAGCAATGGGATTTAAATTTCTTTTGAATTATCATTATTCCGACACATGGGCTGATCCGGGCAAGCAATATACTCCAGATGCATGGAAAGGAAAGACCCATAAAGAGCTTGTTGAGGCAGTTTATGAATATACAAAATCTACCATGGTAGCATTTCGTGAGGCAGGTGCTTTTCCCGAAATGGTTCAGATTGGCAATGAGGTTATTAACGGGATGCTCTGGCCCGATGGTAAATTGCCTGATAACTGGGATAATTTTGCAGACCTTCTTAAAGCCGGAATCCGTGGGGTGTATGACGCCTGTAACGACAGTGTTAAAAAGCCGCTGATAATGATTCACATAGATCAGGGAGGTAACAAAGAAAAGACTAGATGGTTCTTCGACAAGATTCAGTTGTACGAAATTGATTTTGACATTATAGGGCAATCTTATTACCCATGGTGGCATGGAACCCTGCTGGACCTCAGGGATAATATGATCTTCATGGCTGAGACCTATAGAAAACCGATAATTCTTGTTGAAGTTGCATATTGTTCATCACCAACTGAGTACAAGGAACGCCCGGGACCTTTTCCCGAAACTCCGGAGGGACAGAAAGAATTTCTTGAAGAAGTAAACAGAATAGTAACTACAGCTCCTGGAAAATACGGAGCTGGCATATTCTGGTGGGAGCCTGCCACATATGGCGGCCGTTCAACCCGTGATTACTTTGATGAAGCCGGGAATGTACTTCCAGTAATAAAAGTTTTTGACAGGTACACCCGGCGTTAGAATAGAATTCAATAGCAAACTCTCATTTGCCAGCCTTCTCTGCTTTTTTTGCTTTCTTTTCAGCCCTCTTTTCTTTCAGGGTTTTGGTTGGCTGTTTCTTCTTCTTGGCTTCACCTTTAGGTTTCTCGTGCGACATAATTATAATTATTTATTTTTAAAAGGCAGGATAAATTTATAAAGATTAAATCTATTAAGAGAAGATTATTTTTAACCAATTGTTAACAATCACATTATTTTTTTAAGCATACTGGCTTAACAGGGATGCTGCATCAAGATCTATATACCAGTATGTTTTACCGAAATGGGGATTTACCCTGCCAGCAGGATAGTGTTTAGCATCAGGGTTATCAAGTATCTCAGCAACAATTTCAGCTTTATCTTTTCCTGAAACAAGAAAAATAATTCTTTCTGCATTATTTATAACAGGCAGGGTAAGTGTAATTCTTTTTTGTCCTGTTTCTGGATGTGTTGCAACTTCGCATGTTCTAACCGAACCAAGTACCTTTTCATCGCCTGGAAATATTGATGCTGTATGTCCGTCTGTTCCAAGCCCCAGGAAAACAATATCAAAAACTGGAAATCCAAAACGATATGGAACTTTTTTCTTGATAAGTTCCGAATATCTTATAGTTTCCGTTTGAGGATCATCTTCACCTCTTATTCTATGAATTTTACTAGCCTGTATCTTAATCCGTTCGAAAAAGTGTTCTTTTGCAGCTCTATAATTACTTTCCCTGTCACCGGGAGGGACACAACGTTCGTCGCTCCAGAAGAAATCAACTGCTTTCCATTCTGTATTATGGGTATAATGTGTACCCAGAACTGAATAAAGAATTCGCGGCGTATTGCCACCTGAAAGGGCAATGTTCAGATGGTGGGAGCGCCGGGCTGCGTTATTGATAATAGCTGAAAGGTCTGAAGCAGCTTCATGAGAGAGTGCCATTATGTTATTCGATATCTTAATTATTCTATCCATACTGTTAAAGTTCACAAAAAGTTCCGTCATCGGCCAGATTTTTGCAGGGATAACGCCACTCAAGTCCATCGCCTATAATTTTTCCAGCCTCTTCAGGTCCCCATGTACCGGCAGGGTAACCATATATTTTTATGTCCCGGTTTTCAGCCCATGCTTTCTGAACAGGTTCAAGAAATTTCCACGCTGCTTCAACAACATCATCGCGAGCAAACAACGTTGAATCGCCCATTATCACATCTCCGAGCAGTCGTTCGTATGCCTCTGGAACTCTAACCTTTAAAAGGTCTGAATAATGGAAATCCATACTAACATTCTCCACATTGAAACCGCTGCCTGGCTTTTTTATTCCAAATTTAAGTACAATACCTTCATCAGGTTGTATTCTTATAATAAGCTGATTTATGGCCTTATTCATATCATCAACGTGAAACAGAAAATGTGGTGTAGGTTTAAAATTGACAACTATCTCAGTTACTCTGGTGGGTAAGCGTTTGCCGGTCCTGATAAAAAAAGGCACGCCACCCCACCGCCAGTTATTGATAAAAAATTTCATTGCCACAAAAGTTTCGGTGCGCGAAGCCGGGTTTACCCCGGGTTCTTCTCTATATGCAGGAATGCATTCTCCCATCACCTTCGAAGCCGTATACTGTCCGCGGATTACATATTCAGGCACCTCTGCCTCCTTTAATGGCTGCAATGACTGAAATACTTTCAGCACTTCATTCCTTATTGCATCGGGGTGTAAAGAGGATGGCGGTTCCATTGCAGTTAACCCTACTATCTGAAGCAGGTGGTTCTGCACCATATCCCGCAGCGCTCCTGCCGAATCGTAATAGCCGCCTCTGTTTTCAACACCTAAATTTTCGGCAGAGGTTATCTGAATATGATGGATATAATTACGGTTCCACAACGGTTCAAACAGACCATTAGAAAACCTCATTACAAGGATATTCTGCACGGTCTCCTTGCCAAGATAATGATCAATTCTGTAAATCTGCTTTTCTGACAGGATCTTGTGAAGATAATCATTAAGCCGGCGGCATGAATTATAATCAGTTCCAAACGGCTTTTCAAAAATGACCCGCCTGAACCCACCTTTTTCTTCCATCAATCCGGAATCTTTAAGACGGCCAGGAATTACAAAAAACAAATCGGGTGGAGTTGCCATGTAAAAAATATAATTGTGATTACCTCTATCAATGTTTTCTTTAAATTCCACCATAGATTTTAATTCCTTATAACCAGAGGCCGAGTCCATATCTATTTGAAGGTAAGAGAATTTCTTGAGAAGCTCATCAATTATACCGTTGTCAAGTTCACTTTTATCTGTAAACAAATTGATGCCTTCCCTTATTCTTGATCTGAAGTCATCATCAGACAAACTTTTTCTGCCAATGCCTATAACATTAAATCTTTCCGGCAGGAGTCTTTGCCTTTTAAGAGCGTAAATCGCCGGTCCAAGCTTCCTGTAGGTCAAATCGCCAGTAGCTCCAAAAATAACAAGTGTAATTTTGCCTGCTGTATCCATCCTGTATGAGGTGTTTTGCTTTTGGTGCTGGAATGTAAAGTTAAAATTGAAAACGGAAAATGCATTTAATGTCTGATTAAAATCCTTTTTGTCCTGGTTCCTTTTTACATACAAATATGTGATAATTACTTTTCAGCAGTGAAAATATATTAATCCTTCACTTAAAAAATATTTTTAATATCAAGTTAAAGAGAATTTTAGATAAAACTGTCATAAATGTCAATAAGTATTTATTGATTTTTTCTTTTTTATTTAAAGTAAAAATATTAATTTTGGCAAAATTTTTAAGGAAGATGGCATTATATAATTTTTTACTTGTAACTAAGATTTTTCTCAGGAAAGTGGAGTGTGGCTGAGAATGGCATGGTATTTTTATGTAAAAACCGTTCTCAGCCGATGTGAACGGTTTTTTTTGTAATTTATAGAAACTTAACAAACATAATTAATATGAGACCTAAAGAAGTCGGATTATACAGAGGTGATTTTGAACACGACAGTTGCGGGATTGGTTTTGTAGCCCACATAAAAGGGCGCAAATCGCATTCAATCATTTCAAAAGGACTTGAGATACTTTGCAATATGGCACACAGGGGTGCGGAAGGAGCTGATAGCCGCACAGGTGATGGAGCCGGCATAATGATACAGGTTCCAAGAGATTTTTACCTGATGCAGGGATATGTATTGCCTCCAGCAGGTTATTTCGGAACAGGACTAATTTTTCTGCCACAGGATAAAGGTGAAGCAGATGAATGTCTGGAAATCCTTACCCGGATAATTCAGGAGGAGGGTGCAAAAATTACGGGATTCAGGGATGTCCCGCGTGATAACAGCGGAATAGGGGAACTGGCGCTTGCATCAGAACCTTTTATAACACAAATTTTTATTGTGGCGGACCTTGACCCTGAAAGTCTAGAAAGGAAATTGTACATTATTAGAAAGCGCACAGAGATAGCTATAAGGGAGTCTTCTCTTAAACAAAAAAATTTCTTTTACATTCCCAGTCTGTCTACCAGGACACTGGTATATAAAGGAATGCTCACATCGCACCAGTTAAGAGATTATTATTTAGATCTTAAGGATGAAAGACTTCAAAGCGCAATTGCCCTGGTTCATTCAAGGTTCAGCACCAATACTTTCCCGAGCTGGGATCTGGCTCAGCCATTCAGATATATAGGGCATAACGGAGAAATCAATACAATACGGGGTAACAGGATATGGATGGAGGCACGTGAGTCAATACTCAAATCGGATGTCCTTGGTGATCTGTCGAAGATTTATCCTATAATTGAACCGGGTAAAAGCGATTCAGCATCTCTTGATAATGTTGTGGAGTTTCTTGTCATGAGTGGAAAATCTCTGCCATATGCCATGTCAATTTTAATTCCAGAATCAATAAATATAAAGAATCCTATTCCACAGGAACTTAGAGATTTTTACCACTATCATGCAACCTTTATGGAACCATGGGACGGACCAGCCTCTCTAATCTTTTCTGACGGAAGGTACATAGGTGGTATGCTCGACCGGAATGGTCTCCGGCCTTCCAGGTATACAATTACTTCAAATGATATTATTGTGATGGGGTCTGAGACAGGAGTGCAGGAATTCGAACCTGGTGAAATCATAGAGAAAGGTCGACTCAGAGCAGGAAAAATATTGCTTATCGATACCGAAGAAGGGAAAATATACTATGACGACGAAATCAAGAAAAAACTTGCCAGTGAACATCCTTACGGAGAATGGATTGAAAAAAACCAGGTTCTTCTTGAAGATATTGAGACCGGGCAGAATATAACACCGAAAATGGACAGTGAGTATGATAAATACCTGGTATCATTTAACTATTCTACTGAGGATATTGATAAAATTATTCTTGAGATGGCGTCTACAGGCAAGGAGCCTATTGCATCAATGGGCAACGACATCCCACTGGCTGTGCTATCTGAGAAACCATACAGGCTTTTTGATTATTTTAAACAGTTATTTGCCCAGGTAACAAATCCCCCTATAGACCCTATAAGGGAGGAACTTGTCATGACGCTTTCTGGATATCTGGGGTCACTGCAGAAAAACCTGCTTGACAGCTCTCCAGACCACGTCAAAATGGTTAAGTTCAAAATTCCTATTATATCAAACACTCATTTTAACATTATTAAAAATCTGAAATACAAGGGTTTTTCATGCTCCGAATTTAAAATGTTTTTTGAAGTCTCAAAAGGCAGCGAAGGGCTTAAACAGGCTATTGAAAAACTCTGTCAGGATTGTGAAATTGCTGTTGATGAGGGTAAGAACTATATTATTCTTTCAGACCGAGGTATAGACAAAGAGCATGCACCTATTCCTTCGCTTCTGGCAGTCTCAGCTGTTCATCATCATCTGGTTAAGAAACGCAAAAGGATGCAGATTGATATAATTGTAGAATCAGCCGAACCAAGGGAAGTTATGCATTTCGCTCTTCTGTTCGGCTATGGAGCAAGTGCCATAAATCCATATATGAGTTTTGCTATAATTGAGAAACTGGTTAGTAATAAAGTCATTCAACTTGATTATCAGAAGGCAGAAGAGAACTATATTAACGCCATAAGCAAGGGTTTATTAAAGATAATGTCGAAAATGGGGATAAGTACTCTGAGGAGTTACCGATCTTCTCAGATTTTTGAGGCTGTAGGTATTCATAAAGAAGTTATTGATAAGTATTTTGAAGGAACTCCATCAAGAATCGGAGGAATTGGATTTGAAGAGATTACGGAAGAGATTCTTCTGACACATAAAAAAGCATTCAGTGAAAATAAATCACCTGAATTAATTCCGCATAAAGGCATCTATTCATACAGGAAACACGGTGAATATCATGCATGGAATCCGGAAACCATTGCGCTGCTTCAATGGAGTACAAGGACCGGAGATTACGGAATCTATAAAAAATTCAGTACAAAGGTTAATGAAGACAATGCCCGACCTATTTTTATAAGGGGCCTTCTGAAAATCAGGAAAGGGAATCCGGTTCTTCTTGAAGAAGTTGAACCTGCTGAACTGATAATGAAGCGTTTTGTCACCGGTGCAATGTCGTTTGGTTCCATTAGCAGGGAAGCACATGAAACTCTGGCTATTGCAATGAACAGGATCGGAGGCCGGAGCAATACAGGGGAAGGCGGTGAAGATCCCGAAAGGTTCAAACCACGGCCTGACGGAGAAAGCACAAGAAGTGCCATCAAGCAGGTAGCCAGTGGAAGATTTGGCGTTACCACCGAATATCTTGTTAATGCCGATGAAATACAAATAAAAATTGCTCAGGGCGCTAAACCGGGTGAAGGAGGACAACTCCCTGGCCATAAGGTTGATAGGATTGTTGCAAAAACTAGGCATTCAATACCGGGTATTACCCTTATTTCTCCTCCTCCTCATCATGACATTTATTCAATAGAAGATCTCGCACAATTAATATTCGATCTTAAGAATGTTAATCCCAATGCAAGGATCAGTGTAAAACTGGTTTCCGAATGTGGAGTCGGGACTGTTGCGGCAGGTGTAGTGAAAGCAAAGGCCGATATTATAACAATAAGTGGCTATGAAGGAGGAACAGGTGCAAGTCCTGCATCCTCAATCAGACATGCAGGTTTACCCCTTGAACTTGGTCTGGCAGAAACACAACAGACTCTCGTGCTTAACAATCTGAGAAAAAGAGTTAAGATCCAGGCCGACGGTCAATTGAAAACAGGATTGGATGTCATCTATGCCGCTCTACTCGGAGCAGAAGAGTTCGGCTTTGCTACAGCGGCACTAATTGTCTTAGGTTGTGTTATGATGAGAAAATGCCATACAAATATGTGCCCGGTAGGCATTGCGACACAAAACGAAGAACTAAGAAAAAGGTTTAAAGGGAAAGCAGATTACCTTGTAAATTACTTCAGATTTGTTGCCGAAGAAGTAAGGGAAATCC
>JBASIK010000147.1:0-4213 GCA_049654745.1 Bacteroidales bacterium
GAACCTTATACTGCTTTATGGTGCACCGGTTTACAACTCATCACATTTCTTCGGTTTTTTCTCGGCCGTTAATCCAGATATTATAAGAGATGTAGCTCTCTTCAAAGGTGGCATCCCTGCCCGCTACGGTGGAAGACTGGCATCAGTTCTCGACATCACGTCCCGGGATGGTAACAGGAGAGAGTTTGCCGGAAACGCAGGTATCAGCCCAGTAACAACACATTTTGTGCTTGAAGGACCAATAAAAAAAGACACCATCTTTTACATCATTGCCGGACGAACAACATATTCAAACTGGCTGCTAGGCATGCTACCGAACAGCGCACTGCGAAACAGCAAAGCATCATTTCACGATATCAATATTCAACTTGCATACGATATTAACCGAAACAACAAGATAGACCTTTCATCGTATTACAGTTACGATTCTTTCCAGTTCAACGGTGATACAACGTACCAGTATCAGAATAACATCATTGCCCTCCGCTGGAAGCATTTTTTCACCAGCAGGTTATTTACATCACTCACAATTAATAACAGTTTTTACGGATATAATGTATCAAGCAACCGTGTTTCACAGGAAGCATTCAGGCTTTCGCACAGGATTAACAGCACAGGTTTAAAGGCTGACTTCAACTGGTATACTGGAAATAATGAATTCAATTTCGGGGCAGAAATAACAGAAATCAATGTGCGCCCTGGAGATTATATGCCTGTTGGCGATTCTTCGCTCGTGATACCAACCTCCGTACAGAGGCAGAGAGCTCTCGAACCATCCCTCTGGTTTGAAGATAAATATACTATAACCGACTACCTGTCAGTAAATGCAGGCATAAGACTTTCATCATTTCTGGCTGCCGGACCCCAGACAATATTTCTTTACAACAAAGGATTCGAGAAAGGACCATCTTCGGTTAAAGACACCCTTTCTTACGGCAGAAGCAGTATATATAAAACTTACGGAGGACCTGAGTTCAGATTGTCAATAAACATCAAAACCGATACGAAAAGCTCTGTAAAACTGAACTACAACCATACAAAACAATACCTTCATATGCTGTCGAACACAACATCCATCTCGCCAACTGATATATGGAAGCTTAGTGATTATCATCTACGCCCACAGACAGCAGACCAGGTTGCCGCAGGTTATTACAGGTTATTGCATAAAAACAGAATTGAGGCTTCTGCAGAAATCTATTACAAGAAAATCAGAAATATGGCAGATTTTAAAGGAGGGACCGAAATAATCATGAATGAGTTCATAGAATGGGATTTGATAAACGTTGAAGGAAAGGCCTACGGAATAGAATTGATGCTTAAAAAGACCGAAGGCAGAGTACGGTATAATATTGGATATACATACTCAAGAGTACTGGTACGAAGCACAAGCTCAATAAGTGAGGAAATTATAAACGACGGAAAATGGTTCCCGGCAAATTTTGACAGGCCGCACGACCTGATACTCACATTTAATTATCTATTTTCAAGAAGATACAGTTTTTCAGCAACATATAACTACAGCACAGGAAGGCCTGTAACCTACCCTGTGGCAACCTATACGATAGGCGATGTAGTAATTATGCAGTATTCCGACAGAAACAAGTACCGGTTGCCAGATTATTCGAGACTCGATATTTCACTAAAAGTAAGCGGCAACCTGAAGGTAAAAAAAATAGCCAACCCTCACTGGATATTCTCAGTGTATAATGTCCTCGGAAGACAGAATGTTTATTCAGTCTTCTTCAGGAACGATAAAAATATAGTTAAAGGCTACAAATTATCAGTATTCGGGAGACCTATACCAACCGTCTCCTTTAACTTTGATTTTTAGGTGACATGAACAGCTGGGTGAAATTCATATTAATTTTTCTTGTACTGCTAATTCCGGCTTCGGGATGTATAGAAGAATTTATTCCTTATGTTGAAGAAGCAAAAGAGATGATTGTTGTGGAGGGACTTGTAACTGACCAGAACCGGACGAACCATGTTAAAATATCGAAATCACTCCCTATAGGAAGAGCTCTTACGAAAAAACCTGTTAGAGCAGCAAAAGTTACTATAACAGATAGCCAGGGTATTGTGACTACATTAAAGGAGACAGAACCCGGCATTTATTCTACCGACAGTACCAGTTTCCGGGGTGTTGTCGGAAGGAAATATGCTCTTCGGATTGAATCTTCAGGTTTCATCTACGAAACAGATTACATTGAAATGAAGTCTGTCCCCCCTATTGATTCCCTCTACTGGGAAAAAGTCTTTATAACACAATCAGACAATCCTGCTGAAATCAAGGAAGGATGCAAAATATATCTCGACACACACGATCCCGAAAGGAAGTGTTTTTTTTTCAGATGGGAATACGAAGAAACGTGGGAGTTCTGGTTGCCCTATCAGGTTCCAAATAACCGATGCTGGGTATCTGAGAAATCGAACAGGATAATGATAAAAAATACGTCTATTTACAATCAGCCGAAGGTTACAAAATTTCCGGTGGCTTTCATAACAAACGAAACCGACAGATTAAAGGTAAGATACAGCATCCTTGTCAAACAGTATTCGCTAAATACAGATGAGTTCAAATTCTGGGAGAAAATTCAGAATGTTTCGGAGAACGTGGGAAGCCTGTATGATGTTATTCCTATGGCAATAAAAGGCAACATAAGGTGTACCAACAAACCCTCAGAACCTGTTCTCGGGTATTTCAGCGTTTCAGCAGTCTCTGAAAAAAGAATTTTTATTAAAGACTGGTTTAAAGGTATACCCAACTTTTACTGGTACTGCCCATCAGATACTATCTTCGGCAGGTTGCCTGAAGAAGGAAGGAATGTCACATGGTGGGTTATCGAAGACGGCAGCTCTTACAGACCACCATACTGGGTTACAACCATACACAGGGAATGTGCCGACTGCACCACGCGTGGAACGAACATTAAGCCATCCTTCTGGCCATAATGATAAATGAAGAAATGAGAGGAACTTTAAAATATAATCTGGCATTTTTAACTACGATCATCCTGATCTCCTGCACTCTTCTGCGTGGTCAATCACTACAACAAGCCAGCCCGGAGGTTCTGCTCGGGAATTTCTGTAAAACTTCACCATGGGAGGATGTTTATGTGGCTACCGACAGGCATGAATATATAGCCGGTGAAGATATATGGTTAAAAATATTCACGATCGACAGAGGAACCGGTCTGGTTACAGCTAGAAGCAAGATAGCGTATATTGAATTGCTTAACCCGTGGAACCGTCCGGTGATACAGTTGCGATTCGGGCTCAATCACGGTACCGGGGAAGGAAACATTTTTCTGCCTGATACCCTCAGCCCGAGTAACTATACCCTGAGAGCTTATACAGGCTGGATGAAAAACTTCCTGCCCGAAAACAGTTTTATGCAGCAAATTAATATCTATAATCCTTTCAAAAACACAGGTTTCAGAAAGAAAATCTTTACCAGCCACAATACAGATGAATCGTTGCACATGGATTTTTTCCCGGAGGGAGGAAATTTTGTAAATAACGTACCGAACCATATTGTGGTTCGTCTGACCGGGCGTTACGACCAGGGCATCCAGACCATGGTTACTGTGAAAGATAATGAAGGAAACCAGATGGCTACATTCAACACTGGCGATTACGGATATGGTTCATTTGTTCTCACGCCTGTCAATGGAAAATCATACTATGCTCTTGCGGTAAATGAAAAATTCAATATTCCTCAGGCAGCCGACGAAGGGGTCACTTTGATTACTGAAAGACAGACAGAAGCAGAAATAGAGCTATCTGTAAATGCATCAGGCAGCCTGTTTTCGTCTTCAGGACATTACCTCATCCTGGTTCACTCACGGGGAAAAGTTTCTTTTAAAACGGAAATTCAGGCAAATGAGTCAATTTCAAAAATAGTAATCCCCCGAAACAGACTGGCCGCCGGGATTAATCACATAACTCTCTTCGGGAAAGATCCATTGCCTCTTGCAGAAAGGCTGGTTTATAATCCTTTCAATTTTGAAAGCACCTGTGAAATTGAGACCGGGAACGAGTATGGACGAAGGGAGAAGGTTAACATCAGATTGTCATGTCAGGGACAGGAGGAAAAGCCGGCTGTAATCAGTCTATCGGTTATACCTACATGGCAGGCGACACAACTTAAGGAACTCGAGGATTTTATGGTTTTTGGCTCTGAATTCGGGCTGGTACCATGGTTCGAAAA
>JBASIK010000148.1:0-2021 GCA_049654745.1 Bacteroidales bacterium
TATGTTTATCAAGATAACTAAAAACAAAAATGGCACTGCCTACTACCATTTGGTAGAGTCTTATCGTGATGAAGGCAAAGTAAAACAACGCACTTTATTATCCCTTGGAAGGGTTGATGAGGGTAAATTAGAACAATTGGCCGAGGCCATAAGCAAGCACACAGATAAATTGTCAGTTTTTAATCTTGCCAAAGATGTTGACATAAAAGATACCTACATCCTTGGTCCACTTTTGGTTCTTCGTCGCATGATGGAGGAATTAGGGATAAGCCAATGCTTATCTATGCTTCAGGGTAAGCACCCCAAGTTGCAATTTGACCTTGAAAAGGTTGTATTCAGTCAGCTTTGTTCCAGGTTTTTGAAACCTGTTTCTAAACTCTCGTTGTATGACAACTGGTTGGGACGAATGTATCCGGGCATGGTGGAGCAAAACATTGACCTACACCATATCTACCGGAGCCTTGATTTACTGTGTGAGCACAAGGATGAGATAGAGCAATATCTTTATTACCATGGCAAAGACCTGTTCAACATTAATGTTGACGTAGTTTTGTATGATCTGACCACATTGCGATTTGAAAGCACCCGCACTGATTTAGGTAATCTGCGTCAATTTGGATACAGCAAAGAGATGCGTTCTGATTGCACACAAGTTGTATTGGGGCTACTGACTGATACCCAAGGAATACCTCTTTGTTTTGAAGTGCACCCGGGTAATACTTTTGAAGGAGATACTCTGGATGGGATTATTGATAGAATTAAGCGAAAACTCTCCATTCGTAGATTTATATTTGTGGCCGACCGAGGGCTTTTCTCCTTCGACAATTTAAAACATATCAGGGCAAGAAAGGGCGAATTTATTGTAGGGCTAAGAATGGGGGTGTTGAAACAACAGCTGCAGAAAACATTTTACAATCTGAAAAACTTTATCTGGATAACCCCGGAACTGGCACTAATGGAAACCACCTTGGAAGGAGATCGCTGTATCATTACCTGGTCAAAAATCAGGGCAGAAAGAGATCGAAAAGCAAGAGAAGAGGTGTTAGATAAAATAAGAGCACGATTATCTTCCAACAAACCCTTATCAAAAAAATTTATCACCAACCGTTCATACAAAAAGTATCTTTCCATCACAGAAGATACACCATGTGCACTGAACCAGAAAGCGATAGAAAAAGAAGCTGAAAAGGATGGTTTTTTCGGCATCATCACTAATGTAAAAGAAATGTCCGCTCTGGAAATCGTATCGAATTATAAACAGTTGTGGCGTATTGAGGATGCTTTTGGCGAATTGAAAGGAACCCTACAAACTAGGCCCATGTTTCATTGGACAGATAAAAGAATAATAGGACACCTGATGCTATGCTTTCTATCCCATTTTTGCGAAGCCCATCTTACCAAAAAACTACGGGAATCAAAAATGTTTCAAGAATCCAAATCCATTGAAAAAGGAGTAATAAAACAAAGACCATTGACTGCTATGGCCGCTATGGAAGAATTGAGTAGAGTAATGGCCGTTCCTGTAAAAATCAAAAAAGAAACCATATGGCTAAGGACGGATATACCCCCAAATGCCATCAAGTTAATAAAGTCCATCGGCATGAAGATACCCCCTAAAATATTACCTCAGGAAATGAAAATGTAGTGGCACAAACCTATGTTTATTAGTATAATAAATTGAATACAAGTTAGTTGCAAAAATCAACTGTCAAACTCGGGAGGTACACCAATCACTACCGAAGATATACCTCTTTTAACTGCTGATGTTTGGGAACACGCTTATTACCTCGATTATCAAAATTTAAGGCCAAAATATCTCGAAAATTTCTGGAATATAGTTGACTGGGAAAAAATTGAAGAAAGATTATAATAAAAGCCTGAATTTCAGGCTTTTTCTATTCAATACTCCCGAGTTTGACAGATAAATTGCCATGAGTGCTCTGAAACCCTTGTAAATACTGACTTTTATTTTTAATTTTTGAAAAGTGTAGTGAACATTTTTTGTTATCAGTATACTATTT
>JBASIK010000149.1:0-2180 GCA_049654745.1 Bacteroidales bacterium
ATTTTCAAATTCATTTGCTACAAGGAGCTGCATTATACCTGTAAAAGGATTTTTTGAATGGCAGCATGTAGGTGAAAGAAAAATTCCATGGTATGTCTCCAGAGCAGATGAAGATATAATGTCGCTTGCAGGTTTATGGTCGGAATGGGTGGATAATGCTACCGGGGAAGTTGTAAAAACTTTTACTGTTATTACAACAGAGGCAAATGAGATGATGTCAAAGATTCACAACTCCAAAAAAAGGATGCCGGTTGTTCTGGAAAGATCATCAGAAGAAATATGGCTCGATTTGAAAGTTCAAAAAGACAAGCTTCTGAAACTGCTTGAACCTTATCCAGATAGAATATTGAAGGCTTATACAATAGGCACACTTATTAACAGAAAAGATGCCGATAAAAATAGTGCCGATTTAATTAAGCCTGTTGATTATAACTTACCGGGAAAACTGCTTTGATAATTTCCAGTTAGATCCTGTTACCACTGGGGAACAAAATGGTAGGTGAGGGTACCAGTCTGGTTCTTTGAGGCTGTTGCATCGGGATTAAATCTGGAGGAGTACGCCGAAATGATGGCTGCTTCTGTCAGGCAAGGATCGGATGTAGTACTTTCACCTGCAATTATTGCTGCTTTTACTACTTCACCTTTCGGATTGACTTCAATTGCCAGCACAATTTTCCCTCCGCCTTCACACTTATAGATAGGAAGTGGCAGATAGACGTGGGTTCTTCCGGGCAGATAGTAATATATCCGGGTAGGACCACTGTATCTTGCCGCCATTTCGTTAGACTCACGCATTTTTTCATCTCTGCCTTCTTCATCTTTTTGAACTTCAATACCCCTGTCAGAGGATTCTGCCTTCAATCTTTTTTGTTCATCAATATAGTTGTCAGGACCAAGAAGACCGCTTTTTATCATTTCCTCCTTCACTCTGTCGATGTAATCTTCAGGATTAATTTTAAAATCGGGCTTTGCCGCAAGATTTCTCGCAATATTCAGTATTTCCTGGTCAACAGCCTGATTATCATCATTAATACCAACAGATTGTTTCGGTGCAAATTCTTCCGGCAGATTCTCTTCAAGAAAAATAATTTCATACTCCCGCATATATTTGTCAATATCGAGGGAACCTATTTTAACAATCATAAAAATGATACCCGCCGTAAGGTGAATAATCACAGCTCCGAGAATTCCAACAAGTTTTTCCCTTCCGTTCATAATTCTGTGCGAAATTATAAATTATTACTTTTGCCACTCATCCCATAGATTAAATATATAAAAGATGCCAGTAGAAATAATTGTTAATCAGATTCTGATCCTTGCTATAATTGCACTGGTTGGTGTAATTGCCTCAAAAGCAGGAGTAATAACTTCAGAAGGGAAAGATTTTCTTGCAAAAATTATATTCAATGTTACCCTTCCTTCCATGCTTCTGGCAAGTTTTGGCAGTATTGATGTTACTCCGCGACTGCTTACAAACAGCCTGGAGTTTATTGGGCTCTCCTTTTTCTCAGTTATGTTGATGTTTATTGCCGGAACGGCAGCATCATCCATACTGAAACTCAAAGGTGAAGAGTCGGCAATTTTCAGGATTCACAGCATGATGGGCAATATTATATACCTTGCATTTCCTGTCATTTATTCCCTTTATGGACAGGAAGGCATTCTTTACGGAAGTATTTTTACAATAGTTTCAAATGTAGTTTTATGGACATTAGGAATTGTGATAATTGCCGGAAATTCCAAAATATCAGTAAAAGAAAGCTTTAAATATATCATCAACCCTAACACAATAGCTATTCTGACAGGATTTTGCCTTTTCCTGCTGCATATTAAGTTGCCCAGGATTATTATAGATTCAGTAGGAGGCATCGGAAGTACAAATACCTATCTTTCAATATTATACATAGGTTCGGTTTTGTTTTATTCAAAAACCGGGAGATATTTGAAAAATATAAATATTTATGTCCTGTCGTTTAACAAAATGATCCTTGTCCCTTTTCTGCTTACAGGAATTTTCTGGTTAGCAGCAGCTTATCTTAACCTGCATTTTGATAAACTGGTTCTCTCGGTATTAATACTTGAGTCAGCCATGCCATGTATGGTGAATGTTGTTATTATAGCAAAAATCCTTGGAATGGATGATACGCCTGCTGTTGCCAATGTATTCGTAAGCACAATTT
>JBASIK010000150.1:0-6711 GCA_049654745.1 Bacteroidales bacterium
ACTTATAACAGCAGGAATACTTGCTCTTGCATTTATGGGTTTTTCAGGGATAGTACGATAAAACCCTTCAATTTCAGGATAGAAGAAGTAAACTTAAGCCGATAATTATCATACCGCTCAGCAGTCCGTAAATCGCGGTATGGTGTTTGCCGTACCGGTGGGCTGATGGCAGAAGTTCATCAAAAGATATATATATCATTATGCCTGATACAACGGCATATATGTAACCCAGTAAGGCACTTCCTTTAATAACAGATATCAGGCAAAATCCAAGAAGTGCGCCAATTGGTTCAGAAAAACCTGACATCACTGACCATAGCAGGGCTTTTTTCCTGGAGCCAGTTGCCATGTAAACAGGTACTAAAACTGCAATGCCCTCCGGGATATTATGTATAGCTATTGCCAGCGCAATGCTTACTCCAATGGTAAAATCAGAAATACCTGAAATAAATGTTGCTACACCTTCCGGGATGTTATGAACAAAAATTGCAAAAGCCGTAAAAATGCCTACCCGCATCAACCTTGTGTCTCTAATACTGCTGTAATGTCCCCATCTATACCTCCTTTTCCGCCCCACTTCAGGATTGGCTATCGGCCGGGTGGCTTCAATTTCTGCAATTTGTTCCACATCTCTTGCCTCATGAGGATTATCAACCGCCGGAATAAATTTATCTATCAGAGCTGTAAGAATAAATCCGATTACAAAGAAAATGAATGAGAGCCAGCTGGACACATTTTCACTGTATACAGAGGAAAAATTCAGTCTCGATTCAGGAAGCAGCTCTGTAAAAGATATATAAATCATCACTCCGGCCGAAAAACCGAGAGAAAACGACAGAAACGATGGTTTTGTCCGCCTGGCGAAAAAAGCAACCAGTCCACCCACACCTGTTGCCATGCCCGCGATGAAAGTCATGATTAAAGCTCTGATTATTATAGTGGAATCCATTATTTCCGTTTTTTTATTTAGTTTAAATTTAAACAGCAAATGTATTGTTTTGAAATCTATTTGCAAAAAGCAACCTTTACATAATATTTCATTACTTTTATATGTAACGTGCATATTTCAGTGCATATATCGGAATATTACCGGATACTTGGTCTTACCAGGGGTTGTACGGTAGATGACATAAAAAAGTCATACCGTAAAATCGCAAGGGAATATCATCCTGATATGAATCAGGATCCTGATGCAAAAGATATTTTCATAGCTGCAACAGAAGCTTATGAGTTCCTGATGGCAAATCATTCAAGGATAGCTTCTGCGGAAAGCGAATATGAAAGAGTGATGGAAGACTGGAGAAAATTCAGAAGAGAACAGGCAAGGCGAAGGGCAAGTGCTTATGCCCGTACATCTTATTCAAAATTCAGAAATACTGATTTTTACAAGAGTACCCGCATATTTGACGGAACAACTATTATTGCTTCAATTGTCATTTCCCTTATGGTGCTAATAATTGCAATATACGGATACTTCTACAGACTGCATCATCCGATACCCGGGCTGAAAGATCCATCAGTTTTTATTCTGATAATTTTTATTCTTCTTGGCATGACACTTTTCATTAAATCATATATTCACCTTAAAGCCTATATTGAATCGTCAAAAAGAAAATCTGCTGATGGTCAGAAAAATAGTTAATCCTTTCGACAGGAAATTGAACATGTGTTTTGGCTGTGGGCCTGAAAATCCGGCAGGACTAAAACTTCATTTTACAGAATGCAACGGGGAACTCCAGGCTAAATGGTTGCCATCGGAACATTACCAGGGATATCCCGGTGTTCTTCACGGAGGAATAACAGCCGCCCTGCTTGATGAAACAGCTGCATGGTTTGTATATACCGTAATTGGCACTGCAGGTTTAACTTATACTATGAATGTCAGATATCACCATCCTGTATATATTAATAAAGGTGAAGTAAAAATAACAGCAAAGCTAATCCGCAGGGAAAATAAAAATGCTCTCATTATCTGCCAGTTAACAGACGGTAGCGATAAATTATGTGCAGAAGCTGAATTAAACTATTTTTTGTATCCGGTTAATATTGCAAAACAGAGGTTCAAATATCCGGGAAAAGAGGCATTCTATAGCAATGACGGCTGATAAAACAAAAGACTATAGTAAATATATTTTGAATACATTTATTCGAAATTTTCAAAGAAAATGAGATGCCTGATTATATTTTCAATTGCTATGGCGGTGCTTATTTTTTTCTCCGGAAAAGCGGAAAAATCGGTAGTATCTTCAGAGATGCAGGAACAGACACCATTATTCAGTTTTGGTATCATTACAGATGTTCAGTACTGCGATTGTGAACCGTCAGGTTCGAGATTTTACAGAAATTCCTTTCAGAAACTCGAAGAAGCTTTCAATACATTCAAGAAAGAAAATCCCGCTTTTATAATCAACCTCGGAGATCTGATCGAAAAAGACTATTCATCATTTTTTCCTGTTCTGAAGATTATGGAAAATAGCGGGTTTAAAATCTATCATATTACTGGTAATCACGACTTTTCAGTTGAATCAAAATATAAAAAGCAGATTCACTCTCTTCTGGGATTAAAAGAAGAATATTACTCATTTTCTTACGATCAATTCAGATTTATAGTTCTGAACGGGAATGAGATAAGCACCTATGGCCCAGGAGGAAGAGCGACTATCAGGCAGGCTGAAGAGATGATCTCGAAATTAAAAGCAGAGGGCGAACCAAATTATCACGACTGGAACGGTGGAATAAGTGAAAAACAGATTTCCTGGTTAAAGTCCCGTCTGAGTGAGTCCTCTGCAAAAGGCGAAAAAGTGTTTATTGTATGCCACTTTCCGGTATGGCCCGAAAATGAACACAATTTATTTAATTACAGAGAAATAGTTGATTTACTTGGAAATTACAATAACATAATTGCCTGGTTCAGCGGACATAATCATGCCGGTAATTACGGCAACAGCAATATGGTTCATCATTATACATTTAAAGGTATGGTTGAAACAGAGAGTTCCAACAGCTATGCAATAGTAGAAGTTTACAAAAACAAAATATGGATTAAGGGTTATGGAAGGGAGAAAAATATGATTCTTGCTTATTAAAAATGTTTCGTATTACAGTCAATTTGTATAATACTTTTATTTGCCTTTAAGCTCGATAAAATTAAAAGGCACTGAGAGTACTGCTGAAAAATATTCCCCCCTTTCGAGAATATCCTCATCGCCCTCGTCATAATACCAGTTAAAAATATATTTTTTATCTTTTACCGTTACGTAAATTATTTTCTGAAAAAGTTTTATGAAGACTCTTGCACTGGCACTGTTGAAATATTCCATGTGCATATTTACCACTGTTATCTCAGCAGGATTCTTAATATATTCATTGATCCACTCCTCTACCGGTTGATAGAATTCCTCAACATTTTCATGGATAGAACGGCCGGTAATCTGGATAACTCCATCAGGATCAAGAATAATTTCAGGTGTATTCTTCCCCTTTTCTATCCTTAGTTCCCCCATAGAAAAACTTTGCGCGAAGATAAATAAATTTTTAATACTGCTTTTCAGGAAAGATATACACACATTAAAAACAGGCAGGTGTTTGATGTTTATATTCTTGCCAGGGGAATAACGTCGTGTGATGCAAACTCTCCTTTAAGATATCTGTAATATCCAGTAACAGCTATCATTGCAGCATTATCTGTTGTAAAAATGAATTCAGGTATATAAACATTCCACCCTCTTTTTTCCCCTTCCTCTTTTAGAGCCTGACGAAATGCTGAATTGGCAGAAACGCCACCGGCTATTCCGATTTCTTCAATTCGGGTAATTTCTGCAGCCCTGACCAGTTTAGTTATTAATACGGAAATTATTGCATCCTGCAGTGAAGCGCACAAATCTGGCAGGTTTTCCTTTATAAAGTCAGGATTTTCTTTTAATCTATCGCGCAGGAAATAAAGAAAGCTGGTTTTGAGACCTGAAAAACTGAAATCCAGCCCGGGCACTGACGGCTTCGCAAACCGGAATGCATTTTTGTTACCTGAAGCTGCAAGTTTATCTATAACCGGACCTGCAGGATATGGAAGTCCCATCAGTTTTCCGCATTTGTCAAAAGCTTCACCTGCTGCATCATCAATAGTGTTACCGATTAATTCCATCGTATAATAATCCCTTACAACTATCAGCTGGGTATGACCACCTGAGACCAGCAGACAAAGGAACGGGAAAGAAGGTATCCTGTTTTCTTTGTCTTTTCTTTTTATAAAATGAGCCAGTACATGGGCATGGAGGTGATTTACTTCTATCAATGGAATATCTCTGGCAAGTGCAAGACCTTTTGCAAACGATACGCCAACAAGGAGTGAACCAATTAATCCCGGACCACGCGTAAATGCAACCGCTGAAATGTACTGAATCTCAACCCCGGCTTCTTTCAATGCACGATCAACAACAGGAACTATGTTAATCTGATGTGCTCTCGATGCCAGTTCGGGCACAACGCCACCATAAACCCTGTGCAGTTCCTGGGAGGAAATTAAATTCGATAGCAGGTACCCATCCCTTATCACCGCTGCCGAAGTATCATCGCACGACGATTCGATGCCAAGTATTGTGATGTTCTCCACAGCTTTTTTTTTCCGTATTTTTTAAGTTATTTTGAAACTGAATTCATTGTAAAAATCAATGCTCAAAAATATTAAAAATATAGCCAGAGTAGTAATTATAACAATAACAACTATTACTGTCTTAATTTTAATGCTGTTACTTTTGCTAAGCATCTCCCCGGTTCAGACCATCATTTCAAAAAAGTTATCCGAATATATATCAGAAGAACTCAACACCACAATATCTGTTGACAGGATAAAGTACACTTATTTCAATAGATTGAACATTGCAAATCTTCTCATAAAAGACAAAAATCAGGACACTCTTATTTATATTCCTCTGTTAAGAGTCAGTATCCGTAAATATGAGCCTAGAACTGGATCTCTGACTTTAAGCAGGATAATTGCCACTCGCCCTCAGGTATCATTAATAACAGACTCCACCGGAGTAATGAATCTGACCTGGTACCTTGACAAATTCAGGAAGAAAGATTCTGGACACGGAAAAGGCAGGGGCAAGATTGAAATAAGCCGTATCGATCTAAACAATGGACGTTTAAGGCTACTAAACATGACCAAACCGCATTCTAAGACACCTGTTGATTTCAATAACCTTCGACTTGATTCTCTGTATGCAACAGTCTCGAAGCTGAACATTTCAGGTGATTCGGTGAATATGGATATTAAAGATTTAAGATTCAGAGAATCATCCGGACTTGAAGTCAAAAACTTTTCATCAGAACTCTCTGTAAGTGGCAGAAAGATAATATTTTATAACAGTCTGATAGAGAGTGATTCATCATTAATCAACGCACCTGTAATAGCACTTTTACCCGATTCTGTTACAAAATTCAGAAATTTTGAAAGTGGCGTGGGTCTTCAGATTCAACTAACAGAATCAAAAATTGCATGTTCTGAGCTAAGATATTTAGTTCCTTTGAAAACACTTCCTTCAAATGTATTTAATATTAAAGGTACAGTCACAGGAACTATATCGGAACTGAAGGGAAGGAATATCAGCATTGCTTTTGAAGATAATTCGAAAGCAGAAATAAACATCAGCCTGTCGGGTCTTCCCGACATTAACAACACATTTATTTTTTTCGAGATAAAACAACTGGAAACTTTCCCCATGGAGCTGGAAAAGCTTAAAATTTCTGGAGCAAAACCAATCATTATTCCTGATAATCTGAGAGATATGGGGAAAATAGCATTTTCTGGCTCTTTTACAGGGTTCGTAACAGATTTTGTGACTTACGGGAGGTTATACACAGATGCAGGAATAATATCATCCGATATCTCATTAAGACCTGAAGGGGCAAAGCACTTCAGAATAAAAGGGCTTCTGAAATGCGAAAATATAGATGCCGGAAGAATTGCAGGCAATTCCGACCTATTTGGAAAATCAACTCTTATTGCGGATATCAACGGTGAAACTGAATCGTTTAAAACATTTGCCTTCAGCGTAAACGGAAAGATAGACAGCATTGAAATAAACAAATACAAATACAGAGATATAACTCTGAACGGGTACTTTACTGAGAAGACATGGGATGGAACAATAAAAGCGGAGGATGAAAATATACAGATGGAATTGCTCGGAATGTTTGATTTCAGCAAAAAGCTTCCTGAGTTCGATTTCACTCTGAATCTTAAAAATTCGGATCTTTACAGACTTAACATCGACAAGAAAGATTCCACTTCCGCTGCTTCATTATTACTGACAGCAAATTTCCGTGGAAACAATATTGACAACCTCGATGGTGAAATCAAATTACTCAATTCAAATTTCCGGAAGTATGGTCAAAACCTCGAAGTATACGATTTTTCGATTAAGACTTTTTCCAGGGAAAATGTTCGCTCACTGCTACTAAATACCGATTTTTTCGACATGGAAATAAACGGGAACTATAATTTTGCGACCCTGGGAAATGAATTCAGAGCTATGCTTTCTACTGTTTTCCCATCTCGTTTTTCAGCTTCAGGTAAATATACGGAAAACAATACCAATAACTTCAGACTGAAAGTTAATTTCAAGAATATAAATGCTTTAAATAATTTCCTTAAAACAGGACTATCAATATCTGAAAACTCAATAATATCAGGATTTGTACAACCTGATA
>JBASIK010000151.1:0-7857 GCA_049654745.1 Bacteroidales bacterium
AAATTATGTTCTGGGCTCCATTTCGTGGATGCTTATAGGCTCGCTTCTCTTCTCCCTTTTTATTCTTGCAACATTCGCTTTCAGCATTTATTTCATCCTGCGGCAGAAGAAGATTTCAGAAATTAAATCTGACTTTATTAACAACATGACCCATGAGTTTAAAACTCCCATAGCCACAATATCTCTTGCAGCCGATGCAATCACAAATCCGAGGGTTATAAGAGATGAAAACAGCATCAAGCACTTTGCTTCGATGATCAAAAAGGAGAATGAGAGGATGAATAAACAGGTTGAGACAATATTGCAGATTGCATCACTCGATAAAAAAGAGATCGAGTTCAGGTTCGATAATGTTTCAGTTCATCGCATAATTCAAAAGGCTATTGATACAGTTGAACTTTTTGTTCAGCAGAAACATGGAAAAATTAATATATGCCTGGCGGCTGCAAACGACATAATTTATGGCGATGAAGAACATCTCACCAACCTTGTTCACAATCTGCTCGATAATGCCATAAAATATTCTCCCGAAAAGCCTGATATAACTGTGGTTACCAAAAATGTTGACGGTGGTATCGAAATTTCAGTAGCCGACAAAGGTATCGGTATGTCCAAAAGCGTGCAGTCGAAAATATTTGAAAGATTTTACCGTCAGAGTACCGGTGATGTTCATAATGTGAAAGGATTTGGTCTGGGGCTCAATTATGTGAAGGCTATTGTTGATGCTCACCGTGGCAGTATTAAAGTTGAAAGTGAACCTGGCAAGGGAAGTTGTTTTTATGTATTTTTGCCTTATAAATTTGAAAACTGAGAGAGATGGTTGTAAAACCTGCCAGAATATTTTTGGTTGAAGACGACCTTAGCTTCGGGTCGGTGCTTAAATCGTACCTCGAGCTGAATGATTATGTGGTTGAGTGGGTCGACGACGGTAAATATGCCATGGATGCTTTCCGCAGGGGCTCGTACGATCTTTGCATACTCGATGTCATGCTGCCTAATGTTGATGGCTTTACAATTGCTGGTGAAATAAGAAAAATAAATACAACAATTCCGATAGTATTCCTTACGGCAAAAAAACTGAAAGAAGATGTACTTAAAGGTTATGGTGTGGGAGGCGATGATTATATTACCAAACCTTTTGATACAGATATTCTTCTGGCAAAAATAAAGGCAATTATTGCACGCCGTGATACAGGAGATAAAAGCAGGGATCTCTATGAAATCGGAAAATTTACATTTAATTCAAAATTACGTATTCTGAAAATTGGAGATCAGGAGATGAAGCTCTCTCCCAAGGAAGCGCAACTGCTTGAGCTTCTTGCAAATAATCCTAATTCATTGATACCAAGAGAGATGGCTTTGAAAAAAATATGGGGGTCTGACGATTACTTTACTGCCCGCAGTATGGATGTTTATGTTACAAAACTTAGAAAATATCTTTCAGCCGATCCCGACCTTGTAATAAAAAATATCCACGGTGCAGGCTTTCAGTTGATAATCAGAGAGAATCCACCACAGATGTGATTTTTCCAGTGAATAAATTAATTCCCGGCATAACCTTAATACCTTCTCTAAGTTCAGATTATTATTTTTTATTGAAAATAGTTGAAAACTATTTTGCATTTGTGAATTAAGCTCTCCCTTTTCCTTGTATTGATTAAATATTTTTGCGGAAAAGACCGAGGGATGAGGAAAGTATTTTTGATATTGTCTGCATTTACAGTTATTGTTTCTCTTTTTTCCTGCAGGGTATCGCGGATGAATATTTCTACCGGAGGAACGACGGCATCGGCGTATGAATATATTGAAAGGTGGAAAGATGTTGCCATTAATGAAATGAGAAGGACTGGTGTTCCAGCAAGTATCACACTTGCCCAGGGGATGATTGAATCGGGTTACGGACGAAGCAGGCTGGCAGTTGAGGCAAATAATCACTTCGGAATTAAATGCCATAACGGATGGACCGGACCCACAATAAAACATCACGACGACAGAAGGAATGAATGCTTCAGGAAATACAGAAATGCGGAAGAATCATTCCGCGACCATTCAGATTTTCTACGGACAACACCACGTTATGGCTTCCTTTTCAGCCTTGAGCCGACTGATTACAAAGCATGGGCAAAAGGGTTGAAAAAGGCAGGGTATGCAACAAATCCCGATTATGATAACATGCTTATCAAAAAGATTGAAGAATACGGGCTTTATGAATATGACCGGGTTGCTCTTGCCGGAAATCCGGGTAACAGAGCAAAAAATATATCCAATGGTAAGATTACAGAGAATAATGAAAGTAGTATCGTAGACAAAAATTCCAGAAGTTATAGGCCGGGAGCTTCTTTAGCACCACCTGAAAGTTCAACCGAGCGCATAATGGAAAATAACAGGATAAAGTATGTTGTAGTAAGAGAAGGAGATACACGTGAGAGCCTCGAGAAAGAGTTAAAGTTGCTGAGATGGGAACTGAGCAAGTACAATGAGCTTCCTGAAGATTTTACGCTCGAACCGGGTCAAATTCTGTACATTCAGCCGAAAAGGAAAAAAGCAGAGCCAGGGAAGGAGATACACACTGTTGGGGAAGGAGAAACGATGTATTCGATCTCTCAGAAATATGGCATTAAACTGAGATACCTTTATTATTATAACAGAATGGAAGAAGGCAGCGAGCCTGAGCCTGGCAGGAAGCTGTGGCTCCGGAGGCTTATGCCGGTGGATTAGGTAATATTCTGTAATCCTTTATTTTAAACCCACGCAAGAAGTCAGTTACACTCATCTTTTTCTTGCCTTCGAGTTGAATGGTGCATACTGACAGGATGCCTTTTCCGCATGCAATCCTGAGATATTCTTTGCCGTCGGATATAATTTCACCAGGATTATATGAATGATTCTCTTCTTCAGGTTTGCTTTCATAAATTTTAAACAGCAGCACTCCGTCTTTACCTTTGAAGAATGATCTGGCACATGGATCAGGTGCCAGCCCGCGTATCAGATTATGAATAGTAATAACATCTTTTTGCCAGTCGATAATACAGTCGGCAGGAGTAATTTTGGGAGCAGGTTTTGGTTTTTCTCCCGGCTTAATAAACTGTGATTGCGGCACAGGAGTAATTGTCTTGTTTACCAGTCCCTCAAGCGTCTTTATTACAAGCCGTGCACCCAGTTTCATCATTCTGGCTTTCAGATCACCTGCATTTTCGTAAGGGAATATCTGAACTTCCTCCCTGAGCAGAATTTCTCCGGTATCTATTTTGTCATTAATAAGAAATGTAGTAAGTCCAGTTCTTGTTTCACCGTTAATTATAGCATGATTTATAGGTGCGGCTCCACGGTAATGAGGCAGGAGGGAGGCATGAAGATTTATGGTACCCATTGGTGGAATTTTCCACACGGCTTCAGGTAATTTTCTGAATGCCACAACAATTATTACATCGGGGTTTAATTTTTTAAGTTCATCAATAAAAGATGGATCTTCAAGGTTTTCAGGCTGAAGAACAGGCAGGTAACTAAATTCGGCAAATTCCTTTACGGGAGACTTTTTTATTTTTCTTCCCCTTCCTGCAGGTTTATCAGGTGTTGTGACGACACCAACTACATTAAATCCATTCATGAGAAGAGACCCCAGAGTTGCCACAGCAAATTCCGGAGTACCCATAAACACTATTCTCAAATTTTTCATTTTGAGGTATCGTCTTTAAATCCGTGTTTGTAACAGGTGATATTGTGACCCATTTTGTTTGCCTTTGTCATCAGATAAAACTCATTGTAAGGGTTTGGAGGAATAACCAGAGGGATTGTTTCGACAATAGTGATTCCGTAGCCCTCAAGTCCTGCACGTTTGACGGGGTTATTCGATATCAGCCTTATTTTCCCCAGTCCCAGTTCTCTCATTATACTTGCTCCCACACCATAATCTCTTTCATCTTCTCCGAACCCCAGTTTAAGGTTTGCCTGGACAGTATCGAGGCCCCCTTCCTGAAGCTTGTAAGCTTTTATTTTGTTGAAAAGTCCTATCCCTCTGCCTTCCTGATTAAGATATATTATGACGCCTTTCCCTTCCTTCTCGACCATTTCCATTGCCTTGTCGAGCTGCTGACCGCAATCGCATCTCAGCGAATGAAACACATCGCCAGTAAAGCATGAGGAATGAACTCTTACAAGAACTGGTTCATCTTTGGACCAGGTTCCCTTAATAAGGGCAGCATGTTCGAGTCCGTTGCTTACCTGGCGGAAAGGAATAAACTCAAACTCACCAATTGTTGTTGGCAGTTTTACCTTCACTCCCATTTCCACTATTGATTCCCTTTCGAGGCGGTACGCAATAAGGTCTCTGATAGCGATTATTTTTATTCCAAATCTCTTACTCATTTCCATCAGTTCCGGCAACCGTGCCATTGAGCCGTCGTCGTTCATTATTTCCACGAGTGCTCCACCCGGACGAAGTCCTGCCAGACGTGTCAGGTCAACGACTGCTTCGGTGTGTCCTGCCCGACGTAATACCCCTTTCGATCTTGCTTTCAATGGAAATATATGTCCGGGACGGGCAAGGTCGGAAGGTTTCGTTTTGGGGTCTACAAGAGCTTTTATGGTAAGAGCCCTGTCTTTGGCTGATACACCAGATGTAGTTTCTTCGCTAAGAAGATCGACTGAAACAGTAAACTGGGTTTCGTGGATGGATGTGTTTATGCCTACCATCAGGTCAAGGTCGAGCTCTTCACAGCGCTCTTCGGGAAGTGCACAGCATAGAAGCCCACGCCCATACTTAGTCATGAAATTAACTATTTCGGGAGTGATTAGTTCTGCTGCACAAATAAAATCACCCTCGTTCTCCCTGTCTTCATCATCCACAACTATCAGAAGCTTTCCCTGCCTTATATCTTCAATGGCTTCCTCGATAGTGTTCAACTGAAACTTTTCTGTCATGCTCATCTCTGTTAACCGGGCTTAATAACTGCTCCCGGGACCGGTAATATTCAAAAACCCTGCCACAACCTGAAAAAAATGATTTAAAGGGAAACTAGTTCCTGTCAATTTTCCCATGCAAAATTAGAAAATTAACTTATGGTCTACAAAATATTTATACCATACTCCTGTTAACTTTTGAATATCGAGCATATTTTGTTTTGTACTGGAGAAGGTTGACCGAACAGCCCTTGTATTTTTAGGTGAACAGTTTATCAGATTATTTTTGCTCTTAACTTGCTATTAAGGAGAATTTGTGGTTGATCCATTATTTGAATCATTTTCACCATAGTTATCTACATATTTAATATTGAAGATAATTTTGTAGAGTTTGTCTTGTATCTTTTTGAAGAATCTTATATAGGTTTCTATATTGAAGATTGACGAATCAGTTGTTGCTTTATATGTAAGGAATATTCCCACAGGGAGGAGGATGATGAATGCAGCCCACATTCCTATAAAGATGTTTATATGGCTCTCGCGTGCAAGTTTTTCGGTTGAAACGGAGATTATGTAATAAATAACGAAGAAGAAAACCGAGATAACAGCCGGCGTTCCAAGTCCTCCTTTCCTTATGATTGACCCGAGGGGAGCACCGATGAGGAGGAACACGATGCAGGCCAGGGAGAGTGTGAATTTTTTGTGGTAATCAATCTGGTAATTGCGCAGAGATTTTGTATTGTTCTGAATCTGTTCTCTTTTCTCGGTTACGTAATTGGCGCTGTAGCGGGCATATTCCAGAGCTCTGTCGAGAGCGTATTTTTTTGCGTCAAGGTTCATGGTATCCAGTAGTTTCCATGGTTCAAATACCGGTGCATTTTTTAATTCGGCGGAATCGTTTACAGTAACACCCGGGACATGGAAATTTCTTTTCTGGTAAATAAATGCGGTATTAAACTCAGTGAAATAGCTTTTTTTTCTTTCAATATTCAGTTTTGATAGTGAATCGATATAATATTGCAGCTGGCGGATATTCTTTGTCGCCGAACTGAATTTCAGGAGGTCTTCTTTACTTCGTTCGAAGTCGAAGCCGCTCAGAGAAATTACGATGGTTTGTTCTTTAAAGCGGTCTCTGCGGAAGGGATATTTTTGCTGTAAAGGGGGAACGTCCTTTTCTTCAATATCATAATAAGAGTAACCATTAAAGAGGGTCAGAATCATGCCCGATTCATCGGGGGTGATTTTCATATAGCCTGAATCGGCGTATGTGACAGCTACATTACCGCGCCTGTCGCGGTGATCATAGATAAGTATTTTTTCCAGTTTGTTTGTTTCAGGGTATTTTGTTGTTACTTTGATGCTAAAGCCATCGACATCGTTATTGAATGTTCCTGCCTGTATGTTGAGTTCTGGTCTTTTGCGGCGAATGTCATAAAGGAGAGTTCTCGCCTTACCGTACGAGTAAGGTTGAACATTATTTGAAAAGAAAAATGAAATTATTGAGAGTACCGATACAATAATTATTACCGGTTGCATGATTCTTCTCAGGGGAATACCAGATGATTTGAGTGCTGTGAGTTCGTTGAATTCTCCCATGTTGCCGAAAGTCATTAATGAGGCAAGCAGTATTGAAAGAGGGAGTGCCATCGGAACGAAAGTAAGTGAGAAATGATAGAGTAGTTCGGCCATTATTTTGAATTCCAGTCCTTTTCCTATCAGCTCATCGATGTACATGAAAAGGAACTGGAGAATTAGAATAATCAGGACAATGAAAAAGGTGAAGACCAGCGGTCCTATAAAAGATCTGAAAACAAACAGGTCAAGTTTTTTCATTGCCTTGCAAATAATGTGCAAATTTAATTGATTTTACGACCTGTAATGTTTATATCGAAGAAGAATCAAATGCCAAGTATTCTTTTAAGTTCTGTGATCTGTGTATCCCACAGGTAAATAGCGTCTTCTTTTTCTTCAGGTTCGGCGAAGTCGGTTATAATCAGGGCAAGTTCATTTGTGAGTTCCTGGATGTTTATACTGAATTCGAAGTAATTCATTTCTTCTCCTTCGTTTTCGAGCCATTCAAATCTGACGAATTTATTTTCCTTCAGTGCTACAAGTCGTGCCCGGGTTTCTGACTTATGCCACTTGAAGGTAAAAATATCACCTTCAACGGTAACTTCGTCTGCAAACCATTCTGAGAGTCCTTCGGGGGTGCTTAGCCTCGGAAAGAGAATTTTTGGCGAGGTATTCAGAATATATTCAAGCTCGAATTTAACTCTCATAATAACTTTTTGTATACTGGCTCATAGAATTGCAATATAGAAAAAATTATCAAAACAAAAAATCTTGTTGATTTAATCCATCAAAACAGTTATATTTGCACCCGTTTTGAACGACTTTGGTTTAAACCTCTCGGTTGTATAAGGATTGAAGGGACAGGTGGTTAGGTCGCGGGGGTTCAATGAAGTAAAGGAATAACAAAGGTGTCCCGACAAGTAAAGACAGGTGGTTAGAGCGCGAGAGTTCAATGAAATAAAGGAATAACAAAGGTGTCCCGACAAGTAAAGACAGGTGGTTAGAGCGCGAGGGTTCAATGAAATAGGAAGACATAAATGGCGAGATAGCTCAGGTGGTTAGAGCGTATGATTCATAATCATGAGGTCGGGGGTTCAAATCCCCCTCTCGCTACAGGTTAAAAGCATCGAGAGTAATTAGCTGCATTTTTTGTGCATTTTTTTGTTTACATAATTTACAGTTCAATACTTGACAGGTATTATGTTGGGTATACTAAGAATCCACAGGGGAGATTGGTTAAGCACAATTTAGGGGTTACGAATTTTACCAGGAGGGGAAGGCCGTGGGAGTTGGTTTATGTTGAGGAATTTTCAAGCAGGACAGAAGCTATTAAAAGGGAGAGTCAGATCAAGAGGATGAAGAGCAGGAAGTACATTGAATCGCTTA
>JBASIK010000152.1:0-10027 GCA_049654745.1 Bacteroidales bacterium
GCATAATTGTCTGTGCTGCAATTCCGGGGTCAATCCCAAACGACTCGGTGATGGTTGTATCACCAAGAATAATTATGTAAGCAGCTGGTCTTTCTCCAGGTTCCGGTCCCGGCCAATCGGGCAGGTACCCGGCCCATGCTGTGCAGGGAAAAATTTTCTCACAATCCTCCGGCTTATTATAAATAAGGTATTTCAATGGCTGTCTGTTTGCAGCCGATGCCGACAGCCTTGCATAACCAATAAGCTTTTTTAATAATTCATAATCAATTCTGAAGGATTCATCAAACCTTCTGTAACTGCGACATTTTGATACAAGTTCTGAAAAATCCATATCTCTTTAATTTTAATATTAAATTAGCTTTTTATAGTTTTTGCTTTAATAGTTATTAATTGTCCAGCTCAGCCTTTTCCCGGGTAAGAAAAATCCTTGCAGGGGGTTCAGGTATTACACCTGCCTCCGATGCCATCGAGAAGAGCTTCTCAACTGCCCTCCTTCCTGCAAGACCGAGCCCGGCTGTAAACTCATTAACATACATTTCGATATGACTGTGAAGAACATCAGACTCCATTTCACGGGCATGTTTTCTTACAAAATCAAAGGTCGAATAGAGATCTGTATATGCATACTTTATGCTTTTCTTGAGTATCCTGTTTACTTTCAATGCAATATCTTCCGGTACCGCTCTGTTTATTACAATTGCCCCAAGAGGAACCGGATATCCCGTAACCTCCTCCCAGTACCTTCCCAGATCCACTATTTTTCTTAAACCCTTCCTGAAATAAGTAAAACGGGTTTCGTGTATTATAATACCGGCATCAACTTCGCCGTTAAGCAATGCCTTTTCAATTTCAGAAAAAACATATTCCTTTTTGTTTAAGGCTTCAGGCCATTTTATACTGAAAAGAAGATTAGCAGTAGTATACTTCCCGGGAATTGCAATCAAAAGATTTTTAACTTCATCCTCGTGAATTTCTCTTTTTGAAATCAGCAAAGGACCATTACCCCTCCCAATAGCACTTCCCGAATCAAGGATGAGATATTTATCTGCGGCATAAGCATAGGCATGATAACTAATTTTAAGTATGTCTGTCGTTCCCTCAAAAGCCCTTCGGTTGAGTTCCTCCACGTCAGCAAGAAAATAGTCAAATTCCAGTCCTTCCGTATCAATTTTCCGGTTCACCATTGCGTGAAATACGAAGGTGTCGTTCGGACATGGGGTGAAACCAAGAGTAAGCTTCATAATTTATTGTAACAATGTCAAAAGTTCTTTTAATTTTTCTGAAAGATTATTGATTGCCAGGGGGATATTCCAGTTCTTTCTCTCTGCAGCTCCTACCCTGTTTGATATAGCCCTCAGTGCAATAAACGGAATCTTTTCCATAGAACATACATAAAAAAATGCTGCCCCTTCCATCGTCTCAATCTCGGGGTTAAAATGTGCCTTCAGCCTATCAATTGTTTTTTCAGAACCTGACGACATATTCACTGTAACAGCTCTGACAGGTCTGAAATAGTTCTTTAATCTCCTGGTAAACTCATTGTCACAAATTATGTTTCCCCCAGAGAAAGGAAATTTATCGGATTCCATCAGGTAAGTATCCTTAAGGGGTATAAAACCAGTGTCTGTCTCAATTCCAAGGTCGGCAAAGCAATCTGAGACAGGCATAACAACTTCTCCTATACTGATATTCTCATTGAATGTACCTGCAATTCCTGCATTTATTGCCAGATCAGGGTTACCGTTATTCTGGAGCCATTTCTTCATTGCCCATGCCGTTGCCACAGAACCAACTCCTGTCACCAGCACTGAAACCTCATGAGGTCCGGCACGGAAAGGTTCTTCCCCTTTTCCTTCTTTTACGCATTCTGCCTCATGATCAGTGGCAAATATCAACAAAATCTTCACAATAATATTATCTTTGCAGTTCATTAAAGTGAGGACTAAGTTATTGTTTTTACCCGTAAATTGTTTAACCTTACATGCTTTAACAAATAAATGGGTCAAAAATTATACCTTACAAGAAGGGAAAAATTCAGTGCAGCGCACAGGATGTATGTTCCTGAATGGACTGATGAACAAAACCTTGAGGTTTTCGGAAAATGTTCCAATCCCAACTGGCATGGTCATGATTATGTTCTTTATGTAACCGTAAGAGGGGATCTTTCCGGTGAAACCGGGCTTGTTATCAATATGAATGTGCTGAAAGAAATTATAAGGGAGAAGATAATTGACAAAGTAGATCACCGCAATCTTAATCTGGAGGTTGATTTTATGAAAGGCATAAATGCCACTACCGAAAATCTGGCAGTAGCAATCTGGAATGAGCTGGAGGAAGCTTTTAAAAATGCGGGTTGCGAATTATATTGCGTAAAAATTGAAGAAACAGAAAACAATACTGTAGAATATTATGGCAAAAAAGATCATTAAAGTACTGGAAAACGGTATAGAAGAAACCATTAAAGGTTACATTAAAATTGAGCAGTGGAACAAGGAAAACGTTGATGAACTTGCTTCACATTATTATAAGGTTCTTGGTTTGCTGGGGGAAGATCCAGACCGCGAAGGACTTAAAAAAACTCCTGAGAGAGTTGCCAAAGCTCTCTATTTCATGACATCGGGGTACCATCAGAACCCTTGTAAAATTCTAAACTCGGCAAAATTCAGAGAAGACTACAAGCAGATGGTTCTTGTTAAGGATATTGATATCTTCTCACTATGCGAGCATCATATGCTACCCTTCTTTGGTAAGGCACACGTTGCATACATACCGAATGGATACATTACTGGATTGAGTAAGATTGCACGTGTTGTTGAGGCTTTCAGCCGCAGGCTGCAGGTACAGGAGAGGCTCACTACCCAGATAAGGGACTGCATTCATGGTTGCCTTGAGCCTCTCGGTGTCGCAGTTGTCATTGAAGCACAGCATCTTTGCATGATGATCAGAGGGGTGCAGAAACAGAATTCCGTTACCACAACATCGGCATTTACGGGATGTTTCCTCGATAACTTCCGGACAAGAGAAGAATTTATGCACCTGATAGGAACAAAATTGCATTGAACTTTCAACATTTAACTAAAAAAATCAAAAACAAGTCAATAATCAGTCTATATCATTTATGAAAGCATACGTTTTCCCCGGTCAGGGTTCGCAGTACCCGGGTATGGGTAAGGACCTGTATGAAAAATATCCGCTTGCAAAGGAGTTGTTCGATAAAGCCAATGAAATACTCGGTTTCAGAATCACCGACCTGATGTTCAATGGAACAGAGGAAGACCTCAAGCAGACGAAGGTAACGCAACCTGCCATTTTCCTGCATTCTACAATAATCATCAAGGTGATGGGAAATGCCTTTTCACCTGATATGGTTGCGGGGCATTCCCTTGGTGAGTTTTCGGCACTGGTTGCCAACCGTACGATATCGTTTGAAGAGGGACTGGTTCTTGTTTCAAAACGGGCTGCCGCTATGCAGAAAGCCTGTGAAATGAACCCATCAACAATGGCTGCAATACTTGGACTCGACGACACCGTTGTGGAAGAAGTATGCGCAGGGTTTAACGGGGCTGTTGTACCGGCAAACTATAACAGTCCGGGTCAAATAGTCATCTCCGGCACCTTTGAGGCAATTGACCAGGCTATTGAAATACTTAAGACAAAGGGTGCAAAAAGAGCTTTAAAACTTCAGGTAGGCGGTGCATTCCATTCTCCCCTTATGGAACCGGCAAGAAAAGAACTTGAAGAAGCAATAAACAGTACCCCCTTTAGCAAGCCTGTATGCCCTGTTTATCAGAATGTCAATGCAAAACCATCAACCGATCCGGGCGAAATAAAAGCCAACCTGGTGATGCAGCTTACTTCACCGGTAAAGTGGACCCAGACAATAATTAACATGATCAACGATGGTGCAACATCATTTACTGAAGCAGGACCTGGCAATGTTCTGCAGGGATTGATAAAAAAGATCAACAGGGATATTGAAGTTGCAGGGGCTGTGGTCTGAATATAAAAACTACTGATTTATTTCATTAATTGCCGGTGGGTTTCATTACCACACCTTTGTGTTTTCTGCCGTCAATAAGTATTTCAAGAGGTTTTTCAAACCTTACATGGCGGATAAACTGATTCTCATAAACAACCTGTTGCTGATTGAGCCAGTCAACATCAAAATGCCCGTCGCCATTGTAAGGATTTACTGTTATATATCCCACTCTGAATGATGTAAGATTCTGGAAAAAGTGAGTGCCCTGGCTGGGGTCTATTCTGTAATCTTTAAGGCCTGCCTCAACAATTACCCGTGCAGCAGATATCTGAGGCCATTTCACAGGTATTCCGAGCCATGGGTCATTCGAACCCCACCGGCCCGGTCCAATCAGCACATAACCCTCGCCATTACGTTGAAAAGAGTTATTGATTTTTTCAATATCAACCGCAATCTTTTCACTGTAAGCCGGATTGAATGTCTCGGGCTTCAGATAAACCACATCTCTTATATCCTTGAAAACGCCATTACCAAGAGCCGACTCGGAATATATGATTGTATCCTCAGGTTTGACCTTATCAATATCAACTTTATAAAGTTGTTCATTAAGAACTATGGGTCTGATCTGCAGAAAATAAAACATTTTAGGTGTTCCGGGCGGTGTTTCCAGGTTGGCAGCAAATTCTATCTCAATCGGATGATTCATTTCCTCTGAGCCTATTTCGAGGAGAGTGTTAAGTATTTCCGCAAGCGGAAACTGATTGTATTGTAAAATACTGGCAAATGTTATTATGCGTATGCCCGGACGTCCGATACCATCATAAAGAATATTATTGTTCCGGTCGTAGGTCGAAGCCAGATACCTCATCGCCGTTTCATTATTCACATCGCTTATCTTAACTTTAAGCAGGTTAACCCCGTCATCGGTTGAAGGCACAAAACGGTTTACGTTCAGGTCGAGTGCATAGAAAAACTTTTGTGTGTCTCTCAATGCCATCTCCGGGGAACTAAGCTGCAGTATTTTCTTAGGGTGCTTTGGCGAAAAGCGCAATGTCTGGCCACCTTCAACAACCAGCCGGCCCAGGCCGAATGCCACATTTGCAATGCCATCTTCAGCCTTTTCAGAACCAATGGGGTAATAGTTAAGTGACCTCGCCACCCCTGAAAATGTCGGATAGAACATTGTCTCATGCCTTGTGCCGCAAACTTCCTGTATTATTATACCCATCTTTTCTTCATCTATCACATTGGAAGTAGCAGCCATATATGCTTTGCTCATCCTGTAATACACCGAAGCATATACCTCCTTTATAGCATCAGCAAGCAGCTGTACCATATAACGGTTGTCGGGAACCCGGGGTATCATATAAGTTGAGTATATCCCCGCAAACGACTGATAATATGAATCTTCCAGTTTACTGGAAGATCTCACTGCAAGCGGATAATTCCTTGAAACTGTCAGAAAAGCATATAAATCCTGGTACAGCCAGCCTGGCAATTCGGCACTGATAAAGCGAGCAAGAATATCTTCATCGGGGAGGTCCGACATAGCAATGGAGTAAAGATTGTTGGTCTCCATAAATTCGTCGAACACGTCAGTACTAAGCACAATAGTGCGGGGGATGGTTATTATTACGTCAGGAAATTTCTTATAAAGTTTATTCTTCTTGATAATACTGTTTATGAACGCAAGTCCTCTTGCCTTTCCGCCGATAGAACCCTCTCCAATGCGCGAAAAGATCTGGTATTCATCAAAATTAGACCTGTCGAATTTTGCAATTACTCCTCTTCCCTTACCGAGGCGGAAACTCGATATGGCAACATAAAGGAAGCGGCGCATCTCATCAAGAGTCTCAAAATCTTCCTTGCGAAGATATTTAAACAACTGCGCTACGGGGAAGAGTGCTCTGGCATTAAGCCATTTTGAAAAATGATTACGGCTGGCGTGATATTCTAGCGATTTGTCAGGAACTGTGAGAATTTTCTGCTGAAGGCTCTGAAGATCGGTCGCGATGGCTATTGGCTCCATTGTGTCAGGGTTTCTGAAAACAAACGGCCCGAATGCGAGGTTCTGTATCAGATAATTCCTAAGTTCAAGTGATAGGGATTTGGAATATTTGTATATAAATCCTGCGCCCAGCTCCTCAGCAACTTTTTTGTGTTCAAGGCTTGACGACTGCAAAAGGAACGGCACCTGATCGTCGTCGGCCTTTACCATTTTGCAGAGTTCAATACCTGCATTTTCATCAATCTCCCCATTACGCTTATAACTAATATCTGAAATAATTCCCAGTACGTTGTACTTATATTTCTGGTATAGCTCTACGGCTTCCTCATAATTGGTGGCTAAAAGTATTTTGGGTCTTCCCCTCATCTTCAGCATACGCTGATGCTCATTAAGAGCCTCTCGTTGAAAATCAAGTGATTGAGCAAGTATTATTTTGTAAAGACTGGGAAGATATGACGATATATAACGGCGTGAGTTTTCAACCAGTATTATTGCCTGAACGCCAACCTGTTCAATATTATGGTCAGCATTCATTCTGTCTTCCAGCAGTTTTATGATCGCAAGTATTAATGATGCATCGCCCAGCCAGCAGAATACATAATCAATTGCGCTCAGGTCCTCTTTTTCGAGCCTTACTGAAACTTCCCTCGAAAAATATGTTAAAACAACAATCGGAATTTTCGGATAAATGCTCTTGATCTGCTTTGCCAGAGCAAAAACATCTGTTCCTTTAACGCTAAGCATCGCTATAACCAGGTCTATATTCCCCTGAGCAAGTATTTTGAAAGCATCTTCTACATTGTCGGTTTGTATAAAAGTAGGTGGATATCTGAGGTTAAGCGATACATATTCATTAAAAATCTGTTCCTCTATTCTCCCGTCCTCCTCAAGCATGTAATTATCGTAGTTACTGCATATAATCAGCACCCTGTGAATTCTTTTCTGCATCAGCAGGTCAAAAGAAGTATCTGTAAAATCATACTTCTCCATTTCCAGTATTCCGTCAATCACTGCCATCCTTCAAAGATTGGTTAAAATCTCTTCAGTTAAAGATATAGTTATCTAATGCTATCTTCTTAAGATAGAGATGTAAAATTACTAAATATGTTGATATGATTAAACTTCCGGTGATGTTTCAATTAACAGCGGGAAGTAAAGTGGATTTTTATTCTACAACAAAGAGAGTTCCCGATTCAAGGAGGTCGTCAACACATTTAATTTCTGCCTTTTCTTTTACTCTTTTTATCTGTTCAGCAACAGCCACTTCGTACGTCTCTCCCTCCACCGATCTGATTACACCCAGTGCTACAGGATATTCAGGATATCTCATATTTGCCAGAAAATAATGGATCCCAGGGTTGGGTTCATGGGCGTTATGTACAAGGATATCTTTCTCCTTTATCCCTTTCTCTCCGATCCGTACCACTTTAAGTTTAAGTCCTTCAAGGATGAGTCCGCTTTTTCTATCCTTTCCGAACAGCATCGGTTCTCCATGTCTCAGAATAATGGTTCGGTCATCTCTTACATCTTTACCGGTGACAATATCATGTATTCCGTCGTTGAAAATTACGCAGTTCTGAAGCACTTCAACCACTGAAGTGCCTTTGTGCCTGGCTGCCTCGATAAGTATTTCAGTTGTAAGATTAAGATTGTTATCAACCGTTCTTGCGAAGAATTTACCTTTTGCTCCGATAACCAGCTCGCCCACCGAGAATGGTTCTTCCACCGTTCCAAATGGCGAAGTTTTTGTTACTAGCCCTTTATTGGATGTGGGGGAATATTGTCCTTTTGTCAGGCCGTATATTTCGTTATTGAAGAGAATGATATTAATATCAATGTTTCTTCTGATTGCATGTATAAAATGGTTACCTCCTATCGCCAGAGAATCGCCGTCGCCTGTTATCACCCATACTGAAAGATCAGGATTTACAGTCTTTACACCTGTAGCAATTGCTGCGGCCCGGCCATGAATACCATGGAATCCGTAGGTGTTCATATAATAAGGAAGTCTCGACGAGCATCCAATGCCCGAAACAAAAACGTACTTCTCCTTTGGAACACCGAGTTCCGAAAGTGCCTTCTGGATTGAGGCAAGAATTGCATGATTACCACAACCCGGGCACCATCTTACTTCCTGGTCGCTCTTGAAATCCTTCGGGCTATATTTTAAATCACTTCTATCTTCCATTTTATTTAATCTCCAGAAGCTTTATAGAGTTCTCTTTTATTTCCTTAACCGTAAATGGCAAACCCTGCACTTTGTTAATCTGATAAAAATGAAACTGTTGAAAATTCATTCTGAGGTAATTTGCAAGCTGTCCAAGGTTTATTTCGCACACAGCAATTTTTTTGAATTTACTGAACACATCTCTTACATTTGACGGCAGGGGGTAAATATAATTAAAGCAAGCAAGGCTTACATTATATCCCTCTTCACGAAGTTCTTTTACAGAGGTAAGCATATGTCCGTAAGTACTGCCCCAGCCAACCAGGAGGAGGTCACCTGTTGCGTCGCCGTAAACTTTCAGAGGAGGAATTTTTTCAGCCACTCTTTTCACTTTCGCATCCCTCATCTTAACCATATATTCGTGATTCTCTGGAACATAAGACACCGTTCCCTTAATTGTCTTTTCCAGTCCGCCTATTCTGTGTTCCATTCCTGGGGTACCTGGTATTGCCCAGTAACGGTTCAGGCGTTTTTCGTCGCGTTTATAAGGGATAAATGGTTCATTTTCTTTTTGTGCGTAAGGTGGTTTGATATCGGGGAGCTCTGACGTTTTCGGGATATGCCATGGTTCGGAGCCATTTGCCAGATAGCTGTCGGAAAGGAGCAGGACTGGTGTCATGTGTTCGATGGCAATTTTCGCTGCCTGGTAGGCGTAATGAAAGCAGTCGGTAGGTGTGCTGGCAGCAATTACCACAACCGGGCATTCTCCGTTACGTCCGAATAAGGCCTGCATAAGGTCGGCCTGTTCAGTTTTTGTTGGCAACCCTGTGGAAGGCCCTCCCCTCTGAACGTCAACAATTACAAGTGGTAATTCTGCCATAACTGCCAGGCCTATTCCCTCTGTCTTTAAAGCAAGTCCTGGCCCCGATGTTGAGGTCACTGCCAGGCAGCCAGCAAAACTGGCACCTATAGCTGAGCATATTCCTGCAATCTCATCCTCTCCCTGAAAGCTAATGACTCCCAAATCTTTACGTGCTGCAAGCTCTTCCAGTATACCTGTTGCAGGCGTAATTGGATACGACCCGACAAAGAGTTTTAATCCTGCTTTTTCGGCAGCAGCAATGAAACCCCATGCCGTAGCTGTATTACCGTTAATATTTCTGTATTTGCCTTTTTCAATAGGTGCAGGGTTTATTCTTACTGGCGTTAGTGCCTCAATCGTCTCAGCATAATAATATCCTGCCCTCAGGGCTATTTTGTTTGCTTCAGCAATTTCAGGACGATTTTTGAATTTTTTGTCACAATAATCCTCGGTATACGAAAGCTTCCTGTCGAACATCCAGTAAACCATCCCCAGGGCAAACATATTCTTGGTTCTCAGGACCGACTTTGGGTCGAGTCCAAAATTCTTCAAAGCCTCTTTCACCATCGAGGTGATTGGAGCTGCTATAACGTTATAATCCTGGAGATTTTCTTCTTTGATAGGATCAGAAATGTATCCCGCTTTCCTGATATTGCTTTCAGTAAAACTATCACTGTCGTAAATTATTGTACTCCCTTCTTTGAGCCACTGCGCGTTGGCTTTTATGGCTGCCGGGTTCATTGCTACAAGAACATCGGCATAATCTCCGGGAGTATTAACTTCGGAATGACCCAGGTGAACCGTAAACCCTGACACTCCTCCCACAGTGCCCTGCGGAGCCCTTATTTCGGCCGGATAATCCGGAAAAGTTGCAAGATCATTTCCATAGAGCGCTGCTGTGTCTGAGAAAAGTGTCCCCGTAAGCTGCATCCCGTCCCCGGAATCTCCCGAAAACCTTATTACAACTTCATCCTTTTCAATAAACTGAGGCTTCCTGCCCATCTGCTCACC
>JBASIK010000153.1:0-5993 GCA_049654745.1 Bacteroidales bacterium
ACTGGGGAGGAATTCCTGCAATAATTTTAGCTCTTGCTGCAGCAGCTTACTTCCTTATAAGGACAAATTTGCTCCATAAGAAGATATTTGCCCAAGTTCATAAAAAAGATGATTTTGAGGAACAGGCAGAAATAAAAGGTGAAAGTATTATCAGAAAATGCAGTTCAACCATAAGTGAAATTACGGAGCATGTTGCAAAACTATATTTTTCGTCAATACTCAACCTTGCCAGGGAAGACAGGAAGAAAATGAAAAAAACTCTTAAAAGTATACAGGAACTCAATCATCAGGTAAAAAGCCTGAAAAATAATGCTTACCAGGTACTGCGAAAACTTGAAGAAAATTCCCTCGAAGCAGGGCAATATTATGTGCAAACGCTTGATTATCTAAGGGAAATTGCCCACTGCCTTACTTATATATCCCAGCCGCTATATGAACATATTGACAACAATCACCCTCCTCTTATAAAAGAACAGGTAAAGGATCTTCACCATTTGAACGAAGAAATTAATTCGCTTCTAAACGATATAGCTACAACTTTCAGAAAGCAGAATTTAAAGGATATTAACAAATTAATCCTGCATCAGAGGGCAATTCTGGATCTTATAGCAAAAATTAAGAAAAGACAGCTAAAACTAATTAAGGATGAAATTATAGGAACAAGAAATGCCATGTTGTACCTGAATTTGCTCTCTGAAAGCAAAAATCTTGTGCTATATTCCATAAATCTTTTAAAGTCACATCGTGATTTCATTCTTACAGAGGAAGAAAAAGTTCTTGATTTGAAAGTTATGTAATTCTGGATTTGATTTTCCAATTATATTTTTTACCCATTACCTGATAAAAATTCCCGATTTGTTATAGATATTTTTTCTATTTTTGCCGTCGCACCTGAAATCTGCTTTTTTTATTGTGGGTTTCAGGAGAGTGTAGTTATTTATTATTTTTTCAGATGCTTTTTCTATATATTGTCATTGCCCTTGTACTGTTATTCGACTTTATAAACGGGTTTCACGACTCTGCAAATTCCATTGCAACAGTTGTATCAACAAAGGTACTGTCTCCATTTGCTGCGGTGGCTATGGCAGCTTTTTTCAATTTTATTGCATTCACCGTATTCCCTTTAAGGGTGGCAACTACAATAGGAAAAGGAGTTATTGATCCGGATATTATTAATCTTACGGTGATAGCTTCAGCACTGGTAGCTGCTATAACGTGGAATCTTATAACCTGGTGGTTAGGTTTACCTTCAAGTTCCTCGCATACCCTGGTGGGCGGACTGGTTGGCTCAGCTATTGCTAGTTCTGGTGTGAGCTCAGTGGTAATATCAGGAGTGATGAAGATTGTTGCTTTTATAGTTATTGCTCCTTTCCTGGGAATGGCAATATCATTCATTATTTCGGCTATTGTAATTAACATTGCAAAAAAACATACACCATTTACCGTTGATAAACATTTCAGGAGGCTTCAGTTGCTTTCGGCAGCAGCATTCAGTCTGGGTCATGGCGGTAATGATGCGCAGAAATCAATGGGTATAATATGGGCGGCATTGATAGTGTCAGGTCTAGCAACTAAAGATGATAAAATTGCATTATGGATTGTGTTATCATGCCAGGCCGCTATTTCGCTCGGAACCCTTTTCGGAGGTTGGCGTATCGTAAAGACTATGGGACAGAGAATTACAAAGCTCAAACCATTTGAAGGTTTCTGCGCTGAAACAGCTTGTGCAATAACACTTTTCGGCGTAACTCATTTCGGTATCCCGGTAAGTACAACCCACACAATTACAGGTTCAATAATTGGAGTTGGTGCCAGAAAAGGAGCCTCAGCAGTTAAATGGGGTGTCACAAGAAAGATATTCTGGGCATGGATACTTACTATACCCGTTTCAGCAGTAATCGGTGGCTTGATGTATTATTTTTTCAACTGGATATTTTAAATTTAAACTGACATAAAAAGATCTCATATGAATATTGATAAATTCCTGAAGCTGTTCGTCCCTAAAGATCATTCCTTCTTTCCGCTTTTTGAGGAAGCATCTGACAATCTTGTCAAAGCTGCAGAATCATTGAAAAAAATGATGGCAATGACTGACTACGCCGAAATTGAGAAAATTAACAAAGAGATAAAGGATTATGAACACATTGGTGATGAGATCACAAATCACACTTACGACCAGCTCAATAAATCATTCATAACTCCTTTCGACAGGGAAGATATTCATGAACTAACCACAAACCTTGATAATGTTCTTGACTTAATTAACGGTATAAGCAGGCGGGTATGCCTTTATAAACCAAAAAAACTGGTTTCGGTCTATTCGGAACTTGCAAATCTGATTTATGATGCTGCAATAGAAATACAAAAGGCTATTCATTGTCTTAAGAATGCAGGCGATAACAGAAAAAAGATTATGGAAGCATGCAACAGGGTGAAGGATATTGAGCACGCTGCCGATGAGCTCTATTTTGAAGGTGTACTGACATTGTTTGAAAAAGAAGAGGATCCGAAAGAACTGCTGAAGAACAATAAAATACTGGAGATTCTCGAAAGGTGTGTTGATGAAGAGGAAGATGTTACTGACATTCTGAAAGCAATACTTATTAAGATGGCGTAAACATTTTAATATCAAAAAATTAACCCCGGAATTGAATAACCCGGGGTTAATTTTTTATGGCTCTGTAGTTTCTATTTCTTTATGTTTGGCAATTCAAGTCCATATCCCTTTTTTCTGTCTTCAATTCTGAGCAGAAGAGCGAACAGGAGAGCAAGAACTCCTAGAGCTGTAAAAATTAGCATTGGCAATGTATAGTTGTAGCTTGAGACTTCCACGCCATCAACTACTCTGGTACCTGTTATGCAGAACCTGTTAAGAACCCATCCTATAAGTGCTGGTACCCCCATAAGTCCCCAATTTTGAACCCAGAATATAAGAGCATATGCAGTCCCAAGCTGTTTTTCCGGAATAATCTTGGGTACAGATGGCCACATGGCAGAAGGCACAAGTGAAAAACCTATTCCAAGGATTATTATCAGAAATATGGCAACAGGAGTCATATTTAGAAATGGTACTGAAAACATTGCATGCACAAAAATCAGAAGGATGGCTCCAAGTATCATAATTGATGCTCCTTTTCCTTTACGGTCATATAGATTCCCAAAAAAAGGAGTAAGAATGATTGTACCAAAAGGGAGCAACATTGGGATAAGACCTGCAACTTCTTCATCAACTTTGAATTTATTCACCATCAGATCAGTTGCATATTTGAGAAACGGGAAAACTGCCGAATAGAATAGTACACACAGAATTGCAATATACCACCAGCCCCGGTTTTTAAGAATGTAGAGGATGTCCTTTAACCTGAAAGCTTCCTCTTCAGAGGATATTCCTGATTCTGAGGCCTCATTTGCAATTTCCTCGTCAAGTTTTTTATCCATTATGGTATACAGGAAAAATGCAATCATTCCAATGCATAATAGAATCAGGGCAAGGAGAACAGGTTTTGAAACTCCGTGAAGTGCAACTGCTATTGGAGCAGATGTTGCTATTGCCAGACCTGTTCCGATTCTTGCTGTTGCCATTTCAAGACCCATTGCAAGTGCCATCTCTTTGCCCTTAAACCACTTGACTATTATTCTTGATACAGTTATTCCTGCTACTTCAACACCAACGCCGAATACGGCATACCCGAAACCTGCAACCATTACCTGCAGCTTCATGCCAAACAGAGTATGTCCGTCAAGAGCATGTGTAGAAATTGCCCAATATTTTATCGCTGTACCAATAACCATAATCACTGTGGCAAGTCTGCCTGTAAACCTTACTCCAAGTTTGTCAAGAATAATTCCTCCAATAATCAGCATAAAAAGGAACACGTTAAACCACCCGTATGCACTAGTAAATATCCCGTATTCAGCACTGTTCCATAAAAGTTCTTTCTCGAGAAGCGGTTTCAGAGATGCCATTACATCAGTGAGATAATAACCACATAGCATTGTAAATGAAATTACTGCAAGAGCAAACCACCTTGCTGTCTTCGATTCACGAAGAGATTTTCTCAGTTTTTCCATATTGTAATTTATTTTTAATTTCAGAAGGCTAAATGTATCAATATATTTTGTTTTCTTCCGTTTTTTTACAAACAATTTTCAACTTTTTAAACTTTCAAACGTTATTCATAAGATTTAAGTTTAATTGTCAAAGTGATTAAATTTTTTAGTTAATTTGTGAAAAATTATGAGTAAAAGAGTTTTTAAGGGCATGAGGAAAGCTGTTGTTTTATCTTCATTATTTACTTTACTATCAGTATTTTCATTTGGACAGAATAAGGTTGTTAAATGGTATACAATTCAGGAAGCTGAAAAACTCACCAGAGCAAATCCCCGTCCGTTAATTATTGATACTTATACCGATTGGTGCGGCTGGTGTAAAAAGTTAGACCAGGAAACATTTTCAAATCCTGTAATCGCAGAAATTCTGAATACCAAATTCTATCCTGTAAAATTCAATGCTGAAGGCAAAGAACCGGTTACTTTTCTGGGAAAGAACTTTATCAACGACGGTAAATACGGAAAGGCCCATCAGCTGGCAGTAGCATTGTTAAGGGGAGAGCTCTCCTACCCTAACATAGTATTTTTCAATGAAAAGCTTCAGCTTATAACAAACGTACCCGGTTACAGAGATGCAAAGCAAATGGAAATACTTCTAAATTTCATAGCCGAAAAGGCTTATGAAAAAACCAATTTCCAGGAATACGAGAAGAACTTCAAGGGTAAGGTTGAATAATATAATTATTTGCCTATTATATAATTAGCCGGAAGCTGAACCAGGTCGCCCAGCTGATAAACCAGTTGCCTTGATTCGTAGAGAGTTTCATTCTGATATTTAAGTCTAAGAGTTACCACTTCTGGAATACGGTAATATATTCTATCATAAACATTTGAAACTTTCGATTCTTTTGTTTCGGGTCTTGTAATATATGTAATATCTTTCACTTTGCCGGCAGGTTCTGCTTCAACAGTAATAGCTGCTCCTGTGTTTGAACCCTGAGGTAAAGGTCCGGATGTCGTTGAAAATCTGAACAATTCATAAGGTTTACCTGCATTTTCTTTTAGTGGGATATATACATATTTTATTATCTTTCTCACTGTTGCCGTTTTACCAGCAAAAAGGGCCATAAGTTCTTTTTCCATTTTGTTTATCTCATCAATTGCAGCATTACTTTGTGGAAAAACATTGGCTTCACCAGTAAGAATTAGGTGCTTTCCCTCTCTCAGTTCCAGGAGGGTTTTTGCAGCCCTTTCTGCCAGCTGTTCAAGTGATAGCGGTTTTTTACGCTCAACAAGATAAGGAATTCGGATAAATGCTGTATCAAGTTTGACAAGACGGAATGCCGTATCGCTACTGCTTACGTAATATTCATTTGCTCCAAGATTGGGGTATGTAAGCATTCTGTTTACCTTCTCAGATGAATCCAGTATTTTCTTATCACCTTCATAATACTTCGGATTAAGGTCAAGAATAAGGCCCGCTTTTTTAAGAGAAAGAGCATTAAACTGCAGCAGGGTATTACTCTCAATTATATAATATTCAGAGGGATCCAGCTCTTCTACTGGCTCAACTGAAATGGACCTGATCTGCCATGATTCTCTTTCAGCTGTAATAACATCTTTAAGCCCGAGAAGGTCAGATGCAAATTTTGCATAGGGACCAGGTTTTTCAATTGTCTGTTCGAATTCGACAGTCACATTAAATACCGTCATCGGAAGGGCGTAAACCAGACTGCCGTCGTATACTGTAATTTTTTCTCCAAGTGGAGTAATAACAGTCTGAGGTTTATCTGAAAAAGCCTTTTTAACAAAGCAGGATGTAAAAAAAAGTGGACCTGAAATAATTACAATTGCCGTTAAAATTTTAATATTCCTCATTATAACCTTATTTGATCTGTTAGCAATATCCAGCTTTCAAAGTTATTCATTCTTTTCAAAGAATT
>JBASIK010000154.1:0-17495 GCA_049654745.1 Bacteroidales bacterium
GCAATGGATGCTGCCAATATTATGAAGCCGGCTCTTGCAAGAGGAGAGTTAAGGGCTATAGGTGCTACAACCCTTAACGAATATCAGAAGTATTTCGAAAAGGACAAAGCTCTTGAACGCCGTTTCCAGGTAGTACACGTTGATGAACCTGACAGGGCTGACGCTATTTCAATTCTCAGAGGATTGAGGGAACGGTATGAAACTCATCATAAAGTGATTATTCGCGATGAAGCAATAATAGCAGCAGTGGATCTGTCGTATAGATATATTACCGACCGTTTTCTGCCGGATAAAGCCATAGACCTCATAGACGAAGCTGCTTCGAGGCTGAGGCTGCAAATGAATTCATTACCTGAAGAGCTCGATGAGATACAGAGGACAATTGCACGTCTTGAAATAGAACGCGAAGCAGTGAAACGCGACCAGGACAAGGGAAAAGAGGAAGAAATTTCGCGTGAGCTTGCAAAACTCATGGAAAAAAGAAATGAACTGATGGCAGCCTGGAAGTCGGAAAAGAATCTGATCGAACAGATGCAGGATAAAAAGGAGGCAATGGAGATGATCAGACTTGAAGCAGAACAGGCTGAAAGGATGGGTGATTACGGCCGTGTAGCAGAACTGAGGTATGGGAAACTGATCGAACTGGAGAAAGAGATTGCTGCAATAAAAGAACAGATAGAGGAAAGAAGAAGATCTGGTTCCCTTGTGCGTGAAGATGTAAGAGCAGAAGATATTGCAGAGATAGTCTCTAAGTGGACCGGAATACCTATTTCAAAGATGCTCGAGAGTGAGAGGGAAAAACTTCTTCGCCTTGAGGAGGAGCTCCACAAAAGGGTTGTGGGCCAGGATGAGGCAATAGCTGCTGTTGCCGATGCTGTAAGAAGATCGAGGGCAGGACTGCAGGATGAAAAAAGACCTGTGGGCTCATTCATTTTCCTCGGTACAACAGGTGTGGGCAAAACCGAACTTGCCCGAGCACTGGCCGAATTTCTGTTCAACAATGAAAACCTGATGACGAGGATTGATATGTCAGAGTATCAGGAGCGACATTCAGTATCGAGACTTATAGGAGCTCCCCCGGGTTATGTCGGATATGAAGAAGGCGGACAGCTGACTGAAGCTGTCAGGCATAAACCTTATTCGGTCGTCCTGCTCGACGAAATAGAAAAGGCACATCCGGATGTGTTTAACCTTCTGCTACAGGTGCTCGACGAGGGAAGACTTACTGATAACAAGGGAAGAACAGTTAACTTCAGAAATGTAATAATAATAATGACCTCCAACCTCGGTTCCGATATTATCCGCGAAAGGATGGAACAGTGGAACAATAACCTTCCGCCCAGGGAAGAAGAAAAACTAAGGAATGAAGTCTTTGCATTGCTGAGAAAATTTATGCGTCCTGAATTCCTGAACAGGGTTGATGAAATAGTAATGTTTAAACCATTGACTATTAATCAAATAAAAGAAATAGTAATAATTCAGCTTGGCAACCTTTCTAAAGTACTTGAATCACAGGGCATTAAGCTTGAAGTGGGTGATGATGCAGTTGAATGGCTAGCTGAACATGGTTTTGATCCGCAGCTGGGTGCCCGACCAGTTAAAAGACTGATTCAGAGAGAGGTTGTGAATAGGTTGTCGAAAGAAATAATAGCAGGAAAAGTTAGTAAGGATGATACTGTTTATTTAAGCGTGAAAGACGGAGCAATATTTTTCAGCAATAAGAAACCAACTAGGAGAACGACTTGATGCATTCATCAACGTCACCGTAAATATCAAAAATAGTATTCAGACGCAGGTTCTGAAAAAGATTGTTTACGTCAGGCTCAATAGAACATATTTTAAGTGTTCCATAATTATTCCTGGCTGATCTCAGTATTGAAAGCAGGAAACCAAAGCCGGTACTATCTATATATTGTATACCCTTCAGGTTTACTATCACTCTGGAGTTTGGTTCGCTGAATAACCTTGATACTTCTTCTCTTACCTCATCAGCAACCAGTGCATCAAGTTTATTTAGAGTGAATGATACAATTTCGATATTACCCCTCTTTTCACTGGTAACCATGGTTCCCTGCTTTCAGATACTGTTTATTAATTTTTCAAGTTCAACTATTGCTTCGGCAGTATCGTGCTCATAATTTGATATGTAGGTGCTGTACTTTTCTGTTTCCATACCCTCTTTTGCCTGCAATTCGAAAGTCTTAAGCATACTGGCAAGATTTTCCATCCCCATAATTGCTACCGACGATTTTGCTTTATGTGCCAGAAGTCCAAGATTATAATAATCAGCTTCTTTAAGTAACTTCTTCATTTCTTCTGAAATCTCCCTAACTTGCTCCTTGAACATCTCCACTATTTCCTTAACAGTTTCCTTATCACCACCTGCCACTGACAATAGATATTCAGGGTTAATATAATAATAACTCATTGGAAAGAAATAATTTAAATTGAAAAAGGTTTTAGTTTTCAATTATAAAAATAATATTTATTTCAAAATTCAGGAATTTCGTCATTAATTTATTTCCGGTTGCTTATACTGTCGACCTTATAACTTCTTTTACCATCAGATAAAATGGATATAAAATTCTGCGAGAAAACGTTTTATTGTTTAACAAGATGTTACTTATAGTTTATTTTTTAAACAATAAACAGAAAATCAAACTGTTTTTTATTTGAAATAAATATTAAATTTAGCGTGCAAAATTCCTTTCAAAATGAGACTAACAGGATATTCATTGTTTATTATTTTATTGATTCTCACCTGCAGATCAGCAAATGGCCAGACAAATGTAGAAATAGAAAAGAGCCAGTTCAGAAATGTCAGGGATGGATTTAAAGTCGCATGGGAGCATGTGAAGGAGGGCGATGCATATTTTATGGAAGGTGGGGTATTGTACAGAAATGCTTTTGAAGAGTATAAAAAAGCTTACGCATATAATTCAACAAATGCGGAATTAAATTACAAAATCGGAGTTGCTGCCTTATTTTCAGATAATCATGATAAGGCAGCCGAATATCTTCTTAAAGCCTATGAAATTAATAATAATGTAGCTGAAGATGTGCTCCTGCTGGCAGGGAGAGCTCTTCAATATGCTGGCAGATATAATGAGGCAATAGAAAAACTGGAATTATACATCGATTCTTCCAATAAAAGAAATAAGGCTGGAGTGGAAATGGCAAAAAAATACATTGAGGAATGTAAGTCAGCTATTGAATTAACAAAAGATACATTGAGAATTGAAATCCAGAACCTTGGTGGCAGTGTGAACTCCGATTGTGATGATTACAGTATAGTACCGACAGGGGATGGGAAAAGAATATATTTTGGCTCGAGAAGAGCTACATCAGGTTCTTCTTCAAAGCGTTATGATGATAATAAGTTTGATGAAAATATTTTTATTACTGATTTTCAGAACGGTGTCTGGACAAATGCATTACCTGTTGGAAGTAAAATAAATACTGAATATTGTGAAACTCCTCTTTTTCTGAGCAAAGCAGAAGACAGGCTATTTGTTTATGCGGGTTATGAAGGAAACGGTGATATTATGGTTTCCGAATTGAGAAGGGGGGCGTGGAGGGCGCCGGTAAAAGAAAAAATAGGGATTTCAAGCAACTTCCCCGAAACATCGATGTGTATTTCGCCCGACGGAAATGAAGTTGCCTTTATACGCGATGCAGGTAAAAAAGGTATAGGCGGGAAAGACATTTATATTGTTAAAAGAATTAAGGATAAAAGGTGGTCAAAACCTCAAAATGCAGGAATAACAGTTAACAGCCGGTACGATGAGGAATCTGTAAGATATTCGAAAGGTGGTGATACATTGTGGTTCAGTTCTGCAGGGCACAATACAATTGGAGGATTTGATATATTTTACAGTGTAAGAAGCACCGATGGCAGCTGGGGTCCTGCTATGAATGCAGGCTTTCCTATAAATACGTCATGGCATGAGCTCTTTTATGTCCCTGCCCCCGACGACGACAGTGCATTTTATTTTGTCTCCAACCGCAAGGGGGGATATGGTGGTCTCGACATTTATAAGGGTCGCCTGCTGCCTCCTCCTCCGGTTGTAACTCCTCCTGAACCCGAACCCGAACCCGAACCTGTAAAGCCACCTGAACCACAGATTGTGGTGGTACGCGATACGGTAGTCATTATCAAGGAAGTTGCACCACCTGCCCCGGTCATTGACAAATCAGTTTACCTTACTGGAAATATTACCGACTCAGAAACAGGTGCTCCTGTTCTTGCACGCATTGAAGTTATTGATTACCTTACAGATGCAGTTATTGCCACAACAGCAAGTTCTGATGCTGAAGGTTCATATAAAGTAAAACTGCCTGAAAGGAAAATATATATAGTAAACGTTAGAGCTACAGGTTTCCTGTCGGATATGAAGAAGATATCAATACCCGAAGATTATCCTTCCGATTTAATGAGGCTTGATGTTCAACTTGCAAAGGTCAAGGTGGGGAAGAAAGTTGTTCTCAACAATATCTTCTTCGAAACAGGGAAAGCAGTGCTGACTAAAGATTCTTTCGAAGAACTCGATAAACTGGTGGGTATAATGAATGATAATCCTTCGATGAAGATTGAAATATCGGGCCATACTGATAATACAGGGAGTGCTGTGATAAATGCACGGTTGTCAACAGAAAGAGCAAGAGCAGTTGTTGAATATCTGGTGAGCAAGGGAATAGACCGAACAAGAATGACATATCGGGGTTACGGGCCCGACCAGCCAATAGCTGATAATTCTACTCCTGAAGGGCGCGCCAAAAACCGCCGTGTGGAATTCAAAATACTTGAAATGTAAACTGAATGAGAATTTCATGACTTTAAGCATGAAATTTTATTAATCAGTGACTTATTTTTGACTTAAGTTTTTACAATTTTCCATAATTATGAAACATACTCCATTTACGCAGATCCACATTGGTCTGGGTGCAAAGATGGTACCTTTTGCCGGATTTTACATGCCTGTAGAATATACAGGAATTATCGATGAACACATTACTGTGAGGGAAAAAGTTGGGGTATTTGATGTGTCGCATATGGGTGAATTCAGAGTCAAAGGACCGAATGCACTCGCTTTTTTACAGTATATTACCTCAAATGACGTTTCAGCACTGTACGACGGAAAGGTTCAGTATTCATGTTTCCCCAACGGCAAGGGAGGAATAGTGGACGACTTGCTGGTTTACAGGTTTAGTTCCGATGATTATCTTCTCGTGGTAAATGCTGCAAATATTGAAAAAGATTGGCAATGGTGTGTGCAGCACGCCGGTCGCTTCGGTATTTTGCCTGGAAAGGAGATTGTTAACCTGTCAGATTCCACAGCACAGTTAGCTGTTCAGGGACCGCTTGCACTAAAGGCAATGCAGAAATTGACCTCTGCCAGCATTGAAGACATGGAATACTATACTTTCAAGGTTATTGAATTTGCTGGAATAAAAGATGTTATTTTTTCAACCACAGGTTATACTGGTGCAGGTGGATGCGAAATATATGTGAAAAATGAAGATGGACCGCGGTTATGGGAAGCTGTTTTTGAAGCCGGAAAGGAATTTGGAATCAAACCTGCAGGACTTGGTGCCAGAGATACACTGCGTCTCGAAATGGGCTACTGCCTCTACGGAAATGACATCGATGATACAACATCCCCTATAGAGGCAGGGCTTGGCTGGATTACAAAATTTGTTGACGGCAAGGACTTTATCGACCGGGAACTTCTTCTTAAACAAAAGACCGAAGGCACCAGCCGGAAACTCAGAGGTTTTGAAATGATTGACAAAGGAATACCAAGACAACATTATGAAGTGTTTGATTCCGCAGGAAATAAAATAGGTGAAGTGACATCAGGAACAATGTCTCCCATACTGAAAAAGGGAATCGGTATGGCTTACCTCAACAGAGGATTCTGGAAACCTGGCACTGAAATATTCATTAGAATAAGAAATAAAGACCTTAAGGCAGAGGTTGTTGAACTGCCATTTTATAAAAAACAATAGGCTTGTAATTAATGATCTATTGATTTTCATCATTCCTGCTGAAAAGAGAGAAATATGTAATTTTGAAATGCTAGCTTAAGCTCCGGAATAATGGAAAAACTCAAACTTGAAGTTTGCCTTTCTCCTGCAATGTTCCACAGGTATGATTGTAGAGGCAGTATTGTGGTTATTATAGATGTACTGAGGGCATGTTCGGCAATTTGTACTGCTTTTGAAAACGGAGCGGCTGAAATTATACCTGTTGCAGAAGCTGAAGAGGCAAAGGAGTATAAAAAAAGAGGTTATCTGGTAGCAGCTGAAAGAGACGGTTTTACACTCGATTTTGCTGATTTTGGGAATTCTCCTTTTAATTTTACACGCGAACGTGTTGAAGGCAAAACAATAGCTTATTCAACAACCAACGGGACGAGAATTATAGAAATGACTGATAAATCACACAAAACTATTATAGGAGCTTTTCTGAATATTTCCTCAGTAATAAAATGGATTCTGGCAGAGAAGAAGGATGTAATTCTTTTCTGTGCCGGCTGGAAAGACAGATTCAGTCTTGAAGATACAGTTTGCGCCGGAGCATATGCATCGAGGCTCCTTGAAAGTGGACTCTTTACTACTATTTGTGATTCCGTTCATGCTTCTCTGGACATATGGGAGATAGCCAGGAATGATCTGAGAGGATACATTGAGAAAGCAGCTCAGAGAAGCCGCCTTCGCGATAAGGGACTTGACGATTGCATTGATTTCTGCCTTTCTGCTGATATTACACCAGTTATACCGGTCGTGGAGAAAGGGAAAATTGTACCTTTGAGATATAAATAGAAAAAATGGCATAATTAAATAGACAGGAACAGGAAGGTAGTATGAAATTTTAAGAAATAAATATATTGAAATATTATTGCGATAAGAAAACAGTATTAATATAAACTTCAAACTATGAAAAAGCACAATTTTTACGCAGGGCCTTCTATTCTTCCGCAATTCACTATTGAAAAGACAATAGAAGGAATCAGAAATTTTGCCGGAACAGGGTTGTCAGTTCTTGAGATATCCCACCGGAGTAAAGAGTTTATAGCATGTATGAATGATACAATAGCACTGGTTAAGGAGCTGCTTGATGTTCCGCAGGGTTATCATGTTATTTTCCTTGGAGGGGGTGCCAGCTTGCAGTTTTGTATGGTGCCGATAAATCTACTTAAGAATAAAGCAGCATATCTTGTAACAGGTGAATGGGCTTCCAAAGCTTTCAAGGAAGCAAAGCTTATTGGTGAAGCAGTTGAAGTGGCATCATCAAAAGACAGGAATTTCTCGTATATACCGAAAAATTACACCATTCCTGCCGATGCCGATTATTTTCATATAACAACAAATAATACCATTTACGGAACTGAGCTTAAGGAGGATCCTGATTCACCGGTACCTGTGGTTGCAGATATGTCATCCGATATTTTTAGCCGCCCGGTGGATGTTTCAAAATATGCAATAATTTATGCCGGTGCTCAGAAAAACCTTGGTCCGGCAGGTGTAACAATGGTTATCGTCAGGGAAGATGTTCTCGGGAAAGTTGAGCGCACCATCCCCACAATGCTCGACTACCGTACGCACATAAAGGCAGAATCGATGTTCAATACTCCTCCGGTGTTCGCTGTATTTGCCGCACAACAAACCCTTATCTGGCTGAAAGAAATGGGTGGTGTAAGAGTTATGCAGAAACGAAACGAAGAAAAAGCAAAAATTCTTTATGATGAGATTGAAAGGAATAAATTGTTCATGCCCACGGTAAGCGATCCTGCCGACCGTTCAATTATGAATGTGTGTTTTGTGATGAAACCCGAATACAAAGAGCTTGAAGCAGAGTTCCTTGATTTTGCAAAATCACGAGGGATGGTTGGTATTGCAGGACACAGGTCGGTAGGTGGTTTCAGAGCTTCACTTTATAATGCTCTTCCAAAAGAGAGCGTTGAGGCTCTGGTGGAGGTTATGAAGGAATTTGAATCTAAAAAATAGAATTATGAAAATATTGCTGGCAACAGAAAAACCATTTTCTCCTGCTGCAGTCGGAAAAATGCGTGAGCTGGCAGAAGCTGAAGGGCATCAGTTTGTTACACTTGAGAGCTACACGAGCATTGAAGAATTATTGCGTGCTGTTGCCGATGCCAACGCACTGATTGTAAGGAGTGATCCAGTTACTGCTCAGGTTCTCGATGCTGCACCTGAATTAAAACTTGTGGTGAGGGCTGGCGCCGGATACGATAATATCGACATCAAGGCCTGCACAGCCCGCAATGTGATTGCCATGAACACACCAGGGCAGAACTCCAACGCTGTTGCCGAACTGGCATTCCTTATGATGCTTTATATGGCACGTTCAGGGTTTGCAGGCAAATGGGGTACGGAACTCAGAGGCAAGTCGATAGGGTTACACGGATTTGGAAACGTCAGCCGTTTTATGAACCAGATCGCAAAAGGTTTCGGCATGAAGGTATATGCCTACGATCCGTATGTTGAGGAAAATGAGATGAAACAGTCAGGCGTCATTCCCTGCAAAACTCCTGAAGAACTTTACAGCAATTGCCAGTATGTGTCATTGCATATTCCCTTAAATAACAAGACCCGGAAATCTATTGGCTACGAATTACTGAAACTGATGCCACCCGAAGCTGTGCTCGTGAATACAGCAAGGAAAGAGATAATAGATGAAGATGACTTGCTGAAAATATTCGACGAACGGTCAGATATTAAATATCTTTCGGATATTGAACCTGACTGTAAAGCCCTATTTGAACAGAAATATAGCGGAAGATTTTTATTTACAGCCAAAAAGATGGGGGCTCAAACAGAGGAAGCTAATACCAATGCTGGAATTGCTGCTGTAAAACAAATTATTGATTATTTTAAAACAGGAAACGATAAGTTCAGAGTTAATTGAATTATACCTTATATAATATATGGCTGTTGTTAAACCTTTCAGGGGTCTGAGACCACCTGCATCAATAGTTAAAGACCTTGCCTGTCTTCCATATGATGTAATGAACACAGAAGAAGCAAGGCAGATGGCAAAGGGGAAGGAGTGTTCATTGCTTCATATCACAAGGGCTGAGATAGATTTGCCTGAAGGAACCGATATTCATTCCAGAGAAGTTTACGACAAATCGGTCGAGAATTTTAGATTGTGGCGTGAAAGAGGCTGGCTGGTTCAGGATAAAGAGCCACATTTTTATATTTATGCCCAGACCATGGGAGGAAGAACTCAATACGGTATTGCCGGTTGCGCTTCCGTTGACGACTATTATAACGGAATTATTAAAAAACATGAGCTTACCCGGCCCGATAAAGAGAGGGACAGGATGATTCATATTAAGGTAAACAATGCGAACATTGAACCAGTTTTTTTAGCCTATCCTGCTGTAGATGAGATAGATAAAATTGTTACGGAAATAACACAAAAACAGAAGCCTGAATACGATTTTATTTCAGAAGATGGAATAGGCCACCATTTCTGGGTGATATGGGATAAAGATACAAACAGGAAGATTGAAGAACTTTTCCGAACAAGAGTTCCATATACTTACATCGCAGATGGTCATCATCGTACAGCTGCAGCAGCTCTTGCTGGCAAAGAAAAAAGGGAAAGCAATCCCCTGCACAGGGGAGATGAAGAATATAACTATTTTCTGGCTGTCCATTTTCCTGATAACCAGTTGAAAATACTCGACTACAATCGAGTTGTGAAAGACCTTAACGGGTTAACACCAGAAGAATTTATTGAAAGGATAAAAGCGAGTTTTACTGTCGAAGATAAGGGAACTGAAATATATCGTCCCCGGCATTTACATAATTTCTCAATGTACCTCGATGGCAGATGGTACAGCCTCACAGCAAAGCAGGGTACTTATAACGATGATGACCCGGTTGGAGTACTCGATGTCAACATCCTTACAAACCATATTCTTGCCCCGGTGCTTGGGATTGAAGACCTGAGGCGTTCAACACGCATCGATTTTGTTGGCGGTATAAGAGGACTTGAGGAACTGAAAAAGAGAGTCGACAGCGGCGAAATGCAAGTTGCTTTTGCTCTTTATCCTGTTTCCATTAAACAACTTATCAACATTGCGGATACAGGCAACATAATGCCCCCAAAGACAACATGGTTCGAACCCAAACTGCGAAGCGGACTGGTGATTCATCTGCTTGACTGAAATAGAATTGATATGGATATTGCATTGAATATTAAGCGGTTAAGGGATGAAGTCCCGGAACATGTGAAGATAGTTGCAATTTCTAAAACACGCCCGGCAAGCGATATAATGATTGCTTATCAGGCCGGGCATAAAATATTCGGAGAAAACAGGGCACAGGAATTACTTTCAAAAAAAGATCTGTTGCCACAGGATATCGAATGGCATTTTGTAGGTCATCTTCAGACAAATAAAGTTAAAATGGTTGTGCCGAATGTGAAACTGATTCATTCGGTTGACAGCTTTAAGTTATTGAATGCCATTAACAAAGAAGCAGCAAAATTAAATCTTTCAGTTGAGTGCCTGCTGCAGTTCCATATTGCACGGGAGGAAACAAAATCGGGATTTACTTTTGAGGAAGCACTTAGAATGCTTAATTCTCAGGAAATCAAAGAAATGAACAATGTGATAATCAGAGGGGTAATGGGGATGGCTACTTTTACCGACGACATGAAGGTGGTCAGGAATGAGTTCAGAACCCTTAGAAAATATTTTAACATATTAAAAGATAGATATTTCATTGACAATAAGTATTTCACTGAAATATCAATGGGTATGTCGGGCGACTACAGAATCGCAATTGAGGAAGGAAGTACTATTATACGCGTGGGAACTCTTATATTTGGAGAACGTAATTATTTTGAAAACGATTAAACATATAATATGAGCAAGCTCAGTACAAAATACCTGGGACTGGAGCTGAAGAGTCCTGTAATTGCTGGTAGCAGTGGTCAGACGTCATCTCTGGAAAAAATAAAGGAAGCAGAGAATTGCGGAGCTGGTGCAATCGTTCTGAAATCACTCTTTGAGGAACAGATAGAACATCTTATAGCTTCTTCAGGTGGTCCACACTCATACCCTGAAGCCGAGGATTATATGGCGTATTACATAAAAGCCAATGCGGTTGAAGATTATCTGAATCTTATTTCTGCTGCCAAAAAAAGTATTAGCATTCCCATAATACCCAGTATTAACTGTATATCAGCCGGTTCATGGATTGATTATGCGAAAATGTTTGAGAATGCAGGTGCTGATGCTCTTGAGATCAACATCTTTTTCTTACCGGTAAAAGGTGAAACCACAGGCTCAGAGATTGAAAAAAGTTATCTGCAGATAATTGAAAAACTCAAAAGCAAAGTTAAAGTACCAATTGCAGTAAAAATCGGCTTCAGGTTTACTAATATTCTGAATATTATTGAATTACTTTACAAGAGGGGAGTGGAAGGAGTTGTAATGTTTAACAGGTTCTACGAACCGGATATTGACATTGATAAAATGGCAGTTGTTCCTGCAGAGGTATTCAGTCTGCCGGCTGAAAGACGCTATGTTCTCAGATGGATTGCAATGGCTGATGCTCTTGATTTCAAAATTGATATATCGGCTTCAACAGGTATTCATAGTGGTGATGATGCGATAAAATATCTTCTTGCCGGTGCAGATACTGTACAGGTATGCTCGGCACTTTATAAGAAAGGCATTGGATTTATAAAAGAGGTGAACGAACGGATAATCAGCTGGATGGAAAAAAAGGGATTTAACTCCATTAATCAGTTCAGAGGAAAACTCAATTATTCAGCTGTCGGGAATCCGATACTTTACGAAAGGGCACAGTTTATGAAATTCTTTTCATCGCACGATTAGAAATTTAAATAATTGTATAATTCCACTTGTAGATTTTTCCTTGTACCCGGTGATATAAATTTTTAACTACTAATGATGCATTAGAACTATCAAAGTAATACAGAATCAATAATATAGGTTGACTAAAAGCAAAGAAGAAATAACGTATTGTCTAGAAAAATTTTCTAAAAATTTGAAATTGAAATATTCAATAAATTTTCTTGAAATTAAAAAGATATTTTAACCTTTTTTGAAAAATAAAAATATTGTGCTAATTTAGTCGTTAATTAGTTGGTAACTTAAACTTTTTGATCATGAATAAATTAATCAGAACAGGAATTATCACAGTTATAATTCTGTCATTATTTGTTCTTCCGGGGTGCAAATCGGGAGGTGAAAAGCAGAAAAATATTGAACCTGTAGCTCAGAAGGATGTCCAGAAGATTAAGGAGGATATAAGCAAGGCTGAAAAGATGTTTAATGCACTTCCTTCGCCGCTTGAATCTGCAATGCTTATCAAAACAGCCGGTGCTTCATTTGACAGAAGGTATCTTAATCCGATTGAGAATGTAAGACTTTACACAACAACCCGCAGCCAGGCACTAAATCTTGGTATCTATACATGCGATCTGAGTTTTGCCAGTCTGTATGACCAGACACAGCTGATTATCGATTACATGAATGCTGCCAAAAAAATGGCTGATGGACTTGGAATTCTTGACGCCATTAACCAGGAAACTATTTCAAGGCTTGAGGAAAATATCAATAACAAGGAAGTGATTATGGAAATCATTTCCGAAACATTTATGAATTCCAACTCATACCTTGCAGATAATGACCAGGCAGCAGTAGCAGCTATTGTTCTGACGGGAGGTTGGATTGAGGGTTTATATATCGCAACACAACTTGTTGATCTAAATAATTTCAATGGCAACAAATTGGTGGCAACCATTATCGATCAGAAACTTTCAATCGACATTCTCATCAACCTGCTTGAGAGCAATAAGGGCAATCCTGCCGTGGATGAGCTTATAAGCCAGGTTAACAAGCTAAAAGCAGTTTTTGATAAGATTAATATTCAGACAACACCAATTAAAACCGAGATTGATCCTGCCACAAATGTGACAATACTAAAATCAAAAGTTACTACCGATATGTCGGTTGATACTTTTAAGGAACTAACAGCTGTTGTTAAAGAAATAAGAGATTCATTTGTAAAATAACACCAACCATGAAGACAGTCCGACTTTTTTCAGGTATATTGTTCTTATTAATAGCTTTAAGTATACCTGCACATTCCCAGTGCAAGGCTTTCGCAAAAAAAGAAGTTCTTCCTGAACTTTCACCATATGTTCACGATGGCAACTATCATGCTGCCATACTTGTTGAAGGTGAAGAGGCTGAATTGTACAAAACTTTTTATTCCGACATGGAATACAGGGTTGTGGTAATGGGCGAAAGCAAACTGCCGGCAGTGGAGTTTAAAGTACTGGATGAGAATAAAAATGTCCTCTATTCAAGCAAGGATAATGGTAACTCTAATTCGTGGGATTTTAAACTTGAATCGAGTAAACAGCTGAAGCTTGTAATAAAGGTTTCTTCTTTTAATAAACCTGGCGATATTCCTGCAAGTGGTTGCGTGGCAATAATGTTTGGCTTTAAAGTGAAAAAATAATTAAAGAATTCAATACCAGTAAAATAAAGAAGGGCGTTACACAAAACGCCCTTCTTCTTTATTTTGTTTTTTGCAACTTATTGCTGAGGAATTTTCCGGTGTACGATTTTTTACATATTATCAAATCTTCAGGCTTGCCTTCAAATACTATATAGCCGCCTTTGTCTCCTCCTTCAGGTCCCAGGTCAATTACCCAGTCGGCACATTTTATCACCTCAGGATTATGTTCTATGAGAATTACCGAATGTCCATGTTCAACGAGGGCATTCAATGAACCAAGCAGCTTGCTGATATCATGAAAATGAAGTCCGGTGGTTGGTTCATCAAAAATGAAAAGTATATGTCCGCCAGCTTTTTCCTGACTGAGAAAATATGCTAATTTCACCCGCTGGCTTTCCCCCCCGGAAAGTGTACTCGACGACTGCCCGAGTTTAACATAACCAAGTCCGACATCAACCAGAGGTTTCAGTTTCTCTACAATCTTACGTTCAGCTTTTCCATTATAACTGCTGAAAAAGCTTATGGCTTCATCTATAGTCATTTCAAGAATATCGTAGATATTCTTTCCGTGGTATTTTATTTCGAGGATTTCCTTCTTGAATCTCATTCCTTTACATGTTTCACAAACAAGCTCCACATCGGCCATGAATTGCATTTCAACTTTTATTATTCCTTCTCCCAGACAATCCTCGCACCTTCCACCGTCAATATTGAAAGAAAAATGTGACGCTTTGAAATTATTCTGTATTGAAGCCTGCTGTTCGGCAAAGAGTTTCCTTATTTCATCATAAGCTTTGAGATAGGTGACCGGGTTTGATCTGCTCGATTTTCCTATAGGGTTCTGGTCAACCATTTCAACACCTGTCAGGCTGTTGATATCTCCCGATATTTCCCTGTAATTACCAGGCCGTATACCTGATCCTTCAATTCTCTCAGCAAGAGCTCTGTAGAGGATATCGTGAACAAGGCTCGATTTACCACTGCCGCTTACTCCGGTTACAACAGTAATTGTGTGCAGGGGAAATTTTACATCAATCGATTTGAGATTGTTTTGCCTTGCTCCTTTAACTTCAATATAACTGTTCCAGGGTCTTCTTACCGGCGGGACAGGTATCTCGAGCTCTCCTTCAAGATATTTGACAGTTAGAGAGTTACTGTTTTTGGCTGAATCAATTTTCCCCTGAAATATCACCTCACCTCCAAAGAGTCCTGCACCTGGTCCCATGTCTATTATTTCATCAGCAGCCCTTATTATCTCTTCCTCGTGTTCAACCACAAGCACACTGTTGCCCATATCACGAAGTTCTTTGAGTACACTGGTAAGCAGGTTGATGTCGCGGGGATGAAGGCCAATACTTGGTTCATCTAAGATGTACAGAGAGCCTGTAAGATTGCTTCCCAGGGAAGTGGCGAGATTTATCCTCTGTGATTCACCACCTGAAAGTGTCGAGGAGAGTCTGTCGAGGGTGAGATAGGGGAGCCCGACATTCAGCAGGAACTTTAATCTTGAAGTAATTTCATGAAGAAGACGTTCAGCTATTTTTTGTTCCTGCTGTGTGAGTTTGAGTGTATTAAAGAAATTCAGCAGTTCATCCACAGGCATAGAAACAAGTTCCTGAATGGATTTTCCTCCAATTTTCACATATGAGGCTTCCTTTCTGAGGCGTGTCCCTTTGCAGGCAGGGCAGGTTGTCTTACCCCTGTAGCGGCTCAGTAATACCCTGTATTGAATTTTGTATTTCTTTTCTTCAAGGTATTCAAAGAACTGGTTGATGCCCCAGAAATAGCGATTACCTTTCCATAACACTTCCTTCTGTTCAGGTGTAAGCTGGTAATATGGTTTGTGTAATGGAAATCCGAACAGATGCGCTGTGGAGATGAGACGCTCTTTCCATTTTTTCATTGACTCGCCTTTCCAGCATACTATAGCGTCATCATAAACCGACAGATTCTGATCAGGGATAACAAGGTTCTCGTCAATACCTATTATTTTCCCGTATCCTTCGCACACCGGGCAGGCTCCAATCGGGTTATTAAAACTGAATAAATGCTCCGAAGGTTCAATAAACTGAATCCCGTTCTCTTCAAATTTGTCAGAAAAATTTTCCCTCGTTATTCTGCCACCTTCATATATTACAAGCTGGCAAAAACCTTTTCCGGTACTGAGAGCAGTCTGGATAGAATCTGCTGCCCTGCTCATTCCCTCTGAGGAATGGGAAACCAGTAACCTGTCTATTACAATATTAATTTTTTCCCCCGGGTTGCAGCAAATTGGTGAATCCGGACCATCAATCCTGATTAGATCCCCATCTTTCTCAATTCTGTTATAACCCTGCTTTACAAGAAATGAGAAGAACTCTTTTGTAGTTATTTTTGAAGGAATTTCTGCGGGAGAAGTGATTATTACAGTTGTATTCTCAGGCAGTGTATTCAGAAAATCTACAATATCGTCAACACTGTGCTTCCTGACTTCTCTGCCCGTAACAGGTGAATAGGTTCTTCCTATTCTTGCATATAATAACCTCAGGTAATCATATATTTCGGTTGATGTACCTACAGTCGAGCGGGGATTCCTTGTGTTTACTTTCTGTTCGATGGCGATAGCAGGGGGTATGCCATCTATGAAATCAACTTCGGGTTTTTGCATCCTCCCGAGAAACTGCCTGGCATAAGCAGAAAGGCTTTCAACATACCGCCTTTGACCTTCTGCGTAAATAGTATCAAATGCTAGTGAGGATTTTCCTGAGCCCGAGACGCCCGTTATCACTACCAGTTTATTTCTCGGAATACTTAGACTTATATTTTTAAGGTTATGTACCCTTGCCCCTCTGATTTCAATGTTCCCCTCCATAACAGGTCTGCTTGTCAACACTTTCAGTACGTTCGTCAAAAAAATTTGTTAAAATCCAAAAGTAATACTTTTACTTTTAATATTTTTTATTTTATTTGTATTTAGAACTATCATAAAAGGAGGACTGCCTATTGAAAATCTCTACTCTTTGAAGTCAAAAGAGTGAGCTATGAAAAAAGTAACATCTGACTATGAACTGTTACAGAGGTTCATAGAGGGTGAGCAGTCCTGTTTCGAGGAATTAATTCACCGCCATAAAAACAAGGTTTATGCGTATATAAGTCTTTATATACGTGATCAGGCACTTGCTGAAGACATATTTCAGGATACATTTCTGAAAGTAATTCAGTCGGTTAAAGCAGGAAAATATTATGAAGACGGAAAATTCCTGTCGTGGGTGATGAGAATAGCCCATAATCTTATTATTGACCATTTCCGCCGCATAAGGCAGATGAATACAATGTCGAACGACGATTATGAATCGGACCTTTTCAATTCAAAATCGCTGGCCGAAAAGAACGTTGAAGAAGATATTGTCAGAATTCAGGTAAGAAAAGACGTCAGGAAACTTATAAGCATGTTACCCTATGACCAGAGGGAGGTTGTTATACTTCGTCATTATACAGGTTTGAGTTTTAAAGAGATAGCCGAAATTACTGGCGTCAGTATTAATACTGCACTCGGGCGGATGAGGTATGCGCTTATCAATATGAGAAAAATGATAAATGAGAAAAAAATAAGCCTGACTGTAAAATAATATTCATAATGGCAATTCGTTTTTATATAAAAATGAAAACGTGTTTGCCTATGAATTTAAACTCTACTCCTTTTGTAAAGTATGATGAAATTGATGTTGAGGATGCTGATCTGATTGATGAGGCATGGGATTTCCGGGCCGAATTTCATGATGTGTTCGAATTGCTTGATACTCTGAAAGCAGAACCTGACAGGCAGGTTACTGAAAGGCTCATGGAAATTATTGAAGGTCAGATGTGACTTTATACCTCCACTGGAGGGATTTTTAAAAAAACACAGGAAAAATTTTCCTGTGTTTTTTTTGTTTTATTAAAAATATATGATATATTTGTGATATAAAAATGATATCAAC
>JBASIK010000155.1:0-1954 GCA_049654745.1 Bacteroidales bacterium
GATCGACTCATTTCTGGATCGAGGTTATTCAGTGTTTATTGCCAGCGATCACGGACACGTGGAAGCCACGGGGTTTGGTCAACCATCTGAAGGATTGCTGGCACAGACACGCGGAAAACGAGCCAGAATTTACATGGATAGACTGGCAGCTTTACGAGTTCAAAGCGCTTTTGCAAATACCATTCTGTGGGACAACGATGGAATTTTGCCAGATCAGATGACCGCACTAATGCCGGCGGGACGAGATGCCTTTGCTCCCAGCGGAGAAGTCGTTGTCACTCATGGCGGTATTTCAATCGATGAAGCAATTGTCCCTTTTATTCAAATATCGAAAGCGAGTTCTTAATGGATAAAGGTATTGGATTTAGCCGAACGATAAAGTTGGATTGGTTGGATGTTACTGCATCCTTGTGTGTTCAGAATATTGAACCGCTCAAAATCAGGCAACATTTGGCTGAAACGATTTCAGGAACTGTTCACGGGATAGATGCCCAGCGGAAAACAATCGATGTGTTATCGGCAATTTGGGTGAAGACAGAAAAGAGTGCTCCGAAAATTCGCCAACAAGCTTTAGCCATATTTCCAACCCTATCCTCATCCGAAGAGCGGATGTGGCTCCATTATGGCATGACGTTGGTTTGTTATCCGTTTTTTCGAAAATGCACAGCAGCCATCGGCCAGGTCAGCCGGACTGACGAATTAATCACTAGAAAAATGATCAAAGACCGAATCGCTGGCGATTATGGACATCTGGGAGCATTGGACCGATCCGTTGAACGCATTATCGCCTCGCTGACCAATTGGGGAGCGTTAGCAAATACTGAGCAGAAGCAGAATTATCGGATCGTTCTACGCCATTATTCATCTACCGAAAATTTACAAAGCTGGCTATTAACCTGTGCACTTCATGCCCATCCATCCGAAGCAATACCATTTGCTGACCTGATCCATTTGCCTGAGCTTTACCCGTTCAAAATTACTATTGGCGTGGATAATCTGCGAAGGGATTCGCGCTTTGAGGTTCAACGCCAAGGCGGTGGGCTGGATATGGTAAAAATAGCCGAAACTAAAAAATAAAAGAGGATAACAAATGTCAAATTCATTAATTGTGAGCATAGCATTCCGAAAGGTTAATTGTGACTCAAATGGGTGTTTGTGAACAGGACCAAATGCATTTCGAGTTTCCTGACGCATTTCAAAACGCTTTTTGAAGGGTGTATGTAGTCGCAGGATAAGTAAATCATCTCTTATCTACCAGTTTTAAATGTTAGCGGTACTCACAGTGACTTGGGGATTAAGGTCGTAAAGCAAACCTTACTTGCATTTATTCTACCGGCGATAAACAACCAACCCCACTGCACGAGAATTAATCGCAAATTGGGGAAAATTACGCCTTATATCGAAAAAGGATGAAACATGAATGCTAAAGCGTGGGGAATTGAATTTGTCAATGCCTTAAATAATAACGATTGGGATGAAACTATCAGAATAAAGAACGAATCGGTACCCGATAAAATCTACAAGTATTTTCCATTATATAACGACACTCATTCAAAATTTTCCGAAGAGAATAAGCTCAGATTGGATAGTCTGGAAAACCAAAATATATGGGCATCCACACCTAAGAAATTAAATGACCCATTTGAATTAAAAGCGTTGACCCTAGACATAAAGCGCATCGAAAGAGCCGGTTGGGATGTCAAATTATGCGAGAAAATTATCAACCAGCTTTCAAGCAATATATTGGTCTGTTGCTTTAGCAATGGAATTCGAAAAAGAATCCCTTTATGGGCCCATTACGCTAATAATCACCAGGGATTTTGCATTAAGTATGGAATATCTGATAAGAATCAAATCTTTCCGGTTCTTTATTCTAATCAAAGATTAATCTCGGCAACAATTGTCACTAAGTTGTGTCAGGCTTTTTTAGATGGTTATGAGCAGAGAAAAGAGC
>JBASIK010000156.1:0-3138 GCA_049654745.1 Bacteroidales bacterium
ATTAACCTCGGAAAAAACATTCGTGAAGGAGCTCATTATACACAGTTTATGGTATATGACCTCGACGGTGACGGTATTGCGGAGTTTGCCTGCAAAACAGCCGATGGCACCATTGACGGGCTCGGAAAGGTGATAGGCGATTCCACTAAAGACTGGCGCAACCTCGACAAAGCAAGCGGACAGAAATATGGCAAGATTCTCGACGGACCTGAATACTTCACCATTTTCAGTGGCAGGACAGGTGAAGCTCTCGCCACAACAAACTACATACCCGACCGATATCCACTTAACGGCTGGAACGGTCGTGGAGGCAATGGAGGGGGAGACAGCACAGGCAACCGTGTTGATCGCTTCCTTGCCTGCATAGCATACCTCGATGGTGTCCGCCCCAGTGTTGTGATGTGCCGTGGTTATTATGGCCGGTCGGTGCTTGCAGCATGGGACTGGCGCGAAGGTAAGCTTACCCTCCGCTGGGTATTCGATAGCAAAGACGGTGAAAATCCTTATTCAGGTCAGGGTAATCACAACCTGGCAGTTGCCGATGTCGACGGTGACGGAAAGGATGAAATTGTATACGGAGCAATGGTTGTGGACGATGATGGAAAGGGACTATTCTCAACAGGTTACCGTCATGGCGATGCTCTGCATGTAGGGGCTTTCATCCCGGGCAGGAAAGGGTTGCAGGTGTTTGGCATACATGAGATTGAAGATAAGACTACAGGTCCGGGTGTAACAGTGTTCGATGCTGCGACAGGAGAGACTATTTTCCGGGGCTCTGAGAATATTGATGTGGGACGGGGTGTAGCCGCTGATATCTTTCCAGATAATCCGGGTGCTGAGATGTGGTGGTCGGGTTCAGATGGACTATATACCATGACCGGCAAAAAGATAGGACCCATGCCACCATCAATTAATTTCCTGATATGGTGGGACGGTGATCTGTCGAGAGAGCTGCTCGATAGAACCTATATTGACAAATACGGCACGGGCCGTATCTTCACTGCCGAAGGATGCCTTTCGAACAACGGCTCAAAAGCCACCCCTGTCCTGAGTGCTGATATTTTCGGCGACTGGCGCGAAGAGGTTATCTTCCGTAGTGCCGATAACAGGAACCTGAGAATTTATACTACAACAATTCCTACCAGGCACCGAATATATACTCTCATGCACGATCCCCAATACAGACTGGCAATCGCAACACAAAATGTCGGTTATAACCAACCTCCCAACACAAGCTTCTTCCTGGGTACGGGAATGAGCAAACCACCAAAACCAAATATTGTTACTGTAATTCCCCAATATTTTAAAGGGTCAGCAAGAAAAAATTAAACCCTATAATCAATAACAAAGTTAAAAATTGACACTGAAGCATAATCGAGGTTTACAACACAGTATTTTTTTGATTATTGCTATGGACTTTTAGATACCGAAACATTTTCAACACTTCTTGACCCCAACGAATAACTTAGAATCTTTAAATCTTTTATTTTATGATTCCTTGAATCTGAAGGATGCCAATCCACAATAAGTAGCAACATTGTGAAGCCTACTAAATATGCTGCAGCAACATGCCATCCGTTCTTTAACCATTTCCCTGTATGGCGTGCTTCAGGAAACTTATTTGTTATTGCCACACCTGCAGAAGAACCAAACCATATTATCGACCCCCAAAAACCTACAGTATATACAAGCATCCACCAGTCGTAAAACCCCTGCTCAAGACATAGTTTTGTAAGAGGAATATTATCAAAAACTACCGAAAAAAGTCCAAGAAAAAACGCAGTATACCACGAAGCATCGGGTAGATCCTTCACGGGCATCAGTGAAGCACAGAACACCAGACTAAGAAGGAATATAGTTCCTTTAATAGACCCTGGTACCTCCTTCCACGGAATTGGTTTGATCAATGAGCTGGCTAAAATTGCAATCCACACTCCGAGTGCAGGCATGTTGTAGAGAAAATTTGAAATTATAGCCCCCGCAAGGATCATAAAAACTATTAGTAGCTTTAAAGAATCAATTTTTGTTTTAATTGATATGTCGGTTGTCATTGTCTGATACCTGTCTTGCTGCCTTGAAGCATATCAGCTAAAAAATAAAAATGCTCCCATTGCAGCAATGAATCCTCGACCATGAACACATAATTATGTCAATCTGCAAACCACTTTATTAAATAATTTTCTTATCTTTATATATTATGAGACTATGGACAATACATCCCGGATACCTTGACGCTAGGGGGCTGGTAGCATTATGGAGGGAAGCGCTTCTGGCCAAAAAAGTTCTTGAAGGCAAAACGAAGGGTTACACGAATCACCCCCAGCTTGAAAGATTCAAAAAAGCTGAGAGACCCATTGATGCAATTAACCAGTACCTTGCTGTAATATATGAGGAAGCACTGAAAAGAGGATATAGGTTTGACAGAAGCAAAATTGATATGAACTTCACCCCTCAAAAAATATCTGTTAAAAGAGGTCAGATAGGATTTGAAATAGACCATCTGCTTAAAAAGCTCAAAAAAAGAGACAGGCTCAAATATGATGATATTATGGAGGATGTATTCTACGAAGCGCATCCACTGTTTAAACTTGTTAAAGGTGAAGTTGAGGATTGGGAAAAAACTGGCAGCTAAAATTCCTGAAACTAAATTTTGATTCTCATTTTTCCTCTGCTCCTCTTTTCATTTGCCTTACACCTTCCTTTTCAATCATTGACAGTACAAGAGTGAGACATGCTGTACCGTCCATAGTGGGTTCGTTTGTGCTATAGTCGCCAATATCATCATGATAAACCACCATGCCCTTGTTGAAACGTTCGTATGTGTCGGGTTTGAGTAATCTGATGCCTATCAAACTTTTGTATATCCTGCTGTAGACAGGTCCGTCAATAAGTCCACCTTCTGTGGTGACGCCAAGATGTAGTGTGAAGGCAGAATGAGGCGACTCCGGAAAATCACCTCCTTCAGGCAGACCACAGATCATTGAAGTGCCCCATGGATTGCTCCCGAAGAGCCAGTCGCGCAGGGCTGCTTCCTGATAACGAAATGACTTGTCGCCTGTTGCTTCGGCATAAAACATGTGCATGGCAAGAGCTGCAACAACATAATTACTCGAACACCAGATAAAAGGCACCTTAACC
>JBASIK010000157.1:0-2511 GCA_049654745.1 Bacteroidales bacterium
GACCTCTTTTCTGAGACTTATTGTTGAGACGTTATTGTCAAGGTGTTTGGAAATTTTTATACAAATATTGTCTTGGATATTAAAATTTAATAACAGAATGAATAAGTGTAATAATCACCACAGACAGCTACACTTGAGACTCATAGGCACTAAGCACTCCACTTAATTGGGGATCTTTCACACAAGCTATTGTTAAAAGTTTAAGCGTGTTCTTTCTGGTGGAAATGTTAGATTTATCATATAATGTTAGTCGATTCATAATACCATTATATTATAAAAGTTACATTAATATATTATATAAAGTTAATGGATTCACCATTCAACAAAATAATTTATGAAAGATGATCGCGCTTATGCTATCGATTTGTAACTTCACACCTAACACCGCAGTTAAACGGTTTTTTGCGAAAAAGTAAGTCGGAAAATAGAACAGAATAATAAATGTAAAAAAGTAAGAAGCAAACCCAAAAAAAACAGCATCATTGAAGCTAAACTATTTGCGCCCAGTATTACAGCTTCATTATTTATTCTGACCGTTTTTCTCTGCAAACATGAATCTTTTGCATTACATTTGTTTCTGTCTGTCACTTGCCGCACTTCATTATAGAAAAAAATGGTTGGAAAACGGAAGGTAAAAGACAGCAGCAAATAGAATAAAAAGAAAGGTTTTTCCATTAAAATAAATTTGAAAAAAAATTATGAACAACTCGGAAGAATGAAATAAATAAGAGTATTTTAGGCTCGGTACATATCCTCAATTTAATGCAGATTATTTCTGTCTTTACCTATTAATATAGCAGATAGGCGGCGCGGCTCGTACATACTCCGTACTATCTCTAATCCTATTGAAATGTCTCCAGGCTTTTTCTATAGTGTCACTTGATAATCCGGTATTTTTTTCAATCACATCCATCGGCAACTGGTGCTCCTGAGCGTGCAGCAACTGATCCAGAATCTGAATAGGCATACGCCAGTAGAATTCTTCATCAGTAGTAAAATGGTTCCAAGTATCAGCACTGGGAGGACGTTTCATAATATCTTCGTTGACATTAAGCAGTCGACCCAGGGCATAAACCTGAACCTTATAACAGTCAGCAAGAGGTTCAAAATCTGAACCTCCATCCCCGTATTTCACAAACTGGCCAAGAAGCAGTTCGGTCTTATTGGTTGTTCCGCAAACGGCATAGTTCAACTTCTCAGCATACATATACTGAACAAGCATTCGAGATCTCTGCTTGACATTCTGCAGCCCTATTAATTCCAGATAATCATTCGCTTTTAGCCTGTACTTTCCAGCAGGTGCCCCATCTTTCACAAGCTGGATATAAGGAACATTTAAAAGTCCCTGGTTAAGAAAATCAGGAAGAACAAGTGACGTCTTATGTATATCAGGGTCGTAATCAGGGCAGGTTCTCTTTATAATCTGCTCCTTCTTATCATAGATCTTAAGCGACCTGAGGATAGGAGAGATGGATACTTCCTCGTATGGCACTCCAAGGCTCTTGCAGATCTCGGCTCCAAGGGTTGTGCTGGAAGGAGAGGATTCGTCTTCAGGAAGGAGAAGACAGTACACGTTATCCTTACCAAGTTCCTGTACGCAGAGGGTTAATGCGACTGCAGAGTCTATTCCTCCAGAAACTCCTAGGACCACTCCTCTTTTCTTAAAACCAGTTACTTGATTTTTAATAAATTCCCTGAGATTTAAAGCTAAATTTTCAATATCTCGGTTAAGTTCTTCCAGAATCTGGACATTTTTATCTTCTGCTGTCTCCATAGCTCAACCCTCTGAATGAATGTACCATTTATGTTGAATCTTAGTTAAAGTTTTAAAATCTATTTTAAATTGAAATTAAGTTTCTTTGCAGCCTCTTTTATCAATGGTTGAGACAGTTCCTGGTTAATTTTCTCAAACCCTTCTTCCCTCGGCATTTCCCCGCTTCGGACAAGACCTGCAATATCAAAGGTGTATGGGTGGAATCCATATTTTTCCAGGTGGTTGTAACAGGCAAAGGAATTCAACGTACAGTTAGTTGAGTTGCTGTCATTGATTTCAGGGGACTCCCAACCGATTTCCAGAAGGGTCTCAAGTATTAGATCTTCACTATAATCCCATAAGCAAAGAGGGTGCAGGATACTCGGAACGTTATCACCGAGATTTTCAAGAACCGATTTTTTCAGGAGGAAAAGTTCATCCTTATCATCAACCCCTATTTTTTGGAGCTGTGTTTCAAACAGGTTTCTTGACCACTTGAGAAAATTTGCCGAGAGAGGGATTATAGGATTAGGAGACTGACCAGCTGTAAAAGCAAATACAATGAAAGGAGCCTTCTCAGTGATGGCTTTTTCGATCAGTTTTTGCTTAATGATGGTGATGCAAACGTTACAGATATCACTGGCTCGATATTTGGCAAATCTGGGAAATGCATCATACGATTCAGCAGCTTTTCGGAATGTATCCAGCAGAATTTCCTCTTTCATTGTCAACTGGAAATAATCACAGCCTGTAATCTC
>JBASIK010000158.1:0-6188 GCA_049654745.1 Bacteroidales bacterium
TGCGAAGTATGCATTCTCTGCAAGAAATCCGTAACCTGGATGAATGGCATCTGCATCTGTCTTCTTTGCTATTTCAATTATTCTATCAATGTTGAGAAAAACAGGTATCTCCGATTCATCTTCAGTATCATCATAAACAATATCTGCATATGAGAGGTACATAGCCGAAGGTTCGACAGCAGTTTTAATTGCAATTGTTTTGATGCCCATTTTCCTCGCAGTCTTCATTATCCTGACCGCTATCTCGCCCCTGTTTGCTATAAGAATTCTCTTTATTTTCTTCATATTTTAACTTAATCTTTTTGTTATACGGAGAGCATAGCTTCCAGTCGATATGTTTATTGTTTATAACTTAAAAAACAATTATATATTTCAGCCATTGGTTCCATCTGACCTTTGTCTCTTACCTATCTCCTTTTGCCTTTATAATGGCATATTGCCATGTTTTCTGGAGGGCACCTTAACCCATTTATTCCTTAGAGCTTCGAATGCTGATATTATCTTTTTTCTTGTCACAGCCGGGTCAATTACCTCATCAATATATCCAAGCTCATCGGCAATGAAAGGATTTGCCACTCTGTCGCGGTATTTCTTAACCAGTTCCTTTTTCAGTTCAGCCGGGTTCTCTGCTTCAGCAAGCTCCTTGCGATACAATATTGCAACTGCACCGTCGGGGCCCATCACTGCTATTTCTGCTGTAGGCCATGCGAAACTGAAATCACCTCCGAGAGTCTTGCTATTCATAACAATGAAGGCCCCACCATAAGCTTTTCTCAATATAACAGTTATTTTTGGAACAGTTGCTTCGCTGTAGGCATAAAGCATCTTGGCACCGTGACGTATAATTCCGTTGTGTTCCTGATCGAGTCCGGGAAGAAAGCCTGGAACATCGGCAAAAGTCAGAATAGGTATGTTGAATGCGTCGCAGAATCTTATAAATCGCGCTCCTTTAACTGATGAGTTGATATCAAGAACTCCTGCTAGCACTTTGGGCTGGTTTGCTACAATACCGATTGTTTTGCCCTGTAACCTTGCAAAGCCGGTGACCAGACTCGGTGCAAAGAGCTCTGCAGTCTCAAAGAAACTGTTACGGTCAACTACCAGATTGATAACATCTCTTACATCGTAGGCTTTATTGGGGTCGTCAGGAACAATATCCCGAAGCTTTTCATTGATATCAGGTGTTGAATTGTCGTATGGAATAGCTGGTGGGTTCTCCATGTTATTTGAAGGCAGGTATGCGAGGAATTTCTTAAGTGCCATTATTGTGTTTTCCTCGTCTTCATAAATCATATGTGCCACCCCACTTTTTCTTACGTGTACTTCTGGACCACCAAGCTCCTCAAATGTAACATCTTCATTGAGAACTTCTTTAACTACGTTTGGTCCTGTAACGAACATAAAACTAGTGTGGTTAACCATAAATACAAAATCTGTCAGGGCAGGTGAGTAGACCGCACCTCCTGCACATGGACCCATAATAACCGATATCTGAGGAATTATGCCGGATGATTGTATGATATTATGGAAAATTGCACCGTATCCGCTGAGGCTTGCCACGCCTTCCTGTATCCTGGCACCGCCCGAGTCAAGCAGTCCAATGATCGGTGCGCCCATCTTGAGAGCCATCTCCTGTATTTTGGCAATCTTTTTTGAATGAACAAGTCCAAGAGAACCTCCCATGATGGTGAAATCCTGTGCATAGGCAAAAACAAGTCGTCCATTGATTTTTCCATGACCAACAATAACTCCGTCACCATAAAACTTTTCTACTTTTCCAAATTCTACATTCTGAACAGCTGGTGTCACAAATGCGTCTATCTCTTCAAAGGTGCCTTCGTCAAAAAGTAGATTAATCCTTTCCCATGCGGTCAGTTTACCTTTTGAATGCTGCTTTTCGGCCTGCTTCGGACCGTATTGTTTTTTAAGTGCTTCCTGCCTTTCAAGGAACGCTTTGAAATTCTTTCCTGAAATATCCATATCCGGTTTTTTGTTTAGTTATTAAAGCCGGAGTTTTACAGTATTAAAAAAATACAAATAACCCTCTCTACCCCGGTTTATACCGGAGCCAAAAATAGTGAATCTGCCATGAATTACAAATAGATTTTCGACCGCTGTTAATATTAATATAGTATTAAAATGAATACCAGTTAATTAACGAGCAAAAAATTTCGAACATTAATCAATTAGCGTTTAAAAAGTCTTTCTTCAATAATAGAGCAAATTATGTGAAAAATTAGAATGTGACACTCCTGAATTCTGGGTGTTATATCAGAAGGGGCTTTTATTAGCAAATCACAGTAATCCATCATTTGTCCACCGGTTTTTCCTGTTATGCCAATAACAGTTATCTTCTTTTTATGTGCAGCCTCTGCTGCTTTAAGAATATTAACTGACCGCCCTGAAGTAGATAAAAGAATCAGGACATCGCCTTCATTCCCTATACTTTCTACCTGTCGTGAAAAAACTATATCGAAGCTATAGTCATTTGATATGGCTGTTATTACAGAGGTGTCGGTTGTTAATGCCACAGCTGCCAGACCAGACCTGTTGAACATAAACCTGTTGACAAGCTCACCGGCAATATGTTGAGCGTCAGCTGCGCTACCGCCATTCCCGGCAATCATTATCTTCCTTCCATTTTTAAGGGCATAGATACAAATATCAGCGGCTTTAATTATAGAGTCCAGAATGGCTTCATCACCAAGCATTGCCTGCTTGGTATTTATCGAATCTATAATATGTTTCTTAATATCTTCTTTCATTGTCTGTTTTTAATTTAGGTAATTCCTGATTTCTCCTGCTAATTACATCCCCCTAACCCCCTTAAAAGGGGAAAATTTATCATCCCATGCCCTGCACCTTAGCCCTCCCGCTACACGGGACTCCGTTTCGCTTCGTGTGTTCTGCGCCCTGAACTCTCCCGCTATGCGGGACTCAACTTCGCTTTGTGCGCCCTGAGCCATATCAGGTGGGTTTAAATAACCCCTCCTCAACCGAACCTATAAGCCCTGCCTTTAGAACAACTTCACTTACTCTGTTAAGGCTAGTCACCATCTCATCTGTAAGTACAGGGTAATGTTTTATTTTTTCAAGTTTATCGCCTATAAATTCAAGATCATCATCAGTCGTTTCCCATTGCCTGTTGTCAAACATCGAGAGATCCAATGGTCTTGAGTATGACCTGAGTGTTTTTTCACCCTTTGTGTTATAGAAAAAATCAAAGTATGACATAATCAGCTCTCTTACAGAGCGGTAAACAGGTTCCCTGAACCTTAAGACGGTAAAATTCGATTTTGCAACTGCACCCCAGTGACCATTTATTTTGAATACAGCAATTACATGATCATCATCATTGTATGCCTTCATATCTACAAGCAATGGTTTAAATCCTATAAACCTCAAGGCTGCAGCAGCAAATAGGGCACCTTCGAAGCAGTGTGCTTTTCTTCTTCTGATTACCCAACGTGGCGAACGGCATTCATAATCAGGGTTATAATCAAGTGAGTCAAGAAAATCCTGTATTTTTCCCGGACTGTCAAGAGTTCTTAGAAGCGCCATTTCATCATTAGTCCATCCCATTGTTTATAATTTTATTATCTTATACCGATTACCCCATCCTTTATCTCCTCTCTGCGTTTTACACCCTGCTCTCCACGTTTTAGACTCACTCCTCATTCCTCATCTTTCACTCCTCACATCTCATCCCTGTTTTTTCATCTCACAATCTCCCTCACAATTCTCTTCATCTCATCGTATTGTCTTTCCATGCTTCGAACAAGCTGAAACTGTGCCCGGGCTCTCTGAAGGTTATGATGTTCGTGATGAATTTTGTAATATGTGTCACCATCTAAATAATCAGTTAAAAATCTTACTCCCTGAATAAATGTAATAACCAGCGGTGCAAACGCCAAATATTCAATTTCGGTTTCATTCAGGACATTCTTTATTTCAGACAGATAACCTGCTGCATAAGCCCTGAAAAGTTCAATATCCATTTCTACTCTGGAAAGATCTTTTTCATCCTCTGCTGCTTTGTTTGCAGCAGTTCTTATAGCATCGCCGAAATCGTAATGAACATGACCCGGCATTACGGTATCAAGGTCAATTATGCATAATGCCTTTCCGGACGATTCATCAAAAAGTATATTATTGAATTTTGTATCGTTGTGGGTAATTCTTACAGGTATTTTGCCTTCGGCGCCGAGATTATGAATAACTTTCATTGTTTCAGCCCTTTCATCCACAAAACTGCATTCTTCACCGGTAACTTTAACTCTACCTGCAGGATCTTCAGAAACCTTTTTGTAAAAAGTTTCAAGGCGTTTTGCGGCATTATGGAAAAAAGGTATCGTTTCATGCAGCGGAGGCTCTCCCAGATCTGAAAGTAACGCCTGAAACCTGCCTACCATTCTGCCGCCTTCAAAAGCTTTTTCCGGTGAACCGACAACATCAAATGACCTGTGGCGCGGGATGAAAATAAAAGCACGCCATAAATTTCCATTATCATCTGATACCCATAATTTGCCGTCCTTTGCAGGTACAAGGGTTAAAGTTTCACGTTTTACATCCGACCCGGGTACTTTCTCAAGCTTTCTCCTGAGATGAGTGGTCACCCTCAGTATATTTTCCTGAACCTTCTGTATATCCTTGAAAACATTATTGTTAAATTTCTGGAAAATATAATCATCCAGTTCAGGTTCGGCTGTTCGTACCAGAAAAGTGTCATGAATATGACCACTACCGAAAGGCTTTCCTTCCAGATAAGTGCCTTTCACAAGGAATTTATCGAAAAGATCCTTCAGGATGTCGTTATTTTTTAAGCCCCACCTTGTGTCCGATGAATGCATAGTAAACAATTACAAGGTATGAAGGTACACATATCCAGTAAGCTGTTTGTGTGTCGAATGTAACGGCAAGTTTTCCGTAGGCCAGAGGAAGTAAAGCACCTCCTGCAATAGCCATAATTAGCATTGCAGATGCAATTTTTGTATGTCTTCCCAGACCTGCAAGAGCCAGTGGCCAAACTGCAGGCCAAACAAGAGCATTGGCAAAACCAAGAAGGGCAACAAACAGAACAGTTACCGGAAGAACAAGCTGTAATGGTTTAAAAGTAACAAGGTCAATAAAAGGCATCGTGAATACATGGTGCTTAGGTATCAGTATTGCGCATAATGAGAATATTACTCCCAGTACTGTGCATATTTTCAATGCATTTGCCTGACTCAGATATTTCGGAATGAAAATTATTCCCATGGTATATCCTAAGATCATTCCTACCATGGTTAGGGAGGTATAGTATTTTGCTGATTCCATAGAGATACCCAGTGATTGTCCATAACGTATAATAGTATCGCCAGCAATCACTTCAACGCCAACATAGAAAAACAATGCCACTACTCCCAGAAGCAGGTGTGGGTACTGCCAGATGCTGGATCTTACTCCTCCTTCACCAACATGTTCATCCTCGGCTTCAGTATCAACATCGGGCAGGTGAACCAGTTTTATCAGAAGTCCGAGCACTGCCAGGATAGCAGCCATAATAATATATGGTACAATCACTCTGTGAGCCATTTCGTCCAGAATTGCTGTACGTGCCACCTGATCTACTGCTTCGTGCAGCCGGCGGTCAAGCTCATCGGCATCGTGAAGTATCACACTTGCAAGGATAATCGGAGCAATTGCTCCTGCAAACTTATTGGCAATGCCCATGATACTTATCCTTTTTGCAGCACTCTCCCTTGGCCCGATAATGGTGATATACGGATTTGAAGCTGTCTGCAGAAGGGTAAGCCCTGTACCCATTACGAACAAACCTGTCAGAAACAATCCAAAAGTTCTTGTAAGGGCGGCAGGTATAAAAACAAGACATCCTGCAGCCATTATCCACAAACCGACAGACATACCGTTTTTGAATCCTGTCATCTTAAGAATTGGTGTCATTGGCAGTGCCATCACGAAATAAGAAATATAGAATGCGGTGGCAACAAAATATGCCTGAAAATCATTTAGTTCACAGGCTGTCCGCAAAAAAGTAATAAGAATGCCGTTCAGCCAGGTTACAAACCCGAAGATAAAGAAGAACAGACCAATTACCGTTATAGAAAAGATATAATCCTTACGGCTTATTGAATTGGAAGTTGTATTGTTTGCCATGTTTATAATTTTTGTGATTGTCAAAACTAATC
>JBASIK010000159.1:0-6007 GCA_049654745.1 Bacteroidales bacterium
CATGCCCAGGCAGCAATGGTTCCCCACGAATCATCTTTGCGGGGTTCAACATCGAGGATTGAGTGTATGCCGTCCTTGAATCCATCGTATGTATCAGGGTCAACGTCGGCATTATAAAAGGCTGCCATGCCGTAACCTCTTGCTATGGCCTCTTCAACGGGCCAGAACTCGCTCTTATTGTTGCGTGTGGGGTCAATATTTTCCGGTGCCCGGTTACATATCAGCAGAAAAACAGGTGCCGGCTTTTTGAGGTTATTCGGAACGAACAGATAAAGATGTATCACAAGGGATTTACCCTGAGCACTTACGGTTATATCTACCTGTTTGGCAGTTGCAAGTCCTCCTATTGCCCTGGGGTCTTCGTTTACAACCTTGAAATCAAGGTTATAAGGCGTTCGAGGGACCCTGCCATAGACATGTATTGTAAAAAGTTCGAGTATTTCCGGTCGCCTGTATCTCTCCCACTCCGAACTTTTGAGAATTTCTTTTCCTGTCAGGGTTACAAGCAGTTCGGGCAGAATATAGGTTGGAACTTTTTCTTCACAATAATTAACGTCTGTTCTGCTTTTTGAGAGTTTTTCAACCAGCTCCGGGTTTGCTTTCCATCCCTGTCCGCCCAATTCGGGTAGTATTGCGAAAAAAATGACAATACCCACAATTGCTTTATTAATGCTTCTAATTATTAAGGCCATGATGTCTTTTTAGTTTCAGGTGAAAATATAAATTCTGTAGAATTTTTTAAACCAGGTTTAATATATATCATTTTAATCCGGGTGACGCCTCCGGGCCAGTATCGTCTCAATGTTCTGTCAGTTACTTCCTTAAATTCAATAACCGGTTTAACAATTTTCGGATTAAAAGTCATGTTAAGAACAAAACCATCTCCTTCAAATTTTAGCAAGCCGGGGTTTACTTCACTGACTTTGCAGCAGGTAATCAAATGTGAGCTGGTCGTTGTTCCTGGAATAACTTCAGTAAGTTCATAATTGTCAGAGATAATAAAGTTTTTTCCGCGGTTAAGAGTATATCTTCTTATCCAGCTCTTCACTTTAGCCTGAGGCTGGTAAGCTCCTGCTATATCTGTTGAGAAAATAACCGATTTTGAATTGGCAGAAAAACTTGTATTTCTGGCTTTAAAGTTTGCTCCGTCTTTTTGTTCAATTCCGTTTATTACTGGCAGGTTATGCCATCCCGACTGCATTGTCCATATTTCGTAACGTTGTGAACTAAAAGTTTTTGCAGTATATTCCTCACGACCGATATCAATCAGGCAGGGTTTTCCATCGTAATACATTACACATGAACCTACATCGTTATGGTTGTGGCTCTCTGCGTTAAAGCCTCCTTTGGCTCCGAAGAAGAACCCAAAGTAACTACCCTGTTTATCGCGTCCGCCACCTATTTCAGTATCTGGAAGCCAGAAATCAGATACAAGAGCTTCTTCGGCTTCTGCATTTTTAATTTCATCCATAATGACAAGGTTTTTAATCTGGTCTCCAATCCGGCCTCCAAATGCTCTCTCTCCCCACTTATTTATTTTAGCCAGATAAGCACCGAACTTTTGCATTACAGGATCATTAATTGCTTTTCCATAACGATACACAATTGAAGGGTTTCCCCCTGTAGTGGCGTCAGCATCGGCAAAATTGATGAAGTAAGGGGCATGAATATTAACTTTGTAAAAATATTTTCCGATATTCTGAATAAGAGGATCATCGAACACATCAAATTTTCCGTTTGTCAGATTTTTCATTATTTCAAGGCTTTCATAAAGCAAAGCTCCAGCTGCCCCCCAATATGAAGGTCCCTCGTCACAACCGCCGTCGTCTGAATAACCGTTGAGAAACTTATCGAGAGAATTAAGGATTTTCTGGACCCGTGCAAATTTTCTTTCCGGATCTGTTTCCATTAAAAGATAACTTGTGAGCATATTATAATTTACCCATGGGTTCCAGTTATTAGGCCTTCCTCCTTTGAAACCCATATATCCAAAATCATACCTCTCGAAATAAGGATCAAGTGCTTTCCTGAATATTTCCTGTCTTAATCTCTGTGAAATTAAAGGATGAACCTTATCAAATTCATCTTTAAACAGATAGTAAGTCCATGAAAGATTGCTTGTTACCTCTCCCACTCCAAGGTCAACTGTGGGTTCGTTTATATCAGGCAGTCCATAAGAGGCTTTTTGAAAGTTAAGATGTGCTGACCATCCCCACCATGTCTGTTCGCAATAGTACCATACACCGTTTATTATCTGATCGAGAAAACGTCCCTGTCCCTCTGCCAGTTCGCCCATTACTAATGAAATAAGGGCATTGCTGCATGCCGAATATGCCTCCTGACGTCTGTCTCCCGATCTAATAAATTCAAGATAATCAGTTGCTTTTACAACAGGCCAGTTATAATTCAGGTAGTTTTCTGCTCGTTGAATATATTCCTTCCTGATATTTTCAGGAAGGCTCGCCCAAAAAGTCCGGTCTTTATATCCCGGAAGTTTATTCCATGAATTATCGGTTACCATAACCTTTTGAAGGTCTATGGCTTTTGCTTCATTAGCAAGAATGTTTCTCTCACGGGGTTTTAGCTCTGCTTTCAAACAGGCCGGGAAGAAACTCAGTAAAAATGTAATTATTACAAATGTCATTCCCCTTGATAATATTTCTTTTGTCTTCATAATAATTATATTTAAAAAATTAGTTGGTCTTATCAATACTCAATTATTGATTTCTGCAAAGCAAAACCTGCTTAATCTTTATATATTGTTCAATTACAGTATTTTTAAGTCTAAAAGCAGTTCCTTCCAATTCAGATTTATTTTGGGCCTGAACATTTGAATTTGTGATTAAAAATAGAATGAATCCACACAGAATGGTTATAATCTGAAATTTTCTTAAATTCATAAGGTTTCGAATTTAATTCATATCTCGAATTTAATATCTGAAACAGGTATAATACCTTTATCAGTAATTTCAACCCATTTATTACCCGGAATTTTTATTTTCTTTTTCAACGGCTTATCAAAAACCATTTCAATATTTTCATTACATGGATAATAAAAATAATACTTTGTATTTCTTCTTAAAATTACTAAATGAGATTTATTTTTCAAGCTAAAACTCATTTTTTCATCGTTGTATTGACCCAAACCTGAAAAACCAAAAAATTCATTTATATTATTTTCAGGCACTCGTATCACAATTACATCGGCAAGAACTTTAAACGGAGTTATTGTGCCAGTATTTATTTCCTGTGGTTCCTTTGCAGGATTTTTTGAGATTAATATTGATGCAGTTTCATATTTTGTTGAGATATTTTCTGCCCATAATGAGGAATTATCTTTCATAATTTTTGTAAAAGCAAATTCCGGTTTCTCTCCCTTATATGGGTATAAAAATGTTGAAAATGTTACCGGGACTTCACCATTTTTAATATAAACAACTGTTGGAATTTTCCTTTGTTCACGCGGTAGCCAGCCCAACAACGGATCTGATTGTCCGGTAACTATTCTACCTTCCAAATTTTCGATATCCATTGGATATAAGTCAAGCTGTACAGAATCGTCACGCAGGGAAGAAACTGAAAAATTCTGGTCATTAATAATAGCCTCTGGTGCATCCAGATGAAAATGAGCTTCATATGTATGAGTGCCTTTTCCTGTCAGAAAGTCAACTATAGCATAATAATAGGGTTTAAGAAAGATCACGTGACGAGTATGAGTCACTGATGTATCTTTCTCTCCAGCATATTCTTTGGGCATATACTGAACCATTTTATATCTATTTTCCTGGTATCCTGAAGCATATACTCCTCTACCATAATCGAACACTTCAGATGTCACCCATGGATTATCATAAGGTTTTTTTATTAATCTGGCTTCTTTTATATCTCCTCTGTGTTGCTCCTTGCCATCAATTAAAATTGTATTGTGGCCTGGGGTTGAAACAGCATAATGACGCCATTTTGATAGGTCGTATGAATATGAGCCGGGTTCTGTTAGAAGGATTTTTCCGTGTGAATACAAATAAATGTTTAGCATGTCTTCGTGTTCATGACCATAGCCAACTGGTCCGGCATCAAAATAGAGGCAGTTATCATTATAATTCCATCCGCTTCGCATTACATAATATCCTGCCCAGTTAAAATAATATGAATCAACGGGAGGTTTTTTTCCCTCCTTTCCCAGTGTTGCTCCAAATAAAAATTCTTCATCTTGCCATATTTCATAAGCTTCTCTGAGTGATGAGGTAACATTTACTGGATTTGAATCATTAAAAGGAGGTAAATATCCTGAAGGATCCATCATATAAAGGTTAAACAGATATTGTTTCTTCATTTTGTCCATATATCCTTCGGGTATTGGGACATTGTTCTTCTGGGCAAGCTTGGCCAGCCTCATGAAATTTGACCTTGAAACCTGATGGTAACCAGGTGCTAATTCAACTTCTGCACCATCAGGATATATTTGTTTATCAAGTTCTTTATACAATCTCTCAAAAGCAGTTTTAATTATCTCTTCTGAATTCTTTAATTCCGGAAAAAGTATGCCAATCGTACCCAGACCGTTGCATTCCATTGTAACCCAGTTACCGCTTCTTTCGGGCATTTCCAGTGTAATTTTTTCCAATCTTTGTGCATGTTCAATAACACCTACAACAAATAATTTATGTGCTTCGGGTGTTAATGAAGGAGAATCTAAAAAGTAGTAATAGGCGTTCATCCATGAACCCGACATTCTTATTCCTGCTTCGATTGTTCGCCATGTAAGAGTTTCTCCTGGGGATGCATCAAGTGGCACTGGATTATCCATTACCCAATCAATCATTTGTGAAACCCATTCTTTTGCATATTTCTCATCGAGAGTTAGCCAGTAAGCACGTCCAAGATTATTCCACATGGGCATCCGGTTAAGATTTTGCCATGTCCATTCTTTTGTAAAATGAGGCTGTGAAGGATCAACAGGATTATATTCCCAGTTAATATTCTCGCCAACAAAAGCTTCGGGAGCTCCCATGGAAGGGCCGATCAAATGTTTTATAATTTTTTCAGCAGGCGGATAACTGGCCGCTGTTGCTTTCTGGGGTTTATCAACAGGATTAATATCCCATTTTGCATTACTTCTTGTTCTCCTGAATTCCAGATAGGCTGATTCAGCACTTTTATAATCTTTTCGAAAAACATGCTTTCTGACTTCTTCCATGCCCGGAAAATTGAGGTTTAGCATTGAGAAAAAGACTGAATCATTTCTGGGACTTACATAGGTCTTTTTTACTGCTTCTTTGTCAGTTTCCTTCAAGGGTTTATTTTGTGACCGGCAGGAGTATAGGAGCAATAACAAAATGCAGATTATTTCTGATAATATTCTCTTAGTTCTCATAACATTTATCGAATTATCATTTATTTTTATACTTAAACAAAAACAGCATCCTATTTTATCTTATTTTCACAAAATTTTTATTGCGATATGGTATGAATATATTGTATTGCTCACGACCTTCCACCAAAACGTTTAAATTTACCCCCTCATTATCTTCCTGTATTATCTCTGTCTGAATAACTTTTTCCGAAGATTTCTTATCCGGATACAATATCCAGACATAATTCACATCATTACTTATTTCAGCCGACACAACTGTTACAGGAGAAGGTTCTGCTTTATTATATTCCTCGCTGTACCATCCCTGAGGGAATGGTTCTGTTTGTCCTTTTATTATAACCGCTTGAATATTTTCTGATTTAACAGGAATTATTTTCATCAATTCATCTTCATTGAATGCCGTAATTACTTTATTATTATTATTTATTGAAACCTCGCACTTCGGGTTCCAATGCCACAGGAAGTCAATATTCCTCGCTCTGTCAGTCTCAAGATGATCCAGTACTAACCAGAATTTACCTCTTATATATAGTATTGACCTATTATGAACAAATTTACCTTCAATGCCATTATATTTATCGAAAGAACCTGATGCATAATCATATTCATTTTTTATATCATAATATTCAGCTG
>JBASIK010000160.1:0-36972 GCA_049654745.1 Bacteroidales bacterium
TCCCGATAGCGCAGCGTGTCGGGAACAACCACAGGTAACCATCTTTGATTCTATGAATAAGTTTTTTACCTTTGAATGATTTTTAATGAAGTGTTGAACCGGCACCGAAAAATAAAAGCCTACAGCATTCTGCTGGCATGGATGGTGATCTTCCTTCATAATGTAATACCTCATCACCATCACGACGAGCAACCTTTTCACTGCCACAGCCTCTTTCACAAAACAGCTGAAACAGAACAATGCTGCACACACGAAACTAAATTCAAAGGTGCAGGCGAAAACAATACTGTAATATGCCACTTCTCCCCTGTATTCTGCCATCCACAAAACTTCGGAGAAGCCGGATTGCCTGATAATTCCTCATCTGTTCCAACTAACATATTATGCAGGAGCGAAATAGTGCACCTGCCCGGATGTAAATTATTTTATAACCCACCGGGTTACGACTCAAATCACCTGAGAGCCCCTCCCCTTTCATAATTGTTTATCTGTTTATTCACTGAAAAGGCAGCACAACTGCCTCATTGTTTCATTTTTTTAATCATCATGAAAATGAAAAAACCTGTCATATTTGTTTTAATAGTTCTGTCATTTATTTATTCATCATGCTTCCGTAACTCAGAAAAGAGCCACACCCACGAAGATGCTCTTCATAATAATGAAATCCCGGAAGCGCATCAGCCATTGCAATCTGCCCCATCAGTCAGATTCGACACCGTAAGAAAAGTCTCATTATCTGAAATAATAAAAACCGGAGGAGTTGTTCTTGCCGGAAGCGGCAATATTGTCACAATAACTGCAAAGTCTGCTGGTATAATCAGGTTTTCCCAACCTGCTGTTTATCAGGGAATGAAGGTAAACAAAGGGCAGATATTGTTTTTTGTTTCCGGCGGTAATCTCACGGGAGAAAATTCTTTCCTTAAACTTCAGCAACTAAGGTCCGACCTCGAAAGAGCCAGAGCAAACTTCGAAAGAGCACAAAAACTTTATCCTGAAAAAATCATTACACAGGAACAATTTCTTACAGCAAAAAATGAATATGAAAAAGTGCTGGCGGAATACGACAATATGAGCATGGTATTCAGAGAAAATGAAGGATTGATTCTTTCCGAAGATGAGGGTTACATAAGAGATGTATTTGTCTCGGAAGGGCAGAAAGTAAGCCCGGGCGAAGCTATTGCCTCGGTACAGACCACCCGGGGTATGGTTCTTAAAGCTCTTGTACCGCCCGACAAAATGAATAAAGTTGCTTCTGTCAGAAGCGCCTGGTTCAAAGCAGCCGGTTCAGAAAAACTTTATAAAACGGAAGAGTTGCACGGAAAAATAATTTCCTACGGCAGAAGCACCGGCGAAGATTCCTTTTACCTGCCACTCTTTTTCAGTATTGACTTCCTCCCCGGTATACCTGAAGGCTCTTTTGCCGAAGTTTTCCTCAAAGGTGAAGAAATACATGATATAATAACAGTTCCCCTTAAATCAATCATGGAAGAGTTCGGAAAATATTACGTATTTCTAAAAGACGAAGATGGTGACTTTATCAAAAGATATATCACAACAGCAGGCAATGACGGGGAAAAAGTCATAGTAACAGAAGGCCTCTCGGCCGGTGAAGTATTTGTTGCAGATGAAGCATATCAGGTAAAGCTCCAGCAGATGTCCGGAAACATTCCTGCTCATGTGCATAATCATTAACAGTCAGTGCCATGCTTAACAGAATAATTGACTTTTCACTGCGGAACAGGCTGACAGTTCTTGCCGGCACACTATTACTGCTGCTCATTGGCACATGGATAACCCTGACGATGGACATTGACATCTTTCCGGAACTCACAGCTCCAACAGTTGTCATTATGACCGAGGCTCAGGGTATGTCGCCTGAAGAAGTCGAAAGACTCATTACTTTCCCTATTGAAACTGCCATTAACGGTTCAACCAATATAAGGAGGGTAAGGTCCAACTCTTCAATGGGTTTTTCGATAGTGTGGGCCGAATTCGACTGGGGTACTGATATCTACAGGGCAAGGCAGACTGTCACCGAGAGGCTTTACCAGGTGTCGGAACAGCTGCCTGCAGATGCCGGCAAACCGGTTCTGGCACCGCAATCTTCACTGCTCGGTGAAATGATGATAATTGCAGTTACATCCGACTCCCTGAACCCCATGGACCTGCGGACCTTTGCCGGATGGAGCATCACACCCAGACTCCTGTCCATTCCCGGGGTGGCACAGGTGCATGTTATAGGAGGCGATGAAAAAGAATATCAGATTCTTGCTGATCCCCTGAAAATGAACTATTACAAAGTATCAATAGATGAACTGCTGGAAGCATGCAGAAACATAAATGAAAACAGTCCGGGAGGATTCATAAACCAGCACGGAAATAAATATATCGTCAGAGGCATAGGAAGAACCAGTGATCCTGGTGACATTGCCGCAGGTGTCATTAAAACAGTTAACAATCAGCCTGTTAAAATCGGCAATGTGGCTGAGGTCACCATAGGCTCTTCACCAAAAATAGGTACGGCTTCATACAATGGACACAATGCTGTACTTATAACTGTTACACGGCAACCACATGCAAACTCCGTAAAACTTGCCGGTGAAATAATCAGAGTAACAGATGAAATACAAAAAAATGCCGGGAACAAAATTGAAATTCACACAGGTGTTTACAACCAGGCTGCTTTTATAAAAACTGCTATAAACAATGTTTTGAAGGCACTTACCGAAGGAGGTATTTTTGTTATCCTGATTCTCTTCATTTTTCTTTTCAACTTCCGCACAACCTTTATATCGGTTCTTGCAATCCCTCTTTCATTGCTTGTGTCGGTCCTCACTCTGAGGCTGCTGGGCTATACCATCAACACAATGAGTCTGGGAGGTATGGCAATAGCCATCGGTTCACTTGTGGATGATGCCATTATTGATGTCGAGAATTCATGGAAACAGCTGAGGTTAAACGCACTGAAGCCTGGTACTGAAAAAGAGCATCCACTCAGAGTAATACTAAGGGCATCGGTTGAGATGAGGTCATCTATTGTAAATGCCACAGCGGTAATAATTGTAACATTTCTTCCTCTTTTTCTTCTGGAAGGCTTCGAAGGGAGGATGCTAAAGCCGCTTGGAATTGCATTTATTGTTTCACTCTTTGCCTCAATGGTTGTAGCCATAACTGTTACTCCGGTTCTTTGCAGCTATCTGTTGACTAACGAAAAGAGATTACTTAAGCTTGCCCGGGGTGCATGGGTAGAAAGAAATCTCACCTCAGCCTATAAAAAAGTGCTTGAGCCTGCACTGAAGAGACCCGGAATTATCATAGCCTCTGCAGTAACACTTCTTACTGTGTCAGTGATAATGCTTGTCACTTCCGGGAGCTCTTTTCTTCCGCCCTTCAACGAAGGAGCACTTACTGTAAATATCGGGCTTATGCCAGGCACTTCCATTGAGGAATCGGATAAAATTGGACGAATGGCAGAAGAAATAATACTGGGAATCCCCGAAGTAAAAGCAGTATCGCGCAAAACAGGAAGGGCAGAACTTGCAGAACACTCTTTCGGAGAGAATTTTTCTGAGCTTGATGTTCCCTTTGAGCTGCGAAAAAGAAGCAGGGCCGAATTCTTTGCTGATGTTCGCAGCAGACTTGCAAAACTACCAGGTGCCAGCGTGGAGGTTGGACAGCCGATAACACATCGTATCGATAACATGCTTTCGGGTTCAAAGGCAAACATTGCCATCAAAATTTTCGGAGATGATCTAAATGTTCTATACAACCTGGCACAGGAAATAAAGCATGAAATATCTGATATAAAAGGCATTGCAGACCTAACCGTTGAACAACAGGTTGAAACGCCTCAGCTGAAAATCAAACCAAGGCGCGAGTTACTTGCAATGTATGGTATACCCACAGGAAAGTTTACATCTTTTATCAGATGTATGCTGGGAGGTGAAACTATTTCGGAGGTATATGAAGAGGAGAAGCGTTTCCCGATGGTTGTGAGATACAACGACGAGACAAGAGCAACTATTGAAGGCATAAAGAGCTCGCTCATCGACACACATGATGGAAGGAAGATACCTCTTACGATGGTCGCAGAAATTGAGTCATCATCGGGTCCGTATAGCATCAACAGGGAGAATGTGCAACGCAGAATAGTCATCTCGGTAAACGTTTCGGGTAGTGACCAGGGAACGGTAGCAAGAAACATCAGGAACAGGATTGAAAAGAATATCACACTGCCTGTAAGCTACCGCATTGAGTACAGCGGGCAGTTTGAAAACGCAGCCCGTGCTGCACGAAGGCTTCTTCTGGCTTCAGTGGCAGCATTGATTGCTGTTTTTATGATACTTTACAGCGAATTCAGAGAAAAATCGCTGGCGCTGATAATACTTCTCAACCTGCCCCTGGCATTAATCGGGGGTTTCTTCGCTGTAAAACTCTCTTCAGGCGTTGTGAGCATTCCTGCCATCATTGGTTTCATAACTCTAACTGGCATTGCAACCCGCAACGGGATACTGCTTGTTTCAAGATACACCCACCTGAAAGAAGCGGGGGTGCCTCTTAAAGAGAGGATTATAAGAGGTTCTGCCGACCGTCTCAACCCTATACTCATGACAGCCCTGACAGCAACCTTTGCCCTCATCCCTCTTGCTCTGGGAGGTGATAAAGCCGGCAACGAAATTCAAAGCCCTATGGCTGTTGTCATACTGGGCGGACTCCTGAGTTCAACACTGCTGAATCTATTTGTTGTGCCTGCAGTCTATTCAGTTGCCGAAAAAAAGAGTTCACAAGAAAATGCTAAATCAGAATAATATGTCGGTTAAAACTATAACGAAGTTTTTAGTTATATTAATCAGCATTCCATTATCCGGTCAGGATTTGAATTTCTTTCTCAGACAGGTTGCAGAGAACAATCCTGAGATAATAGCATACCGTAAAATGCTTGAAGCCCGCAAGGCTGAAGCCCGGACAAATCTATATCCTTCCGGACCTGAAGCTTCATTCGGCTATATGCCTGGAAGCGGTTCAACTGCCGGAACAAAGAAAACCTGGTCGGTAAGCCAGAAATTTGATTTTCCTGCAAAATATCTGGCAATGAAAAATATAAGCCGGAATACCGTATCTCTTGCCGAACAGGAATTTGAACTCGGAAAGCTCAATATACTACTTGAAGCAGAAATAACAGCATATGATTATCATTTCAGGAAAAGGCTTCTGGCACTCTACGAAAAACGCAGTAATGATTGTTCAGTTTTACTGGAAGCATGGAAGAAAAAGCTTGAAGAGGGTGAGACTACTATAAATGAATATAACAGAATTGCCCTTGAGCTGTCAGCAGTCAGATTGAGGAAGAGCAATATTGAGGCTGAGATCAAGTCGCTTGAGCAAAAACTTCTATACCTAGCCGGTGGCAAAGTTGACTTTCCTCAAGCAATCGAATATCCTGAAGATATAACCATCGAGCCTGATTCTCTGATAAAGATCAAGCTGTTAAAACATCCTGCCTTTCTCATTCCTGTCAGGGAGTATGAGCTCAGCTTCAGTGAGTTGTCACTCGGACGCTCATCCGGACTTCCCGAATTGATGGCCGGGTATTCCTCTGAAATTTTGCCATCGGAAACATATACCGGTCCGGTTATAGGCATTTCAATACCGCTGTGGGCAGGTTCGGGAAAGCTAAAGAGTGCAAGGGCAAAGGTTTATCAGGCTGAGGCTTCGATGAACTCAACAATTGAAAAACTTAAGTCGGAGATAAAAAGGGAATATTCAGTTATGGAATCCCTTAAATCGGCAATAAACGATTTACAGGACATCCTTAAATCTTCGGGCGGTACTGTAGGACCAGAAAAAGCACTGCTTGAGGGTGAGATTACTCTGACAGATTATTTCTCGCTGCTGGGTATAATTTATGACACTGAAGAGAAGCTGATAGAAACAGAAAATGCCTACTGCAGGTCGCTTGCAGTGCTGAACGACCACCAACTGCAGGAAATGTTTAAATAATTTTTACCGGATTTTTGAAATAAACAGCACACTGACGACACGGATTGAATTACCCCGGGCATTTGCCGGTGAAATTCATCTTGTCAGTGTCATCAGTGTACTAATAGAGAACCGGTTTTTTTGAATGAACCGGGTCGTAACCCGATATTAATCTAAACCAGAATCTTTGTGGTCAGGTTTGTAATACTCTTTTGAATAGCACCAAAGCAGTCGCCGTCGGCAGTCAGATCCTGCTCAACAATCATGTATTTCATTCCTGCTGTCTCCTTGGTGGCAATGATTGACTTAAAGTCAATTACGCCTTCACCAACCGGTGCAAAGTCGGTTACACCAACGGTGGTAAAGAAAGGCTCCTGTTTGGTGAACATATCTTTCAGATGGAACAGTTCGAACCGGCCTGGATACTTATTAATAATGTCAACCGGATTATGCCCTGCCTTTGAAACCCAGAATACATCAAGTTCCAGGGTAACATAATTTGGATCGAGTTCGGCAAGCATCACATCGAAATAGGGAATTTTGCCTTCAACTTCGGCAAACTCAAAATTGTGGTTGTGATAACCGAACATTATCCCGTACCCCTTCAGAATCCTGCCTATTTCGTTCCAGTCGGCAGCCATTTTCTGATAGCTGGCAATTGTGGTACGAGCTTCTTCAACAATCCACGGCTGGATGCAGTATTTCACTCCGAGTTTTGCATGGTCTTCTGCCATCTTTGTGGCATTCTCAAGTGTAATACCTCTTGCTTCAACCTGGGTATGGCTGCTGAGTATTTCCATGCCTAAATCTTCAACAAGTTTGCGGAATTCAGCAGGTTCATAACCGTAGAATTTACCGTCGGCATAGCCTGCAAGTTCCACATACTTGTAACCCATGTCGGAAACTTTCTTAAGTGAACCTGGAACATCCTTGAATATCTCATCACGGATGGTATACAGCTGAAGACCTATCCCAAAACTCTTTGGATCGGGAGCTGCCTTCTTTGCTCCTGTGCCCTTGCAGGCATTTTGTGTCAGCAGAAAAGCACCAGCTGCTCCTGCAGCGGTCAGCCTGATAAAATCTCTTCTTGAATGTCTGTTTTTCATAATTGGTTGAATTAGTTATTAGTTTGATAAATATCTAATTTATAATTGATTATATTATTTACTCTTTCCCCTTTCCGCATTAAATCTATACTTTCAGTTCAGGAAATAAAATTAAAACTTTCATAATTAATAAAAAAATGAAAAATAATGTTTTTAGCTATTACGTTGACCTGAAAAAAGTTGACAGAATGATACTCCTACTTTACGAAGTAACATGGGTTGGGGGTGCAATGTGAATTAAAATAAACAGGGAATGGGGTCAGGTAAAAAGTATTAATTATAAGGTGTGAATGCCATCAGGAAGAAGATCGTTTATTTCTGCCCAAATTTTTAATAACTTTACTGTATTAATATCGGCATGAAGAATATTGTTCTGATATTTTTTCTGTTATTTCTGTTAATCCCCCTCAGTTCGCAGGAACCGGAAAGAGTTTTTCCTTTCAGGCTTGGAGCAGAAGATCTTTACTTACCTGCCGACACTGTTGAAATGAGCATTATTTCAGCAAGCCGCAGTTCAAAGAAGATAGGCGATTTGCCTATTACCATCCATGTCATAACCCGTGAGGAGATTATCCGCAATCATTATTATACTCTGATAGATGCAATAAAGACGTTGCCTGGAATTCGCGTCTCGCAACCAGGTTCAGGTGAACTCGGGGAAAGCTTCCAGCTAAGAGGTCTTACAGGCAACCTGTACACTATGATACTTATAAATGGCCTGCCGGTAAAGCCCAGTGCAGTGGTGGGTATGCCCGTGCTGGCACAGCTGCCGGTGCGCCAGGCAGAGAGAATAGAAATAATCTATGGCCCAGCCGCAGCAATATATGGTGCCGACGCAGTTTCTGGAGTAATCAATATTATAACCCGTGAAGCCGAAAAAGGAACTTTCGTTCTGGGAGATGTGAGCATAGGCCAGGATAATTTCAGAAACACTGACTTTATGGTTGGCGGTAAAGCAGGCAAAGATAAAAATATACTCCAGTACAGCTTTTACGGTGGTCTGAACGAAACAGGCGATCTTAACATTAAGAAGAAATATGAGCAGATCTATAACCCGATGCACTACCTTCATGAAAAAGGTTACAGATACCTGCTCGGCTCACAATATTTTGATCCTGCTGACATAACCGAACAGGTACTTTTCAACTATGGAATACGCCCGTCTGATTTCATGCGCGAAAACTACATGATAAACTATGATGGCTCACTAAATAATCCCGAAATGCAGGACCTGCCCGGAATGAGTTCCCTTCTGGGTTTCAACCTCAGGTTCAGAGGTGTGAGTATTTCATACAACAACATGTACCGGCGGCTTCATAGCTCAATCGGACAATCAACCTATCTGTTCAAATACAACAATCCCCAGAACTTCTGGGGAGAAAATATCAGAACCACAACACTTAGTTACAGCAGGGACTGGACTTCCAGATTTTCGACCACAACAAACTTCTCAAACGTCACTTACCGCATGGACAATAACTCCAGTATGGGCTTGACGTTTATCGATTACACAGATAAAGTATACCGGTATGCTGCCGGTAGGGATATGCTCTTCGAACAGCTTTTCACCTTCATGCCGGTTAACAGTCTCGAAATAATGTCGGGTATAACTTACCAGATCTCAGGTAACCTGCCACAAACAAATTTCCTGGATTCACCATTCCGGCCTGGTGAATATAAATACTTCAGTAAATACGTCTATGTAGAAGATTCTGTTTCAGGCAGATTTGGAATAAACCCAATCGTCTACCATAATTTTTCTGCGTTCACTCAAACATACTATTCTATAAGTTCCTTCAGATTTATGGGAGGATTGAGATTCGACAGGAATTCACTTTACGGATCAAGTGTAAATCCCAGGCTTGCAGCACTCTATATATTTAACCCGCGTACAAGTGTGAGAGCTTCGGCAGGATTTGCTTATAAAGCACCACCATCGTCAATGTCATACCAGTCGCTTGCTTATAAAGCCGGCACAAACCTCGACAGCCTTATTTATCTGGCAATTCCCAATCCCAATCTTGAACCGGAAAAATATATGTCAGTCGAACTTGGTGTGGCGAGAACAACCAGAAAAAGGGTAACGTATGACATATCAATATATTACAATTCTATAAGAAATCTCATTCTGAACAAATATGTCAGGCTCAATGAACTCACTCTACCCCGCGCTATTATTAAGCCCGACACCGCTACCGTTCTTGTAAAAGAGAACGAAAAGAGTGCAGTTTCCAGATTATACGGCCTTCAGATAAATATCAAAATGAATGATATTGTAAAATCAATAAATCTTGATGCCGAGCTGAGCCTCTCATTTGGCAAATCGAGTCAAACATTTCCCGATATTATCGAGTTAGCTACTAACTTTCTTGGTAATTTCAAGCTTGTTCCGAATCATTTCGGACAACTTAATGTTTCAATGGAACCTGCAAAGAATTTGTATATAAGGGTATCAAGCAAATGGGAATCGAGCTGGCTCAGGGTTATTATTCCTTTCAAAGATATTTATAATAATATTTTCAAAGATTTTGACGGTTTTTACAGCATGGATGCTGTGGCCGACTACAGGATAGGAAGCAATCTCAGTACTTTCATTAAAATCAATAACATTTTTGATGAAAAGTATGGTGGACCTGCCTATTCGGGAATGAATACTCCCCTACCCTACAGTCCACAACTTGGAAGAAACATACAGATCGGATTAACTTATACGTTAAACTGATGCGGTTGAGAATTAAATATCCAATATATTTTTACCTGCTAATTGTATGGCTTCCAGTTTTTTCGGAAAGCCTCCACGGTCAGGATATCAAAACAACCGACACACTTCTCCTCAAACAGAGAATGAATGACTCTCTCACTGCAGTCAACCTACTTAAGACAGCCATAACCATGATAAAAGCAGGAGAAGATGAAAGTGCTCTCTCAGTAATTTCTAAAGCCGAAGACATTGCATCGTCAGGCGAATTTTTACTCATTGAAGCAGAATGCCAGAAACTGGCAGGTGATATTTATAGCCGGAAGCCTGATTCCTGGGAAGCAATGCTTGCGTCTTACCTGAAAGCGCTCTCCATTTATAACCGAACAGGTAACAGGGAAAAAGAAGCCGAAATAACTAAAATTATAGCCGATAATTATTTCAGTAATGGGCTTTACAAAAAGGCTGCCCTATGGTATCAGCAAACATTCGAACTCTATAAAGAACTCAAATCATTAAACCTGGCTGAACTGGCTGAACTTACAGCAACTGCATGGTATAACATGCCCGATGATACCCTGTCGCTAAAATGGTACAACACAGCTCTTTCATATTTTGAAACTGAAGGAAATGTCGAAGGTAGTTTAAGATGTACCAGGAAAATTGCTTCGCTTTACGCTGAAACAGGAAATTATAAAGAGGCAGAAGAAAAATACTTTGGATTGCTTGATATTTATAAAAGCCGTAATGATTCCCGAAACATATCGCTGATATACAATAATCTGGGAGTTATTAAATACCGTCAGAAAGAACTAACGGCAGCTCTGAACTTTTTCAGGGAAGCTGAAAACGAACAAATTAAATCTGAGCCAGATCATTATTTTCTTACGGATGTTTGCTCGAATATTGCTATAACCTTACAAGCTGCAGGCAACCAGCCGGAAATGATGAGGAATTTCAGCAAGGCCCTCGATTATGCCCGTAAGTCGGAGAGAAAAGATGAACAGGCAAGAATAGCCCACCTGCTGTCGCTGATATATTTCAACAGAGGAGATAATTATCATGCCGACCTTTATTGCAAGGAGTGTGTGGAATCGGCAGGTGCGGCAGGTGCATATCCAGTAATGCAGGAGTGCTACCAGACCTGGTCGGGTGTTATGGAGAAATCAAATGATTTCATTAAAGCTCTTGAGTATTATGAGAGATACCTCAGCCTGAGGGATTCACTTAACTTTGAAAAAAGGCTGGCAGAGCAGAAAGAAGCTGACAGGCAAAGTTATTTCGACCAGGTTGAACAGAGAATTAAGCTCGATATTGCAAGTGAAGAAATCAGCAACCTTGAAATGAAAACTTTAAGGGCTGAGTCGGCACGAAGGGAGAATGAACTTAAACTTCTTCTCAAGCAGCAGGAGCTTGACCGTTCGGAAAGAGAGAGGCTGGCACAGTCGCTTGCCCTTGAACGTGAAAGATTCCAGCTTAACAAGAGGGAGCAGGAAGTTATGGCACTTCGCCAGCAACAGAGAATCGACAGTCTGGAACTTGTCCAGAAAAGAAATGAAGCATTGGTACTGGAGCAGAACAACCGGCTACTTGAATCGGAAAAACAGCAACAGCAGTTAACCATTGAAAAGGAAAAACAGATAAGGCGCCTGGCTACAGGTCTCGGTGTTCTTATGGCAATTGTTGCTGTGATGATATTGGTCGGGCTCATATCGACAAGGAGAAAAAACCAGCAGCTTGCAGAAAGCAAACGCAAAATCGAAATGATTAATGCTGATCTTGAACAAAAGAATGTAGAAATTCTCTCTCAGAAGGAAATCATAGAACAGAAAAACCAGGCAATTACTGACAGTATTCAATATGCGAAAAGGATACAGACTGCTGTACTTCCGCCTGTCGATTTTCTTTCTGAATGGGGTTTAGAAAGCTTCATCCTGTTTCGTCCTAAAGACATTGTGAGTGGAGATTTTTACTGGGGAAAAAGAAAAGACAATAAAATCATTGTTGCTGCTGCCGATTGCACAGGCCACGGTGTGCCGGGCGCATTCATGAGCATGCTGGGCAATGCCTTCCTTGACGAAATTTTTAATACTACAGAAGTCACCGATGCTGCATCGGTCCTCAATTTGCTGAGAGACGAAGTGATTACCGCTCTCAAACAAAAAGGAGTAACAGGTGAAGCAAGAGATGGAATGGATATTTCACTCTGCATAATTGACAGGGAAAGGCTCAAATTAAACTTTGCCGGTGCCAATAATCCGCTTTACCTGGTCCGTAACAGCCAGCTTATAAAGATCCCTTGCGACAAAATGCCTATAGGTATTCATTTCACAGAATTCATTCCATTTACAAACCAGTATTCGGATATCCAGCTTAACGATGTGCTGTATCTCTTTACCGATGGCTATGCTGACCAGTTTGGAGGTGAAAAAGGAAGAAAGTTCATGTATAAACAATTTCAGGCACTTCTGCTGAACAACCATCACCTCCCGATGGAGCAACAGAAAAATGTTCTTGAAAAAACATTCGATGACTGGAAAGGAAATTATGAACAGGTTGACGACGTTCTTGTAATAGGTTTCAGAATCTGAATATGCTTTTCTATTCAGAAAATCCATCAACATGGTATTTTCCATTAAATGCCTGATTCAAAAAACAATATTATCAGAAAGATGTTCCTGAAAAAAATTTTAAACATTATTTTTTAATGTCTGTAATTCTTATCCGCATTGTGCTATCTTTGTAACAAATTTTTAAATAATTAATCATGAAATTCAAACATTTACTTCTGTTAATTGCCGGGTCGGCTCTGATTCTTTCGTCATGTGGGAAAAAAGCCGTTTCAGGTGCAAAATTAAAAGACTACAATGATACCCTTTCGTATGCATTTGGAGTAAATATTTATTACTCTCTATTGCAGGACAGCATTGATTTGAATCCTCTTGCAATAGCCAGAGCGATGGTAGATGCAAAAAATGATAAAAGCTTCATGAGTGAGGATATCGCCAGGGCTTTCCTCTACGGATATCTCAGTAAGAAGGAGGAAGAGCAGGCGGCCCGTCAGGATGAAGTCAACAAAGAGCTCTTCAGCAGCAACATAGCAAAGGGTGACTCTTTTCTCCAGGCAAACAGAAATAAACCCGGAGTTATCGTCACAGAAAGCGGACTTCAATACAAAATTTTAAAACTTGGAACAGGGCCTAAACCTGATGAAAATGACAGCGTGAAAGTCAATTATATAGGAACATTTATTGACGGCACCAAGTTTGATTCATCATACGACCGCGGCGAACCTGCTGAGTTCCTTGTAGGAAACGTTATAAAAGGCTGGGTTGAAGGACTTCAGCTGATGCCGGAAGGCTCAAAATTCTTACTCTATATACCACCCGATCTTGCATACGGTGCAGGTGGCGCAGGAAACGTTATCCAGCCATTCACAACTCTTGTCTTTGAAGTCGAACTTTTACAGGTTAAAAAACAACAATAAATAAAGTTCTGTACCGGAAATGGCTTTTGAAATTACCGGAAAGATCATCGACATTCTGCCGGTTGTCAATGTAAGTGACAGATTCCGGAAAAGGGAATTTGTAATTGAAAAAAAAGATGCAGGCGGAGGCATCGTCTTTGTTGAATACATAAAATTTCAACTTGTTCAGGAGAAGTGCGACATTATTGACGGCTCTTTCCTGAATGAGGAAGTAAAGGTTTATTTCAATATTAAAGGCAACAGGTGGGAAAAAGATGGAAGGGTAAGCTATTTTACCAATCTCGACGCATGGAAGATTGAAAAGATTTCAGCCCGGACAAATGAACCGGAAGCCATAACGAACCTTTCTCAGGACAATGTGCCACCTGAACCGGAAGAATTCAGTGATCTGCCTTTCTAGTGTTCCGGCAGGCATATTATACAATAATATTATGTATCCGGGCAACAGATACATTATTTTAGAATATTTGTTTCTTATCAAATGATTCTTTTTTTTGAGGTATCAGGTAACAGGATCTACGCCGTTGACTCTCCTGAAGCTCCGGGAAAGAAGGAGATTGAAAAACTCATCTGGCTTTTCGGAAACGCTGTATTGCTGAACCGGGAAACAGTAGACGGCTTATATATTGGCCCCAGAAAAGAGATGATAACTCCCTGGAGCACCAATGCGGTTGAAATTACCCAGAACATGGGTATTCAAGGAATAAAAAGGATTGAAGAGTTCCTGCCTGCTTCCAGCGACAAGCCGGAATATGATCCTATGCTTCAGGCACTCTACAGAGGACTCGACCAGAATATATTCACAATCGACAGAAAACCTGACCCAATCATTTATATTGATGACATAAAGGAATACAACCAGAAGGAAGGTCTTGCGCTGAGTGACGAAGAAATCAAATATCTCGAAGAATTGTCGGCTTCTATCGGACGCAAGCTTACCGACAGTGAAATATTTGGCTTTTCACAGGTTAATTCTGAGCACTGCCGCCATAAAATTTTCAACGGCATCTTTATTATAGATGGTGAAGAGATGGGAGCAACGCTGTTTCAGCTAATTAAAAACACCACCCATCTTAACAGGAATTATGTTGTATCGGCTTACAGGGATAACTGCGCCTTCCTGAAGGGACCCGTGATTGAACAGTTTGCACCTTCATCGCAGGATAAACCCGATTATTTTACGGTAAAAACTTATGAATCGGTTCTTTCGCTTAAGGCCGAGACACACAATTTTCCTACAACAGTAGAGCCTTTCAATGGTGCCTCAACAGGAACAGGAGGTGAGATAAGAGATAGAATGGCAGGGGGAAAAGGTGCTTTTCCCGCCGCAGGCACTGCCGTCTACATGACATCATATCCTCGTCCTGACGGAGGAAGGCCATGGGAGAAAGCCATACCGCCAAGGAAATGGCTCTACCAGTCTCCGGAAGATATATTGATAAAAGCATCCAACGGCGCCAGCGATTTTGGAAATAAATTCGGACAGCCATTGATATGTGGTTCGGTAATGACTTTCGAACACATAGAAAACGGAAAGATATACGGTTATGATAAAGTAATAATGCTCGCCGGAGGTATCGGAACCGCAAAGAAGAAAGACAGTGAAAAAGCCAGACCAGAAAAGGGCGACATAATAGTGCTTCTTGGTGGTGATAACTATCGAATCGGCATGGGAGGTGGAGCTGTTTCCTCGGTTGAGACTGGCAGATACGACTCTTCAATCGAACTGAATGCCGTACAGAGAGCAAACCCTGAAATGCAGAAAAGAGTATATAATGCCATCCGGGCCCTTTGTGAATCGGATAACAATCCGATAATTTCAATCCACGATCATGGTGCCGGAGGGCATCTGAACTGCCTGTCGGAACTTGTCGACCCTTCAGGTGGAAAAGTGGACATCAGTAAACTCCCAATTGGTGACCCAACACTTTCTGCCAGAGAAATAATCGGCAACGAATCGCAGGAAAGAATGGGACTTGTACTGAAGCCACGGGATGCAGAAACTCTTGAAAAAATAGCCGGAAGAGAAAGAGCCCCTTTCTACATCATCGGAGAAATAACCGGAGACCACAGGTTTGTATTCTACAACTCAGCAACGGGTGAAAAGCCGATGGATCTTGACCTTGATGCTCTCTTCGGTAAGCCTCCAAGAACAGTAATCAAAGACACTAAAATTACCAACAGTTTCAGGAGTATATCCTATAACCCTACGAAGATTCATGAATACCTTACCATGGTTCTTCAGCTAGAAGAGGTTGCATGCAAAGACTGGCTTACTAACAAGGTTGACCGTTCAGTTACAGGCCGTATAGCAAAGCAGCAGTGCGCAGGAAAGCTTCAGTTGCCTCTCAACAACCTCGGAGCTATCGCACTCGACTACAGGGGAAAAGCAGGGATGGCAACTTCAATAGGTCATGCACCTGTTGCAGGTCTTTCTGACCCCACGGCCGGTGCAATCCTTTCCATAGCCGAAGCTCTGACAAACATTATCTGGGCCCCTCTGAAAGACGGTCTCAAAAGCGTCTCACTCTCAGCCAACTGGATGTGGCCATGCAAAAACACGGGAGAAGATGCACGCCTCTACGAAGCAGTAAAGGCTGCAAGCGAGTTTGCCATTGAACTGGGAATCAACATACCCACTGGCAAAGACAGCCTCTCAATGACGCAAAAATATCCCGACCAGACAGTTTATGCACCCGGTACAGTAATCATTTCTGCAGCAGGAGAAGTTACAGACATAAGTAAAATTATTGAACCAGTCGTATCGGTAGATCCTTATACCAGCCTCATTTATATTGACATGAGCCGCGACAGTTTCAAACCTGGCGGAAGCTGTCTTGCACAAGTGCTTAACTGTGTGGGAGATGAAGTGCCTGTAATAAACGATGCTGCATACTTCAGGGAAGTCTTCAACACAGTTCAAAGTCTCATTAAATCGGGCAATATTATATCGGGCCATGACATCTCTGCAGGCGGAATGATAACGACACTTCTGGAGATGTGCTTCGCAAACACTGAGGGAGGACTGTCGGTAAACCTTTCAGCTATTGATGAACCCGACACTGTCAAACTGCTGTTCAGCCAGAATCCCGGAATCATTATCCAGGTAAAAGACGAAATGGAGGTATCAGAAATATTGGCTGAACACGGAATATCATATTACGCCATAGGACATCCGGTGTATGAAAGAAAACTGACAGTAGTAAATGGAGAAGAAAAATACGAGTTCGACATAGACACATTACGCGACACATGGTTCAGAACATCTTATCTGCTCGACAGACGGCAGTCGGGCGAAAAACTTGCAAAGGAGAGGTTTGAAAATTACAAAAACCATATTATCAACTTCAGCATACCCAATTTTAAGGGCACCTTCAAGGCGTTAGGTATAACCCCAACACGGCGCAAGAAAAGCGGCGTAAGAGCTGCTATAATAAGAGAAAAAGGTGTAAACGGCGATCGCGAGATGGCTTATGCACTATGGCTTGCCGGCTTCGATGTGAAGGATGTTCACATGACCGACCTTATATCAGGCAGGGAGACACTTGAAGATGTCAATATGATTGTGTTTGTGGGTGGGTTCTCAAACTCTGACGTGCTGGGCTCCGCAAAGGGATGGGCAGGTGCATTCAGATACAATATAAAAGCCCGTACCTCACTCGAAAATTATTACAAAAGATCCGACACCCTTTCGCTGGGTGTCTGCAACGGATGCCAGCTTATGGCAGAACTTGGGCTGATTTACCCCCATCACAAAGAGATGCCCAAACTGTTGCATAACGCATCACATAAGTTTGAATCGGCCTTCCTGGGAGTTAAAATCCCCGACAATCATTCTGTTATGCTGGGAAATATGTCAGGTATGGAACTCGGTATATGGGTAGCACACGGTGAAGGAAGATTCAGCCTTCCATACAAAGAAGAGAGGTACCATGTAGTTTTGAAATACAGCAGGCATACTTATCCTGCAAATCCCAACGGTTCAGATTATGATATTGCCGGAATCGCTTCGGAAGACGGCCGCCATCTTGCTATGATGCCTCACCTCGAAAGAGCTTTCTTCCCATGGCAATGCGGCTATTACCCCGAAGAGAGGAAAAAAGACGATATAACCCCATGGATGCAGGCATTCGTTAATGCAAGAAAGTGGATCGAAAACAAAATAAAGAATAAATAGCGCCTCAGGCTATCTTGACATCGGAGTAAGCATCACCGACATTAGCATTGTGTTAACCGGCTCATTCTGCCAGTTATTTCTGTTATCCGAAGCAATTATTTTCTCACTGATAACCTGTATATTATATTCACCAGGGTTCTGAACATAGAAAGTCCCTGCATACGAATCGGCTCTGTAATAAGGAGATTTAACATTACCGGCATTCTTCACAATCTTATTCCCAACAGGCTTCACTTCGAGCCTTTCCCCGTTAATATCAATCCTTACAGGAGCCCTATAACCAAGATCCATAGTGTCCTTAGCAGCACTCACCAACCACACTCCATAACGCCCGGGTTTTGTAATTCTTATACTCCATTCGGCAGTATTAAGAGAAGGATCTGTCCTGTTATGATAACACGTCGCCTTTTCAACATCAAGAGATATAGTACCATCATCACGTTGAGTGATAACAACAGTACCACTCTCAGCCGACAATTTATTTTTATTGCTGCATGATGATAGTGATACAATAGACAATACTACCAATAAATTTACCCAACCAAATCTCATGTGCTAATAATCAATTAATTAAAATGATAATTCATACTTCTTATACCCGGTTTTGCTGTACAATTTTAACGTATCAACAGGTAAAAATATTTTGGTGTAAATCTAATAAAATTTTTATTGGATTTTGTTAAGAGAATTGAACCGTTTTACTACGGAAGCTTCTACCCAAGGAGTTGATTGACCATCTCCCTGAGATTCACTGATGCAGTTCTGGTTCTTTTACTCTGAACACTTGAAATTTCTTCGGCAACTATTTCTGCTATATCTGCCACCCTTGTTTTTGAAACCCTGGAGAAGGTCTTTTTACATAGTGGACATGAAGTGGCAACGATATCAGGATTTCCGGCTGTAAGTCTTTTTATGGCATCTTCTGCAATTGCATTTTTCTTTGAAGGAGGAAGAAATATATTTGCAAGTGAGTTGCCGCAGCAAAGCGATTTTTCAGCCTCTTCGGGAACTGAAACAAGGTGTGCCACCCATGAAACAACATCTCTGGGTTCCTCATAAATACCTGCAACCCTGCCTAGTTCACAGGGATCGTGATAAACAACTTTCTTATGTGAATAATTGAATCTGATTGCTTCGTTATCAATAAGGTTCTTAATATATTGTGAGTGATGAAGTATTTCAGCATCAATGTAATAACTTGACCTGAAAATGTTATAACAAATAGGACACGAAGTAACAAGTTTACTTGCACCTGATTTCCATATTAAATCCGAATTAAAGTTTATCAATTCCCTTGCCTCACGGTCATTACCTGCCAGCATAAGGGGTCTTCCGCAGCATGCACCTTCTACCTCATCCATGAACCATACTTTTTCATTTGCTGCTCTGAAAATCTTAATCATCGCTTCCTTTATCCCTGGGGTAAGATGAGTCATGCATCCTGCAAAATAGATTGTATCAGCTTTTTCAACTCTTATATTGCTTCTTATTTTGTAATTCTGATTTTTGCCGCTGGATACAGGTTCATGGTTAAGGTGTTCACGGAAGTATCCCATCCATCTGTTCTCGTACTGCGGTTTTCCTGTTTTATTTCTTCTTTGTATCATTCTAATGGCTGAAACTTCAATCCCGACAGGACATGCTTCCTCACACCTGCCGCACATCAGGCAATTGTATACCTTCTCGGTTACATCCTCATTATTTCTCAATGCTCTGTTAAGATAAACGGGCTGTATGTTGTTTATACCCGTAACGAAGCTCATCTGACAGGCATCGATGCACATTCCGCAGGAAGAACATGAATGAACCTCCACCTCTGCAAATGTACCTGCTTTATCACCGGTGGTAATTCCCGAGTTTCGCATAAAAATAAGAAACAGCTCAGTAGGAATGTGCATATAACGTGTCACAGGCAGTAGAATAAAGAATACTCCCAGGGAGAGTGAATAGAGCCACCAGAAAGGATAAGCAAGTGATTCAGCTGGCAGAAAAGATGCTAACCAGGCGCCTGTTGTTCCGGTAAGGAAGCTTCCCGAACCATGTGCACCGCATGTTAGGCTCTCTGCAATTAGACGGCTGGGGAAAACGAGCCATAGAGCAGTAAGCGCTATTTTATCACGCAATCTGAGTTTTGTAGTCTTCTTCATGCCAACCACACCAGGCAAAAACCTTTTAAAAATAGCAAGTAAAAGGCCCGAGAGAATAAAGGCAAGAAGCAGATCCATTATAAACTCCCATATTTCTGCCAGAAGTGTTTCTCCGTGACCGGGATTGAAAAATCTGAAAAAGATAGCTTTATATGGAGGATTGAGATGACTTTTGCCGAATATATCTGCCTCAAGGGTTCCAAACACTATTAAAAGAAACCATCCGAAAGCAAGACTCATGTGCATATAACCGAGCATAGGTTTTGCCTTCAGTATTTTTCGATGTATCAAACTCTCCATGAAAATTTCCCTCAGGCTTTCGCCAAATGCTCTGCTGAAGAAACCCCTCTGCAGTCTGAGCTTATCGGCTCTTGAAAGCTGGCGAAACCATATAACGCATCTCACCACACTGTAAATAAGTATGAAGTAGAGACCTACGTTAAAAGGTATCACAAATGGATCAAAATCTTTCATCACCTTCAATTTTTCTGAAAGCTTTCCTGGCGTGAAAAATAACACCTCGTGTGTTAACCCCGCGTGGACAGACCAATATGCATTTACCGCAGAACATACAATTTTTTATTCTCTGTCGCGGGATGTCATTTTCACCTCTTTTCAGTAGCACATTAAGTTCCCTCAGGCTGAAAGTCATAAATTGGCCTGCAGTACATGTGGCGGCACAGGCTCCGCACTCAATGCAAAGCCTGAAAGTTGGTTCGTGATCAAATATATATTCGGCTATTTGCCTGTTATTGGCTTCATAGTCTATTACCCTCGGTTCTGATAAAGTATATCCGAACTTGTTGGATTTCATACTATCTGTTTTTCAGATAATTAACCACTTCACTCACAGCAGCTCTTGCATGTGATATTGATTCAGTGATATTCATCTGAGCCACGCAGCAACCGGCATAAAAAATCCCTTTTCTTCCACTCAGGTTACTTCCGTAGTGATTATCTACTGGCTTGAAAAAACGGTTTTCGCTGCATTTCAGGAGTGATCTGTCAGCAAGTTTAATGTTGCCTTCAGGCATCTCTGTTCCTACCATAAGTACAACCATGTCGAGTTCCATTCTTAAAGGCCTGCCGGCAAGAGTATCCTCAGCCTTTGTGACAAGTTTGCCGTTGATATTTACCGAAATCTCCGAAACTTTACCTCTGATAAAAGTTATGCCATATTTCTCCTGCGCCTCCCTGTAAAGTTCCTCATAATATGCTCCTCCCATTCGCATGTCCATATAAAAACAGAAAATCTCTGCACCTGGAATCTTCTCCTTAATCTCTATTGCCTGCTTAACTGCAGCAACACAGCATAGTTTTGAACAATAATAATTTCCCACTTTTTCATCGCGTGAGCCAACACAATGAATGAAACCGACCTTTTCAGGGAGCTTCCCGTTAACCAGCCTGGCTCCTCCGCTTCTAAACATCTTCTCCAGGTCAGCTGAAGTGATAACATTATCATAAATGCCATAGCCGTACTCTTCTTTTCTCCGGCCATCGAATAATTCAAAACCTGTTGCAACAATTACGGCATCAGCTTCCAGAACCGTCCCGTCGGATGATTTAATGTCAAATTTTCCGTCTCTTGAAGATATCTCCGTGATTTCTTTTCCTGTAAGTATCGTGATATCAGGGTGGCTGACAAGCTTATTCAGATAATCAATAACTTCTTTACTGTCGCGCCTGTCGGGAAACAGGTGGTACCAGTTCTTAACATTTCCTCCTGTCTTTTCGTTCTTTTCAGCAACTGTAACACTGTAACCCAACCTGGCAAGCTGTCCGGCTGCCTCCAGACCTGAAACACCTCCGCCTATAACAACAATGTTCTCCATCGCTTATTTAATATTTATCAGATTTTCCGGCGCAGGAATGGGTATCCCATCTTTGGTCAGGTATTTATCGGATGGATTATATTCTATACCAATTTTATCCAGAAGCGGCTCAGATTGAACCATATGATACTGTAATCCCAGTTCCCACGGATTTATACCCAGTACCAATCCTGCAACCTCTTCATATGTAAGAACCGGAATTGAAAGCCCGTTTTCGCCATAAGTCTTCCCTTCCATCTCCCTCATTGCATACTGCCACCTGTCCATGAACATATTGCATCCCGGACAGTTGGTTATAATAAAATCTGGTTTGTAGGGCTTCATTGATTCAAATTTCTTTACTGAGTTACTGAGCGAATAGCCCCTGTTTGCCTGTATTATGTATTGTCTGAATCCGAACCCGCAACAGTGACGGCGCTCGGGATAATCAACAACCTGCCCTCCCCATGCTTCAATCATACCAGAGAGAACTTTGGGAAATTCAGCCCCTCCTACGCCGTATTTTGGAAACATCTTAGAATAGTGGCAACCTATATGTTCTACCACTTTTAAAGGCTCCCCGGTATATCTGTTTACAAGCCTGTATTTAGCTTTTTTCGCTATCTCATTTCTGAATTTATATACAATATCGCTTGTATGGGCCATATTTTCAGGCACATCGAACTCCCTGCCCGTAGCCTTGTACAGATATTCCCTGGTCTTTTCCAGAGTTTCTGGGAAATGTTTCCATGTTTCAATTATTTCGGTGTAAATGCCAAAGGAAGTAACACACGAAATTGCTATGTTCCTGTAACCTGCTTCCTTCATAAGTGCAAAATGCCTTGCAATAACAGTCATGATTGTCTCGAAAGGAACAATGTCGGTATGGTAACCAATACCGGTGCAGGTTGTATGTGAAGGATTTTCATAAATATCTTTCCCGAGAATTTCTCTCATCATTTTCAGAAAGAACTGTTCGGAGCCAGGGAAAAATGACTGTCTGATGCATGACCTGACATAGAAAAAGTGGTCATCTGCTATATCCTTCTGGTATTCCGACCAGATACGCTTGTTTTCAGGTTCCTTCATAATGTTCCGGGTTCTTTCTGGTTATGTTTTCCGCTGTTTTCAGTATAAACCTTCATGAAGTATTCGCTATTTATTCCTTCGCCTGTCTGGTATCCCAGTTCTGCGGCTTTTCTTTTTGAATGTTCCTCGATGAGATTCATAAAACGAGTTCCCCCCGTTACCTCAAATATCTTACGAAGTTCTTCCTTTGCATCCTGAGGAATTTTCCTCATTGGTCCCTCGCCCAGCTCATCGTATTTTGAGCCCAGTCGTTCATATATTTCCCTTGAATGGTCGATGATAAACTCCCACACAGGCCCCTGTTCCGGATGCAACTCCGGCTTAACAGCATACGTTGCTACACAGTAACCATATTTGAAAATGTTTTCACCAACAGTTCTTTTTATTGCAAACTGCTGACGACCCTTTTCACTTTCTGTGAAATAGCCGAGTTTTTGTGAAAGAGTCCTTAAAGCCATTATAATAAGTCCGGGTGTATTCCCTCTCGGGCAACGTGTCTTGCATGACATGCACTCACCGCAATACCAGATTGTTTCAGACTTCAGAAGAGATTCAATGGCTTCATTGTCTTTCTTCTGGACTTCGTTTACAATCTTACGTGGATCGTAATTGTAAAACTCTGCTGCCGGACAGATGGCAGTGCAAACACCACAATTAAGGCACGCCTTCAGCCCCTCAACAAAACGTATATCTTCAGTGAGCAGATTATAAAGATTCTCCATCAATTAAATAATTCAGACCAGATCTTCAGGTTATTTACAAAAATATCCAGAGAATAACTGGATGTAAAGAGGGTTAAAACCTATTTTTAAATAGGTATTAATACTTAGATAAGGAGCACCAATGAGCTATTTCTTTTCCCTGGTGTACTTATAGAGGGCTTTACCTTCGATTCCGATGAAATATATTGAAAGGTCCTTTTTTGTAGCTGAAATGATGCTAAAACCAGGGGAAGATGCTGCAAAGACTGTCATGTTATTACTTGCCACATCCCTCACTGAAGAACCGGCTGTATTAACAAAATAATCAATGACCGAAGTCGAATCTTTAAGATGCTGGAATATGTGGTCGTGTGAACCAATGTAGAAATCAACATTATATTTATTTAATACCGGCCGGAGGTATTCCACAAGCTCTTCTGTGTTTCCCCTTGTCGGATGTGCGCTGTAAACAGGATGATGTCCAACAACTATCACCCAGTCTTCTTTCTCCGAGGCAAGCACACTGTCGGCCCAGTGAATCTGTTTCATTGCATCTTCGGTAGTGTATCTTTTAGATGGATTGCCGAGTCCATTAACCAGCGACTGGGTGTCAAGGATTACAAGTCGCAGACTCACACTATCCCTTGTTTTAACTAAAGTATAATACGGAGCAGGCATCTTCCAGCGGCGGCTAATCTTTGAATAATCAATCTGTGCCTGAAGACTGCCTCCATGATCATGATTGCCAAAAGCCGGATACCATTCAACATGAAGCGACGGGTGTATATATACATTTTCAAAACAGGAATACCATAACGGATCTGAAACACTTTCTACCCCACTTATCTGGAAATTGTCTCCCCCGGTAACAATAAACCTTGCGCTCACCTTTTCTGCTATTTTTCCCATAATTTCTGCCACCCCTTTCTGTTGAGCAAAACCATTACGGCCATAGTCACTTATAATTATAAAATTAAAAGCGGAACTTCGGGGAAGACTATAATCTGTTAACTGCTGCTGCGAGGCACAGGATACAGTCAGCAGAATAACAATTAAATAAATAAAAAATCTTTTCATTCTATCCGGTTTATGGTTAAAGTTAAATTTTAACAACATTTTACAAATAAAACATTAATTTTTTAAAAAATGCTCTCTTTTCTTTATCATAAATGTGTATCGTACTGAAAAAATATTTACTACCCATCAAGGGGGCTGTCAAAAAAGCCTCTTTTGTTTTCACCCCTGAATACCAGCCTTTACTACTGCAAAGACGGAAAGCTCTTAGCGGAAAATTATTGATATACAATATTTTAGCTTTCACGTTTTCATTATACTTACCTGATAAACATCTTTTCAGAAAACGGCGGGGGTATCTTCCTGTAAACCTGTTTCAGTCCATGACAATATTGATGTTTCGAGGTATATTTTTATTTTTATAAAACATTTCAAAAATAAAGTTTATGAAAGCCGGCCTTCTTGAAGAGATTCTCCAATCAATAAAGAATGTGCGTATTGCCGTTGTTGGTGATTTTTGCCTCGATGCCTACTGGTTTGTTGATGAATCGAAGAGTGAAATCTCAGTTGAAACAGGTCTTCCAACACGTCCGGTCAGAAAACAGGCATATTCGCCCGGTGGTGCAGGAAATGTGGCAAACAACCTTGCTGCCATGGAAGTGGGTGAAGTTCTTGCTTTTGGAGTCATAGGACCAGATCCTTTCGGTGCAGAGATGGTTAAGATATTAAATGAAAAAGGCATTAACACTTCCAATCTTTTGATTCAGGAAAAAGAGTGGGCGACCCATGTATATATCAAGCCCTATACAGGAGAAAAAGAAGCGAATCGTATTGATTTTGGAAACTTTAACAGGCTTTCACGAAAAACAGCCGATAAGCTTATCTTGCGACTTACCGAGGCTATGCACAGGATTGATCTTGTTATCCTAAATCAGCAGGTTCTCTCGGGGATCAACACAGAATATTTCAGAGTGAGGCTTACCGGAGTGATAAAAGAGTTTCCGGATAAAATCTTCATTGCCGACAGCAGGAAATATAGCGACTCTTATCATGGTGCATACCGTAAAATGAATGATACTGAAGCTTTCAGACTTTGCGGCGTAACGAAGGCTGCCGATGAAGAAATATCTATTTCCGAAGTTAAGAAAGTTGCAAGAGAGTTATATGGCAGATATGAAAAACCCGTCTTTGTTACGTGCGGGAAGAAAGGCTCGGTGGTGGCCGATGAGAAGAATACCTACGAAATACCCGGCCTTATGATTCTTTCAAAGATTGATACTGTAGGTGCTGGCGACAGTTATCTTGCAGGTGTTGCCTCAGCCCTCGCTGCAGGATACTCTGTTGACACAGCTGCCAAGCTTGGTACACTGGTGGCAGGCGTTACCATTCAGAAACTTTTCCAGACAGGCACTGCAACACCTGAAGAGATACTTAATATTGGCAGAAACCCTGATTTTATTTTCAACCCCGACCTGGCAGAAAATCCGCATATGGCCAGATACCTCGGTAAAACAGAAATTGAAATCATAAACCACCTCTCAGATAAAGCTGAGATCAGATATGCCATTTTCGACAACGATGGAACCATCTCCACGCTGAGGGAAGGCTGGGAAAACATCATGGCACCCGTGATGGAAAAAGCCATCCTTGGCGACAGGTATGAAGATGCTGATGAAATAATCCTGCGAAAAGTAAAAAAGCGTGTAAAGGAATTCATCGATCAGACAACGGGGGTACAGACCCTTGTACAGATGAAAATGCTCCCTTCTATAGTAAGAGAATTCGGACTGGTTCCGGAAGAGAAAATACTTAACGAGTTCGAATACAAAAAGATTTACAATGATGAGTTGATGCAAATGGTAAAAAAGCGTGAATATAAGCTGAAAGCCGGTGAACTTTCAGTTGAAGATTTTACTATTAAAAACAGCATCAATTTTCTGCAGATGCTTTACGACCGGGGCATAAAACTTTATCTCACAAGCGGGACCGATGTTGAAGATGTTGTTCACGAAGCTGAAGTACTTGGGTATGCCCACTTTTTTGAAGGCCGTATCTTCGGTGCCGTGGGTGATGTGGAAAAAGACGCCAAAAAGATAGTACTCGACAGGATACTTGATATGATAGGTGAAAAAGACTCAAGAATGATAGTCACTTTCGGTGACGGACCTGTTGAAATAAGGGAAACACATAAACGAGGCGGGATAACCATAGGCGTAGCCAGTAATGAACAGAGGCGTCATGGACTAAATTTAACAAAACGCACACGATTGGTCAAGGCCGGCGCCGACATAATTATTCCAGACTTTTCCCAGGCTGAACACCTGCTTCAATTATTAAATATCAGATAAAATGGAATTTCCACAGTTTGATCGCAAAAAACTGTATATAAGAAATTTATCGGAAAGGGTAAATAAACTCTCTGTAGAAAAGATTCTTATTTTGCCCGGCACAAAGCCTTCTATCGAAAATGTTGAAACAATAAGGCTAATCGAAGAGAGTGCTGAAAGGATAATTGATGCCCGTAAAAACAATAAGCCTGTTGTGATGGCATTTGGAGCGCATGTTATTAAAAACGGGCTGGCACAGGTAATCAACGAAATGATTAAAAAAGGATGGATTACCCACCTTGCCGGTAATGGGGCGGTAAGCATCCACGACTGGGAATTTTCTTTTGCCGGGGAAACAAGCGAGGATGTCCGTGAAAATGTCAGAAACGGCTGCTTCGGAATATGGGAGGAGACCGGTAAATACATCAATCTGGCCCTGCTTACAGGGGCATATTACGGTTATGGTTACGGTGAAGCTATCGGTAAATTGATACTTCATGAAGGGCTTGAAATTCCCGGTCCTCAACTTCTCGAACAGGAGGCACTTAACCTTTTATCCGACAACTGCGGGAAGGCAGCGGCTGCTGCCGATCTTCTGGGTATCATAAAAAGTGAACAGCTGCAGGCAGGCTTCATGCACATACCTCACCGGTGGAAAAAATATTCGGTGCTGTGTGCTGCCGCAGAACTTAATATACCCTTTACCATCCATCCTATGTTCGGGCATGATATTATCTATACTCACCCTCTCAACCATGGCGCCGCCATCGGCAGAACAGCATTGACAGACTTCCTGAGATTTGTACACAGCATCAGTAACATCGACGGTGGAGTGTATATATCAGTTGGCTCAGCCATTATGTCACCCATGATATTCGAGAAAGCACTCTCAATGGCTCAGAATATAGCTATTCAGGAAAACCGGCATATTGATAATCATTTTATAGCCGTTGTGGACCTTGCAAAATCTGACTGGGACTGGCTAAGAAATGGAGAGCCACCCTCAGATAATCCGGCATACTACATGAGATACAACAAAACCTTCTCCCGGATGGGCGGTACAATGAGATATATCACTGCCGACAACCGGGATTTTCTGACAGGTTTATACAACTGCCTCAGTGAGCATAACAACCATTCACTTTTAGCTTAACCACACATATAATACAATCGTAACAACTGACAAAACCGCCAGCTGGAGCCTCCAATCTTTTAAACCTTCAAATTTCCCGGCTCCTTTTTTCAGGTTTATTGTTGCCTTTTCCAGTTTTTCAGCATCGGTCCTTCCTGTAAAAGCAGATACACCAAACAGGATAACTGTAATTAATATCTCTGCCCAGAGTCCTCTGTAACCAAAATTCAGAGTGAGTTTATGATGAAGAAATGGAAAAACCGTTTTTCCGGTATCATAACCCAGAAACTGGTCGATGACAAAAACTGTGGCAAGTATTATACCTGCTATAACCGAGGCTATAGCTCCTTTCATATTAACTCTTTTGCTTACCACTCCGAAAAAGATAGCAGGAAATACAGGTATTACCAGATATGCTGAAATAGTCTGAAGGTATTTATAAATTCCTTCCTCGTTTTTATAAACCAGATATGCTGCCCCGATACCAAGAAGAGTCACCAGTAATATTGACAGACGTCCAAAAGTTACCTGTCGCTTTTCTGAAGTGGCCGGATGAAATTCTACAATAAAATCTCTAACTATCAACGTTGAAACAGAGTTCAGCACGCCGATAAGTGAAGTTATCAGTGCTGCCAGCAGGGATGCAATGAGAAGTCCTCGCAGTCCTTCGGGCATAAGTTTGTTCAGCAGCAGGACGAATGTCTGGCGGGTTGCATCGCCAGTCAGTTCACCCGGGTAAAGAGCGAAGGCTATCACACCGGGCAGAGCAAAAAGGAACACCGGAAAGAGTTTGAGGAATGTTGCAAACATTGCGCCCCATCTGGCCTGTTTCAGGTCGGGTGCTGCCAGCAGCCGCTGTACATTCACCTGATCAATGCCCCAGTAGAAAATGCCTGCATAAAATGCAGTGGCAATTATTCCCCAGAAAGGATAAACAGGATCATCGTAAGGTTTTGCTATTGAAATCATCTGGGGAGCCTTTTCTACAAGCCCACTCCAACCTCCTGTTTTATGCAGACCTATGAAAAGCATTATGGCAGAACCCAGAATCATTATTATTACCTGCAGGGAATCGGTATAGGCAACTGCAGTGAATCCGCCCAGTATGGTGAAAAGAGCAACAATAATCCCTATGTAAAATATTGTCTCCATTATATCCCAGCCGAGAATCCCATTCAGTACAAGCGCTCCGGCAAAGAGTGTGAAGGCAAGTTTTGTCATGATGCTTATTAAAAGCATAAGCCCCGAGAAGAATATGCGCGCCCGCCTGTCGTATCTCAATTCAAGAAATTCAGGTATGGTAAACACTTTGTTCCTTATGTAGCAAGGCAGCAAAAATGCGCAGGTAAAGCCAAGTGTAATAGCAGTTGTAAGTTCAACCGAACCTGCTGCCAGCCCGTACCGGTAAGCATCACCCGATAACCCTACCAGATGTTCTGCTCCAATGTTTGTTGCAAACAGCGAAGCACCTACAATGGGCCACTTTATTGAACGTCCGCCCAAAAAAAAGTTGGAACTGCTCTGACCCGCTTTCTTTGCAAATGCCATATAAAGGCCATACGACAGAGTGCTTACAATAACAAATAAAAGTATGACCCAGTCGAAATTCGTTAAAACAAGATTCATGATATAACTAAAAAATTAGTTTTAGGTGTTATAAGGTTATAGTCTGTTGTTTATACCGTTTCAAGTAATTGATTCAATTTTTTAAGGCTTTGTATCATTGCTCTTACTGTGTGGTAATTAATTTTCCATGAGTGCCCCATATGTGTCCATATAGGTTCACCTTCACGGGTCATGAGCGGAAACCACTCTCCCACTTCACGGTTTATCATTTTATCGAACACGAAGCGATGTACGTTTTTATAGGCTTCCCAGAATTTTTCATCTTTATATATCAGGCATGCATCAAGGAGCCCTATAAGCACTTCTGCCTGCTGCCAGAACTCTTTTTCGCGATCCGACACCCCACCTGCATGAGGACCTTCAACAAAAACACCACCGTATTCCCAGTCTATTCCGTTATCAACAGTATGGTCGAATATCTTCCTCAGATCATCTTTGTAATTTTCAACGGGTTCCTTAAGTATCTCGAGTGCATGAATCAGCAGCCACGCAAATTCTGCATTATGTCCATAGCAAGTATTGTCAGTCAGATTGGGCTTCACCCCTTCGCCAGTGAAGCGGTCCCATCCCCATATAATGTCGAATTTTATCTGCGGAGCAATAGACCAGTCGCCAAAAAACTGCGGGATACCTGTTCTGTATACAGGGTGCATGATTCTCTTTAACAGCAGGTTGATTACTTCAATTAATTTCCGCCTGTGAACTTCCTCTCCGGTACATTCATAGAGTGTGGTGAATGCCTCCATAAGATGCATATGCACATCGAGCGTTTTTCTGTCACCACCCTGACTGCCCGGCCCGCACAGTGTCCAGTTACGGTTGAACATCTCCCAGTATCCTCCATAAAAAGTATCGGCACAATATTTCTGTATCAGATCGAACACCCTGCAGGCATAGTCACACCCCCGGCTGTCGCCTGTCGCAAGTGAATATTCGCTGAGGCTGTAGATAGCAAAACTATGACCATAGATTATCTTTTTGTCAATTTTAATATTACCCCTACGGTCAGCCATCCAATAAAAACCGCCATATTCCCTGTCCCACATCTTTTCAAGCAAAAACTCTACTCCGTGACCTGCCATCCCTTTATAATCACCCTCTACAAAGCCAGACCTCAGCGCAGACGAAAGAGTGTAAAGAGATCTCGTTTGCGATATCAGCGATTTTTCATCTTCGCCGGTATCTCTGCCGTGCCTGTCGAAATGAGTTATATAGCCTCCATTAACCCGGTCAATCATCCGTGATGTCCAGAAAGGCAAAAGCTCATTTTTTAAATGATTCTCAACTTCAGCCTTCAATGAAACTATTTCTTCTCTTTTCATATTCAATATTTTTTATAAATTCCTGATTGTCAGTCTTTCACTTTTCTATTTTCTTTGCAAGCATTTCCTACTCTCATCCCAAACCTGAGGCTCTATAAAAGGCCTCTTTTTTGCTTTCACTCTTTCTTTCTATCGTCACTTCCCGGAGCAACAGGAGTATTTACAGATATCAGTATTTCATCAGTCCCGCTTCCTTTAGAACGGCGAAATAATTAATAATATCCTGCAGCGGCGATTCTTCCTCAAATTGGGCATCAACCATCTTCTTGATCTGAAGCAGGTTTCTTTTGCCGTCGGCAAGTCCGGCCGCCTCGCTGGTGTTTACAATTCCATAATAAGAATGAGTCGCGAGAAAATCTGACGAAAGTGCTGACATGTATTTTCTTTCGCCGCCATACCCCATTGTTAGAGCTTTCTCAGTCGGTACAGGGACAATCTTTACTGCTCTTTTTTCAGTTTCATCCGGTGTCAGGACAACAGGCCTGACACCGTATTCCTGTGCTTTTGTTGTCATTATTTCACGCAGTGCTGCCAGATGTGTCTGGAGAATAACATCAACACTTTGCTGGGAAGTGGAAATTGTCTTAAGAACTGCGGGGTTAACAGATAACTGGGTTATTTTATCCATAGCAGCCTTTTCAGCCATGGCGACTCCTTCTAAATTGTATACGGCTCGTTTATAAGCATTCTGCAGTCTGGATACATCTGCTTTGTGAACCATATCTGCCGCTTTAGCCATCTGGATGCCGAGCCTGACAGAGGCGCCGGCAAGCATTTCGGAAAGTATTCTGTTTGCCATTTTATCATCGGCTGAAGCTATGGTATAAACAGAAGCAGCAGTGATAAAGAGAGCCCTTTTTAATTGTGTGGGGTCGCACTTATCAGGGTTATCTTCAGATGTATGATAATAATTATCGGGCCAGGTAATAAGCTTCACACCGGGCACATTAATGCTCCAGTCGTTGAAGACTGCATTGTCCGATGAGCCATGCAGCGAAAGGATCCTGTAATAGAAAGGATCGTCAGTACCAGTAGGTGCCACTATTCTTCTTGCAAAGCCTCTTCTGCCGAGTTCGTCAGTTATACCCTCCACATTGGTCTCTCCCACGAACCTCATATAGCTTTCAACAATATCGTTAACATAATGAGCTGTAGAGAAGCCTGAACGGTGCAGGCAGAAAAAGCTTCTGTTTGCCCGTAGATTGAGGCCTACCATGTCGAGGTTTATGTTGCAGAGAGCCTTTTTCACCTTTTGCAGGTGAAGGTTTACCCAGGGTATCGTTCCACTGAATTCAGGAACCCAAAGAAATCTGATTGTTCTCTCAGGTCTGTTAATCATCCCGCTTTTAATAAGTTCATTAAGTGCATGAGCAACTTCAAGTATCACGGCCGAACCCGACATGTTATCGTTGGCACCCATCTTAACGTACCCTTCAAAGAGGTGGGCTGTAAGAATTATTTCCCCCGCTGCAGTATCCTTGCCGGCTATTATGCACTGTGGAACCTGAAGATCAACCTGTTCCGATTTGCTTTCAACCTTCACTCTAACAGTTATCTTTTCTCCGCTCATCAGTCTGTCTCTAAGTATAATGCCTTCGCGGGGTGGCAACAAAAAGGCAAACCCTCCCCCGTTAACCGATAAATTGGGAATTTGTATGGGATCTATCATCGGACGAGGTGAATAAAACGATATTGTCCCGGCAGCACCTGCACTTATAGCCCTTGCATGAACCATGGCCGGATAGGACGAAGTAACTATTATTTTCCCCTTTATGGCATCAGAGTTTCTTACAAAGAATTCCTGTGAACCATCTCCAACCCAGATGAGTTGAGCCTCGAGTTCAGCTGGCTGACTTCCTTCAACCAGCATCTCCGGCACTTCCTCAAAATCAGCAAGCTTTTCATTTCCTGGACTTATCTCCTGAAGGACTCCTTTCAAACCTCTCCATGTTCTTGTTTTTCCGACAATCTCGAGGGAGTGATCAAGTCCATATTCCTTAAGTTTGCCCAATATATAATCAGTCTCTCTGAGGTTTCCGGTAAATTCCGCATCAAATCTTGGCCTTGTATAGGGTGCGAGCTCAACAACATGCCTCCAGGCAAGCTCGCCTGAAGACGCACTCAGTATCTCATCTATTACCTTCTCAGGTAGCAGAGTGTACTGGTAATTGACAGGATACTGGGCAGGTAAAGGCAGAATAAAAGAAAAACAAAGTATAAGAAAAATAGTAAGAAGGTAAATAAAGGATTTTTTGCAGACATATTTATTCATGACAGGAAATATTTGAAAATAAACATATTTAAAAATTCACACATGAAATTAATAAAAATAAAAAAAGAATTTCTTTTCTCCCTGAAAGTTTATCTCTCTACCGGAAAAAATCAGACATCAGCAAGTAAGATCCAGAGCCTGTAGAATATTATCAGTGAAATGATTCATAAAGGCTGGTAACCACACCATATCTCCAGCTTCTGATGAATATTTTAATTATTGCAATTATCTGTCCGATTAGAAACAGTAAAAATATAGCGCCACCGCTTGAAGCTTTTGCATAAAGAAGGCCCTTCAAAGCAAAAAATGAGAACAATAAATTTATAACCAGAATCAGAGCGACAGAAATATAAGAGACGAAAAAACTTCTGAACATCAATTTAATTCCTTTGCCGAATGCTCTGAAGGCATTTTTTTCATTTGATGTAACCTGCCATGCCCTTGCATAATCGGCTGCAATAACAACTGCAGGCATAAGTATCAATAAAATAACCGAAGCTATTTTCATTGTTTTACTGAGAATGAAATCAGAATCACTGCTTACTGCAATAATTGCAGGAATTCCTGCCACTATCAAAGCCAGAAGAAAAATAACTGAAAAAGAGATTAGTGAAATGACAAGAAATGACCAGAAATTCGACCCTGCACCACCGAAGAAATCGGTTGCTCTCCTTCTCCGGCCATCTTCCTTTAAAACATTGAACAATCCTCCGGCAAAGAATATATTGATAATTGAACCGGCAAATACAACCAGAAACAAACCGGAAAAAAATATTGCCAGAACAGTTTTCAGGTTAAATCCATCATTTGCAATGACATCAAAAAAATGTCCTGCTGCAATTTTTTCGGTAATCATACTCGAACCAAGGGTTGCGTTTATACCGGTTTTAAGTGGAAAAGTAAAAAGAGTAACCAGCAGCAGTGTGGCAAGCCATACGGTAAGAATCCATTTCCAGATTCTGACTGAACGAATAAGTCCGGATAATAAATTCAATAGTATTTTCATAGTCAGTCAGTTAAAGGGAAATGAATTCAATAAATAGCATTAGCTGGGTTACAAGCTTTGAAAAAATTCTCCTTACTGGTTTGCGGTCGGGTTTAACACTCATCGAATTATTGATGTAATTTACATCCATCAGGTTTTTATATTCAGGATCTATTTTAGCCCATTGAATTTTGCGTGTGCCGGTATAAGTAAAATCCTTTACTCTGCTTCTGCCGTCCCATTGTTCAAGAGTTTCTGAATCGTCGTCAAAACGGATCAGGATCTCTACAGGCAGCATTAATTCTCCGTTACGCTCAAGCTGCACTGTTGAAACCCAGAGTGTATCATCTTTATAATTACCCTTTTTAACCTCCAGAGAATCATTCACTAAATATGCTCCCTCATAATCTCTCACTTTTCTGTTGATTATATTGACAACTTTATAATCGCAGATACCTGTTCCATAAAGTGTCTGGTCAAAGAACCAGTTCAGGTTGCTTCCATATTTATTACCATAGATTTTAGGGATAACCGTATTAAATACGTTGACAAAATCCTGGCCTGAAGGGTGTTTGAAGGCCCACTGCCTGTAATATTCTCTGAAGGCTTCGTTCATTGCTTCTTCACCCACAAGTCCGGTGAGTGTTTGAAGCCATAGAGCACACTTCTGGTATGAGAGCATGCTGTAAGTTCCGTGGGGGTAGTTCCACGACCATTGTGCGTTGCTTTCGGCCTGCCTCGATGGAGACATCACATATGATACTCTCGCCACTGAACGGTCGGATATTTTTAGAAGAGGATGGTTAATCATACCTGCCCCGTTACCGTAATAATGGTCCATTATGCGCTCTTCCCAGTAGGAGTTAACCCCTTCATCGAGCCATGGTTCCTCGAACTCGTTACTGGCAAGGATGCCCATGAAATAGGCATGTCCAAACTCATGTACAGTAACCATTTCGGGCATAAGTATATATTCGGGCAATCCATATACCGACATAGTAGTGAACAATGTTGTATACTCCATTCCTCCAGCGCCTGATCCTTTTGACGGCGGATCAACAAATGTGAGATGCGACCATGGGAAGGGACCTACGTTTTCAGTCAGATATTCAAGGGCATATTTTACCGCGGTTAAATGCCTCTTAACCATATTCTTTCTTTCAGGTGGCGTCAGGAATGTTATATCTACATGATTCCATTTATCTTTATATACAGCATATCCCGGCCATGCAGTCCATGCATAATCTACAATATCCTCAGCTCTTGTAACTAATGTTTTAGTACCATCTCCGTTATTCTTTTCCTCAAGCGTCATTCCTCCAGTTCCCACTACATAATTTTCAGGCACTGTAATAGTTACATCATAAACACTGTGATTCGAATAAAATTCAGAATTTCCATGAAACTGATGGCAGTTCCATCCGCCTGTTGCAGCATATCTCATCCCGGCAGGTTCATAGACACCAAATTTTGGAAACCATTGCGCCACAAAGAAGAAATCATCAGAATATCCGGTTCTAATAATGTTTGAAGGCAGCTTCGATTCGAATTCAACGAGAAGATATACTGTATCTCCCGGGTTGGCAGGTTTGGGAAGAATTATCTGCAGTACTGTTCTGTCGTCGGGGTTGCCGTCATCGGGACTAATATACTTCGCTGTTTCTTTCAGATCGATGCCGTTTTTATCCTTAATTGAATTCAGTTTTATCCATCCTAAAGCTTCCTCCCTGCTACCCGGGGACCCTCCTCTTTCCCTGTAAAAAGTTGTACGGTTACTGCTGAATGCATTCAGATACATGTGCAGTCTTACATCTGGAACTAAATCTGGCGAGTTGTTAACCCAGAAGGCTTCCATCTTCCCTTTTACTATCTTTGATAAAGGGTCCAGAACGGCGTCGATCCTGTAACCTGTAAGCCTCTGGCTCAGGGGACGGGGAAATATTATCTGTGCCCCTGCATTAAACAGTGGAATAAAAAGGAGAATTAATAATATGTTGATTTTTCCTTTCGGGATGATATTCCCGCCAAAAATCATTGTTTGGCCCTTGTTGCCGTTAAAGGTATATCTCCGTCGGGTGACGAAGCCACACCTGTTATTTTTTCCTGATCAACCATCTTCAGTTTAATGGGAACATCCGCTCCCTCAACATAAAGGCTTACCAGAATGGAATCACTTCTCACAGTAACCCTGTCGAGAGGAATTTTATAATCACTACCCGTAAATGACACAAATCCCTGGTATTTGCCTTCAGCCTTTACAAATTCCATTACACCCGAAGTATAACCCTCAGGGGCATAAGGGGCTTCAAACTGCCATTTACCGGCAGGTTCAAGTTTCTGTTTAGAAGTCTGTGAAAATCCTGCTATCGAAAAAACAATAAACAAGATCAGTAATGAAAAGACATTTTTCATAAGCATTTATTTTAATATTGGGTTGTCTTTCAATAGTTTCATCATTCTGCTATTATTATGAATCTTACATATACTAACCCCACGATGAACAATCTGTAGCCCGGGATTGTTTTCCTGAATATTTGAAAGTTTTAATAAATTTCTAAAAATATAAAATTGATTTCAAATATAAATAAAATGATAAAAATTTTATTTCTTGCATTATTTCTGAATCTTCCCATTTATAAAAATTCAGGTTTTTAAAGTTTTATAAGCTCTTTTCCGTTTCAACAATTAAAACAATTAAGAAAATTATATCTTTGCACTGTTAATTAATTAACAATAATTTCTCAAAATAATTTCTTCCATAATTACCTGAATAATAAAATAATACATAGATATCCCGATGAAAAAAATTCTAATTCTTGGGGCCGGTACAGCCGGAACCATAATGGCAAACAAATTAAGGAAAGAACTTCCCCGTGAAGAGTGGAAAATTACCATTGTTGACCAGGAAAAGGTACATTATTATCAACCCGGCTTTTTGTTCATTCCCTTCGGGTACTACAAAAAAGCAGATGTCACAAAGCCAAAACAAAGTTTTATTCCTCCTGGTATAGATGTCTGTTTCAGAAAAATAGAACAGATTATTCCCGAGGAGAATAAAGTTAGGTTAGATAACGGTGAAGTACTTATGTATGATAT
>JBASIK010000161.1:0-5514 GCA_049654745.1 Bacteroidales bacterium
CCCCCACGAGTGACAGTCCTGCATAACGGAGTTCTGATTCAAAATAATGTAAGTCTGAGAGGACCAACACTCTATATAGGCATACCTGAATATTCTATCAAAAAACACGGACCGGGCTCCATACTGCTGCAGGACCACGGTAACCCGGTTGCCTTCAGAAATATCTGGGTAAGGGAATTGTAATATTGCATTCTGAAATACTTACCACAAAAAACAAATAGGGACTCAGAGAATTTAAAAATAATTCATCTGTGTCCCTATGTTTTTTATAGCTTCTGCGTTCTCTGTGGTAAAAAATTATCCTTCTGAATCAATTAAACCAGTAAGTCAATTTAATTACCAGTCCATTATTCTTGCTTTTGAAATCATTTGTATATGAATTATTTGTATATACAATGAAGAGATCTGACACAGGTGCAAAACGCCACTGTAACCTGATGTTCGTATTTATATTGTCAATCTGGTTATTATACTGAACAAATGTTGTAAGAAATATCTTATCAGTAAATGTTATGTCGAGTCGTGGGCTTATCAGAATTAACTCTGCACTATTATATGGCTGGGGTAATGTAATATTGTTATAATCAGCTGATAACGAAATGCTGCCATATGACTGAAACCTGTAGCCCACTGACCCGTTTATGCTAAACCTTTTTCCATTGAAATATGCTCCATACCCTGCCGAAAGAGAATATGTAAAAAGCTTCCTTGAATCTGATGAAAATCCGATCCCGCCACTCACCCAATTGTATTTCTCCCCTGCTTTGAGTGTTTCACCTCCTGTATTTGTGGGGTCATAATCACGGTCAAGCAAGATAAATTCTTCAGCTATCTCAAACTCCAGCTGACTCCTATCCCTGAAACCTATCATATATCCAAACTCTGTCTCTCTATCTGTTACTCCAAAAGACGGATCAGTAATCATGTCGAATCTTATACTCGGGCCATGATTGAGTATTCTGGTTCGTGAAGGATAAAAAGTGTACCGCAACGAAGGAGATATTTCAAAATAGCCTTTTCTTCTTATGTATCCTGCCTCTGCTACATAATTATTTCCCACCCATGCTGTTGAAAGACTTGCCCTGAAATACCTCGTTGAATAATTCAGTTCACCAGCAGCTGCAGCATCATCACCAGATGCACCGGGGTAAAACGACTGATGATAAAAAGCTTTACCTGTCCATATATTATCCGGACTTGCCAGATTATATTCCAGACCAGCCACACGGTTATAATCATACCCCCTGTAGAGCGAATCGTTGTAACTTCCTGTGATCTCCTTGTTAATAAAAAATCCTGTTATACTCGACCTGCTGAACACCTGCCGTTGCAATGCCACAACTGCAAAATTACTTGCGGGTATAATATCCTTCTTACCTGTCTGAATGTCCATCAGGCCAACCCTCCATCTGTCACCGATTTTACCGCTTAATCTCATGCCTGCATTCACAGGAACGTTAAGACCTATCCTCCTTGAGAAAAAAGGCCTGGCATTGCTGGTTCCAAGATTTGCAAAGAGGTCGCTGTTTTCCAGAAAATATTGCCTCCGCTCAGGGAAAAAAAGCTCAAACCGTTGAAGATTAGTAACCTGGCGGTCTTCTTCAACCTGTGAATAATCAGGATTAACCGTTACATCCAGATTGAGCGATGTTGAAAGCATCACCTTTGCATCAAAACCTGCACCCCAGTCTTTTACAATATTCTCCTCAGGAATCTTTTCCTTAATGATCTTTCCAGTTACATATGGAATTACCGAATAATTAAATCCTGACTTTTCAAGTGGCTTATCCCATATCAGTGTTCCGGTATATGTAAGGTCGCAATGGCTGAACTGCCTTGGCATTGGTGCCCATGCCGATTTTTCGTTTGTTTTAAGATCAAGCCTGCCAAAATTCACTCCCCATTCAGTGTATCCCTTTATATATCTGAGGCTCCTGAAAGGTATTGCCATCTCAACTACCCATCGGTCGTCATAGCTTTTAACCGCCGACCTCCATTTCGCATCCCAGTAAATGTTAAACCTGTTTCTTTCATATCCCAGGTGATCATATTGCGCACCAGCTGCAGAAACATAAAAACCGAAACCATTGGTCTGATCATTGAACGGGTCGAAAAAAACTGCAAAATTATCAGTCCCCATAAAGGTGAAATCCCTGCGCAATGACTGAACAGGCCTTTTTCCTGGAGAGGGATCATAACAGATTGCGCCTACATAAATATTATTCTTATCATATGCGATCATTGCAACAGTCTGAGCTATTGCATATCCGGTATCAGTTGGTGTAACACGCTGAAAATTAACTGCTTTTTCGGCAATCTGCCAGATATTCTCATCAAGTAACCCGTCAATTGTTATTTTTTCTTCGGTATAAGTAATGTGTATCCTGTACTTATCGCGATTAACAGCTTTATTCTGAGCCGATAGCATTAAATTACATAACAGAAAATAAACTAATGCAATAACAGGTTTGTATAAATTCATATTGATATTTTAATATTAGCTTCCTCATTGTTAACTTTCCTGGAAATCTTCTATAGGCTGAATTAAATTTGTACTCTATTATACATTTACAAGAATTCTTAAAATAATGAAATAAAATTGTTATTCTTAAAAAGGAAAATGTTAAAAAATATAAATCACACAAAAATTGTATCGTCCTGAAAGAACAGGTATTCACCCCCAACCCCCTCTCTACTTTGTAAAGGGGGGTATTTTCTATTATCCTGTAAACCCGTTTCAGGACAATACAACTCTTTGCTCTTTCCCCCCTGGGGGCTCCCGGGGGCACTTCAATTTTGAACTTATCTCACTATGCATTAATTTTACAGAAAACCTTTGGAGATATGATAGTCACATGTGTTTATGTTCATGTTAAACCTGACATGGTTGATGCTTTCATAAAAGCGTCCACAGCAAATCATCTTGAGTCGGTTAAGGAACCCGGTAACCTTAGGTTTGATTTTCTTCAGCAGGCTGATGACCCCTGCAGGTTCATGATCTATGAGGCCTATGAATCGGAAGAGGCTGCCGCTGCTCATAAGAATACCCCTCACTATCAGACATGGCGGGCTACAGTTGAGAATATGATGGCTGAACCTCGAAAGGGCGTAAAGTATAATATTCTTCAACCATCCGACAGATCAAAATGGTAAAACCGTTAAGTTTTTCGCGGCTGCCGCTGATTCACTTTGGACAGGGAAAAATTTCCCTACTACCCGGTGTTGCAGCAGTTATTGGTAAATCAGCCCTTGTGGTAACAGGTATCCCAACTTTTCCTGAATCGCCTGCAGGGAAGAAACTCTTCTTTTCCCTCGAGGAGAAGGGTATAAAAATGTCTTTTATCGACATTGAAAGTGAACCTTCTCCTTCCATTGTCGATGGTGTGGTAACGGAATTCTATACAGGAAAACCCGACATGGTTATAGCAATAGGTGGAGGAAGTGCCATTGATACAGGCAAGGCTGTATCAGCAATGCTTCCGATGGGAGAAAGAGTCAAAGATTATCTTGAAGGTGTAGGCACAAAGGAACATCCCGGCGTTAAAGTGCCTTTCATAGCCGTTCCTACCACCGCCGGCACAGGTAGTGAGGCTACTAAGAATGCTGTCATCTCCGAAGTGGGCAGGAATGGATTCAAAAGGTCGCTCCGGCACGAAAACTTTGTTCCCGATGTAGCTATAGTAGATCCGCTTCTTACAGTCAGCTGCCCGCCTGATATTACAGCCGCTAGCGGAATGGACTGCTTTACCCAGCTTACCGAGGCATACCTTTCAACAAAGGCAAATCCTTTCACCGACGCGCTTGCGCTGGAAGGAATTAAAGCTGTAAAGATGTCTCTGTTAAAAGCCTGCCAGAACGGTGAAGATATTGAAGCCCGCGCAGGTATGGCTTTTGCAGCCCTTACTTCAGGGATATGCCTTGCCAATGCAGGACTGGGAGCCGTACATGGTTTTGCCTCGTCAGTTGGTGCTCTTTATCCGGTACCACATGGTGTGGTGTGCGGTACACTCATGGCAAAAGCCAATGAGGTTACCGTGAAAGTGCTGCGCGAAACTTCAAGCGATTCAGATGCTCTTTACAAATATGCCCGGCTCGGAGAACTGTTCCTCGAAGAAAAAAACAAGACGGAAGATTACTATATCGACGGATTTATAAACTTTCTTCATGAAATGACAGAAAAACTTAATATACCACTATTACGTAAATTCGGGGTTGAACCCGGTGATGCTGGAATGATCTGTGCCGCGACAGACATAAAAAACAACCCTGCAAAACTTTCGCAGGAGCAAATGATAGAGATTCTCATCAGCCGTATTTGAATCAGCTGCCATGACCAAAAATGCATGGTTCAGATTTTATGAAGAACTGAACGACTTTCTTCCTCCAGGCAGAAGAAAAGTTCTTTTGCCATATACTTTTACCGGGAAGCAGCAGGTAAAAGATGCGATTGAATCTTTCGGCGTACCGCATGTGGAAGTAGACCTGATACTTGTTAACGGTAAATCGGTAGATTTTTCATATATCATCAAAGACGGCGACAGAATATCGGTCTATCCGGTTTTTGAAAGTATCGATATTTCTAAAGTGACACACCTTCGTGAAAAACCGCTAAGGGAAATTAAGTTCGTGCTCGATGTTCACCTGGGAAAACTTGCAAGATACCTTCGCTTATGCGGTTTCGACACTCTGTATGAAAAAGATTACACCGACGACGAAATAATCACAATATCATCACTTCAAAAAAGAATAATCCTTACCCGTGACAAAAAACTGCTGAACAACAGTAAAGTGACCCACGGTATATGGATCAGGTCACAATATCCTGAATCGCAGCTTAAGGAAGTTTTTGACAGGCTCGATCTGAAAAACCTTGCAAGGCCGTTTACCATATGCATGGAATGCAACACTCCATTAATAAATGTGCCAAAGGAGGAGGTTATCGACCAACTCCCTCCGAGAACAAGAGAGTTTTACAATGACTTCAGAAGATGCCCCGGCTGCGACCGTGTTTACTGGGAAGGATCACACTACCAGAGAATGAAGGAGTTCATAAAAGTTTTTACGAAAGATTCGGGAAAATAATTTTTAGTGTTAACAGGTAAATCTTATCTTTCATGTGAAATTTACAAAAATAATTATGGACATAGTTCTAAATCTTAATGCCATGAATACCAGAAAACTGAACTGCCTTTTTTTATTATTACTGTTTGTATTTTCGTTAAACAGTAATGCTCAGTTACCAAAGGAGACTGAAGCGCAGAAAGCACAGCGAATGAAATGGTGGACCGAAGCCAGGTTCGGTATGTTCATTCACTGGGGTCTTTATGCCCTTCCTGCACGCCACGAGTGGGTGAAGAACAGGGAAAGAATGACCAACGAACAGTATCAGAAGTATTTTGACATGTTCAACCCTGACCTGTTTAACCCGCGCGAATGGGCACGCATGGCCAAAGAAGCTGGAATGAAATATGTCGTGTTGACCGCAAAACATCACGAAGGATTCTGTCTGTGGGA
>JBASIK010000162.1:0-1612 GCA_049654745.1 Bacteroidales bacterium
CGTGAGGACCTTGTCTCAATCTCCGTAATAGATTCATATGGAGGTTCTCCGCCAAAATATGGTGTTATATATTACATCTGTCCCAATACAATCTACCACATTTATTACAACAATTACGACTCAAACTGCTCCACGTGGGATTATGACTGGGTACTTCCTTACGGCTGGACGGAATACTGGAGATACGGTAACATGATATCAGTTAACACGAATGATTATCCTTACGGGCTGCTTGAGGTGTGGGGGAAAACTTGCTGTGAAAACCAGTCAAGAATTAAACTGAAAACGCAATATTTTTATGAGTACTATGAATGTGGTGAATATTTCATGGCGTTTCCCAATCCTGCAAACAGTTATGTGGATATAGATATCAACAGGGAAAAGATGGCAGAAGAAAACATAAGAACTGATGCAAAATGTACGTTAACTTTGTATGATAAAACAGGTCTGGTAAAGTATAAGACCGAATTCAGGGGATTTCCCTTCAGGATTGAAACAGTCAATTTACCTGAAGGAGTCTATTTGATGAACCTTCTGTATAATGGAAGGACATATTCGATGAGTGTAGTGATTAAACATTAAAAGTTTTGGGTATGAAAAGTTCTGTAATGCTTCGGATATTACCGGTTATAGTTTCAGTAGTTTTATTTACTGCCGGATGTGAATTTGAAAGAGATAGTGGATTGCCGGTTGATGGTGACGGGAATGTATATGATACAGTTGTCATTGGCACTCAGGTATGGCTTAAGGAAAACCTGAAAACAACCAGATTCAGAGATGGGACTCCTATCCCTCTTGTTACTGACAATAACAAATGGGCTTCAATGACCTCGGCTGCATATTGCTGGTATAATAATAATCCTGTATACAAGGATAATTATGGGGCTTTATACAACTGGTATGCAGTAAGAACCAACATTTGTCCTGTCGGGTGGCATGTGCCCTCAAAGGAGGAGTGGGAGACATTAATAAATTACCTTGGTGGCATGGATATTGCATATTGCAAATTAAGGGATTCAAAATTCTGGCAATTTTATCAAAGTAATCCCCCTCGTTGTAACAACATCTTTAATGAATCAGGTTTTACAGCCCGTCCGGGAGGTGCTAGAAGTTCTAATGATGGAACTTCTAATGGCATTGGAACCTATGGTTATTGGTGGACTTCTTCTGGGACAGGAGAAAATGCTTGGATAATAGAAATCTACTATGGATCTTATTTAACTATTAAACCAACGTTCAAGAAATGTGGTCTTTCTATACGTTGCATTAAAAATAATTGAAAATGAAACAAAAGTATTGAATCAATTACAAAACTAAATAAGATAGAAAGATGGGATCATTAATATTAAGAAAGTAAAGTTAATATTTAGGAAATTCATACAGCAAACTCAAAAGAACATTAACAAAAATCCCTATGCCTAACACGGACGGTGCTATGAAAAGCAGAGTGTCCGGTTAGTCAAAGTTAAACAATAATTTCAAATAAAAACTTTAAATATAAATCCTATAAAATCAGGCTATAAAATTAACAGGTTCGTCATGGTTTTTGCCCCGCCAGGGCGGGATTTCGTCTCCGCCAGTCGGCGGATCCTCAACTTTTGCTCCTGCACCC
>JBASIK010000163.1:0-2582 GCA_049654745.1 Bacteroidales bacterium
TATATTATAGTAAACTAAATTTACTAATTTGTCAATAATAAGGTTTATTTGAATAATAAGTATAATTTAACAAAGCGGGAGTTTGACAGTTAGTCATTAAAAATTAAAGATCAAAAAGTCTGAAACCCATTGAAAAATGGGCTTTTTTTATAAAAAAAATTGTCAAGTTTTTTGCAAAAAAGTGTTGCATGGTGTTGCATGTTATGATATAATAGAAAGGGCGCTATAAAAATGATTTAAATAACAAGAAAAGGAAGCGATAATAAATTATGAAACTATGGTTTGATAAAAAATCCAAGGACCCAACCTACTTTATCCAGGTCGGTATCCGCAACGGAAAAAAAGTTACATCTAAAAATATTGCCAAAATAGGTAAACACTCAGAATTGCTTAAAGTTACTGATGACCCTCTTGCTTACGCAAAAGAAGAGGTCGCTAAGTACAATGAGGAAGCGAAAAAAAACAAGGTTGATATGGACATAAACCTTGATTTTACTCAAAAAATCAGAGCATCAAATCAGTCTGTTTCTGAAAGTACGTTGAAAAACATAGGCTACTTATATTTGCAAAGACTTTACTATCAGCTTGAAATTGATAAATTCTTCAGTAACATTACAAAAAACAGAAAAATTAGCTTTAATCCTGATCTTGTAAACAGGTTTATGACCTATTCAAGAATTCTTTCTCCTGATTCAAAACTTGGAAGTTTTGAAAATTTGCATACTTTCTATGAAGAACCTGTTTTTGATTATCAGCATATCATGAGAACAATGGATCTGATGTATGAACACTACAACGAATACATTGAACACCTATTTAAGACAAGTGAAAAAATTCTTAAGCGAAATACCGCTGTCTGCTACTATGACTGTACTAATTTCTATTGCGAAACAGAATATCAGGACTCGGACTATGTAGACGAAGTTACTGGAGAAGTTTTTACAGGACTTCGCCAATATGGTTTTTCAAAAGACCATAAACCTAACCCTCTTGTTGAAATTGGCCTGTTTATGGATACCAATGGAATTCCGATTTCTATGTGTATAGCACCTGGCAACACAAATGAACAGACAACTGTTATTCCACTTGAAAAAGAACTTATAAAGATGTTGGGCGAAGGTAAGAAGAAATTCATATATTGTGCTGATGCAGGTCTGAGTTCCTATCACATAAGAAATTTCAACTCCATGGGAGGCAGAGCCTTTGTTGTTACACAGTCAGTAAAGAAATTATCCAATACCCTGAAGGAAGCTGTATTTAATGACTGTGATTACAGGCTTCTTTCTGACGATTCGTCTGTAAGCATTGAGTTATTGAAAAACATTGACAAAAATGATAGAAACAACAGACTTCTTTACGAAGGCAAAGCTTACAAAATCATTGAGGCAAACACCTTACTTGATGTCGGACTTTACGAAGAGAAGGTTCTGGATAACGGAAAAACTAAAAAGGTAAAATCAAAAGCTGTATTAAAACAGCGTGTCATTATTACGTTTTCAAGGAAAGCAATGGAATATCAACGTTTTATCAGGAATCGTCAAATTGAAAGGGCGAAAAAAATTCTTGAGAAGATGAATCCTGAAGAATACAAAAAGGGACCGAATGATGTTACACGTTTTATCAAAAAAGTGAAAAACTCAAATGATAAATATGAACTGGATCTTGAAAAAATCAGAGAAGAAGAAAAGTATGACGGTTTTTATGCTATTGCTACAAATCTTGATGATAGCGTAAAAGACATACTGGCAATCAATGAACAGCGTTACAAAATTGAAGAATGTTTCAGAATACTTAAGACGGATTTTGTATCAAGACCATACTTCCACCGTACAAGAAAAAGAATTATTGCCCACTTCATGATTTGCTATACAGCCCTTTTAATTTACAGGCTACTTGAAGTTAAGCTAAACAGATTCGATAAAAGTATACATTTAACAGCGAGGAACATCATTGAAACCCTGCAGAATATGCAGGTAGCTAATATTTCAGACATTTGCTACGCTTCACAGTATACAGGTTCAAAAACATTGAGTGCATTAGAGGGAGTGTTTGCTCTGGGATTAGATAAGCAATACTACCTGCCAAAGGAACTCAACAAAAGATGTAGGAAAAATTTTAAAGGCTATTCCATACAACATTTTTGAAAAATAGAAAAGAGGCGTAAACGTTTAAATTTCAACGTTTATCGCCTCTATTGTACTCATCAACTGTCAAACTCGGGATTATATATTTATATTGTATATTTATTTATCGTCATTGTAAACAAGCTTTTAAACTAATTTATATTGTTTTTCCTATAAAATTAAAACTATATTATTCTATAACAATGGAAGTACCTTGGATATAAGTCCTATTGGCACTAATATAAACCTAATGCATAAGATATAATAAAACCCATGAAAGGAACGATGGAAATGTATAACAATTATAACAATTATCCGTGTGCTTACCCAGCCAATATACCTATGTACATCCCAAATAATATGTACAATAACTGTAATCCATACCCATGTCCATACTACATTAACCCTCAAGCATATTACCCGTACTACCCGACACAATTTCCCGAAGATTATATACCC
>JBASIK010000164.1:0-31852 GCA_049654745.1 Bacteroidales bacterium
GTCTTTGAGAATCCAGTACTCTCCGGTAAAACGTACTTTCTTGATGATAATAATGATTTTATCCCCGATTATTCGATAGAAAATCCTGATTTCAATTTTCATCAGTTTCGTTCCAACCTTGTGGCAAAATGGGAATACCGATTGGGATCTTATATATATCTTGTCTGGTCGAGCGACCGTACGGGCTTTATGGATTTGCCAGGCTCATCAACAGGCGAGTCATTTCGCCAGCTATGGAAAATATTTCCGAAAAATATTTTCCTGATAAAAATAAATTACTGGTTTTCATTTTAGGACATTATCAATTATTTCCCATACGTTAATTTTAAATATTTAACCTGATAGTGTTATGGCCGAATTTCAGGAGGAATTCCAGATTTTTGTAAAGCCCGCCGGTGCAAAATGCAATCTTCACTGTAGCTATTGTTATTATCTAAGTAAAGAGAGCCTTTATGCTTCCGGAAGTTATAAAATAATGCCGGAAGATATTCTTGAAGAATATATTGTACAGCATTTTAAGGCCTGTCCAGGCCCTGATGTTTTCTTTTCGTGGCATGGAGGGGAGCCATTACTGGCAGGAATAGAATTTTACAGAAAGGCTGTTGAACTGGAAAATAAACATAAACCTGAATCATTTAAGGTTTATAACGGAATTCAGACCAATGGTCTTCTTATAAATGATAAATGGTGCAGGTTTCTTGCAGAAAATAATTTCTACGTTGGAATAAGCATGGATGGGCCTGAAGAATTTCACAACGCATTCAGGATTTACAGCAACGGCAAGCCTTCTTTTAACAAAGTTCTGGAAGGATTCAGATTATTACAGAAATATAATATCAGAAATGAGATTCTCTGTGTGGTCAGTTCTGCAAATGTCAGTAAACCACTCGAAATTTACAGGTTTTTCAAGAGTCTTGATGCCAGATTCATAACTTTCCTGCCGTTAGTTATCATGGATCTTTCAAAACCCGGGCATGTTCATGACATATCTGTTCCCGCTGAGGAATTCGGACGGTTTTTGTGTAAAATATTCGACGAATGGGTTGCGGAAGATATCGGAAGGATTAAGATACAGATTTTTGAAGAAGCTGTTCGGCCTGCATTCGGGCAGGAGCATTCGCTTTGCATATTCAAAAAAGTTTGCGGGAGAGTTCCAGTTATTGAGCTTAACGGAGATTTTTATTCTTGTGACCATTTTGTTGATCCTGAGCATCATGTGGGAAATATAATGTCACACCCTGTTTCTGTTCTACTTAACTCGGAAAAACAGAGAAATTTCGGTATGGAGAAGCTGAGAACTCTTCCAGAATTCTGCATACAGTGTGATGTAAGAGAAATGTGTAATGGCGAATGCCCGAAGAACAGGTTTATAAAAACTCCCGACGGGGAGCCAGGGTTAAATTACCTGTGCCCCGGTTACAGGATATTCTTCAGGCACATAAAGCCTTTTGTAGAAGCGGTTGGAGCTGAGTGGCGTCGCCGTAACAGGTAGAATCTACTTCAGTTTCTTTTTGAAGAAATCCACGGTTCGTTGCCATGCCAGTTTGGCTGCTTCTTCATTATATCTTGGACCTGTGTCGTTATTGAAAGCATGGCTGGTTCCGGGATACATGTAAATATAGTGTTCGATATTTGCCTTTTTCAGCGCCTGTTCAAAATCCTGTATTCCTGCATTGATTCCCGGGTCATTTTCGGCATAGTGAGCCATGATGGCAGCTTTGATTTTAGGCACATCTTCTACTGCAGGCTGTCGGCCGTAATAAGGCACTGCAGCCTTCAGAGTGGGTGCATTTACTGCAACCTGGTTGGTCATAGCACCGCCCCAGCAGAATCCGGTACACCCTACCTTGCCATTAGAATTGGGATGGGTTTCAAGATATTTAACGGCTGCTACAAAATTCTTAACCGTATCGTCATTATTTAGCTTCTTGAACAATTCTCCTACATTGCTTACATCGTCGGGCGTTCCGCCAACTGGCGACAGTGCATCAGGCGCCAGAGCCAGAAATCCTTCTTTTGCCATCCGTCGGGTCACATCCTGTATATGAGGCACCAGTCCACGGTTTTCATGAATCACAATTACTGCAGGATTTCTTCTGGGTTTAACCGGTCTGGCAAGATAAGCCCTCATATCGCAATTAAATCCCGGATATTTTATAAATTCTGTTACCAACCCCGGGAAATCCTGAAATTCAGATAAACCGGCCGTCTCTTCCCCGAGTTCAGGAAGAAGAGCCATAGCAGCACTTACACCACCGGCGTATGCCACCAGTCTTCTTAGAAATTCACGTCGGGATGTACCTCCCTTCTTATATTCATCGTATAAGTCTCTGATTTTTTTATCCATAGTAAAAGTTTTAATAGTGTTTAATAAATTTTCAGATTCAGTTACTTATGAAAAACAAGTGTTAAAATATTAAATAATTGTAACATTATGAAAAAATTTAAATATTTAATTTTTGACTTTATGCATTTACCTGGGGTTTATGAAATGGGAAAAAATAAAATTTACTATCTTGGAAAGGACAAAGTAACGAAGCTGGATTAATAACATACTGAAAATTAATTCTGTGTATTATGCCAAAAAGTGTACTCAAAATTCATGCAAGCAATACTGATAAAATAGGCAATGAGCTTTTATATGAGCATATTGTTTATCTGGCAAAGGAGAAGGGAATAGCTGGAGTAACAGTATACAGGGGAATTATGGGTTATGGCCTGAGTTCAAAGGCTGTGACTTCTACAAAGTTCTGGGAACTGACTGAGAAACTTCCAGTTATGATTGAAATAATTGACGAAGCAGATAAACTGGAGGAGTTTTTCAAGCTCATTGAACCGGAACTGATCAGGATGCCCAAAGGGTGCCTGGTTACCATCGAACCGGTAACAGTATTGCTTCATAAGCCAGGAAGTAAAGCACAGTATTAAGAATGAGTTCATTCATAAAATTTCTTCCTTCCGGTCCGTGGAGATTGCCTGTAATAGTATTGTCGGGTATTTTCTCTGGTATTGTAATATTTTCTGTTTATGTATCGGAAGCTTTTTCATATCTGGGAGACAAGCCGCAGACCTGTGTCAATTGCCATATAATGGCTCCGCAATATGCAACATGGTTTCACAGTTCGCACAGGGAAAAGGCAAACTGCAACGACTGTCATGTTCCGCACAATAATGTTTTCAGTAAATACTTTTTCAAAGCAAAAGACGGCTTACGGCATGCTACAGTTTTTACCCTGCGGAAGGAGCCTCAGGTTATATTTATAAAGGAAGCTGGAAGCAGAGTTGTTCAGAATAATTGCATAAGATGTCATTCAGAGTTGATTAAAGATTCGAGGTTGTCGGTCTATAGCACTGAATTATGGAGAATTAGAACAGAACGCAATTGCAGGGATTGTCACAGGGAAACGCCACACGGAAGGGTGAACAGCCTGTCGAGTGTTCCCGATGCAAGGGTTCCTCTGCCCCCTTCTCCTGTGCCTGAATGGTTGAAAGTCATGATTAATAACTAATAATATATTTATGAATATTAATGAATTACTGAAGAAGAAGCCATGGCTGGGCTGGGTATTGTTTTTAATAACTGTAGTGGCAGTATTCTTTCTTGGGTTGCTGGCATCGTCAATTATTGAAAGAAGGAGCGAAGCAGTTTTTGCTTATGCTCCACAAATAACATTTCCCCCTAATGAACCTGATAATTCGAAATGGGGAGAGATATTTCCGAGGGAGTATAATTCATATTTAAAGACTTCGGATACTTCTTTTCGCAGCAGATATAACGGAAGCGCATCAATTGACATGCTTGAGACTAACCCTGAGATGGTTATTCTTTGGGCCGGGTATTCATTTTCGAAGGATTACCGGCAGGGAAGGGGACATTATTACTCTGTTACAGATATACGTCAGACGCTCCGTACGGGTGCACCTGTAAATGATGTTCCTTCTCCAGCGCCCAATACATGCTGGACATGCAAAAGCTCGAACGTGCCAGGGATTATTGAAGAGGAAGGAGCTGCCGGTTTCTACAGGGGAACATGGGAAAAGAGGGGGAAACAGATTATAAATCCAATAGGATGTGCCGATTGTCATGATTCAAAAACCATGAATCTGAGAATTTCAAGGCCGGCACTGCTGGAAGCATATAAAGCAGCAGGAAAGGATATCGGCAAGGTATCTTTTCAGGAAATGAGGAGTCTGGTATGCGCACAGTGCCATGTAGAGTACTATTTCAATAAGAATATTGTTGAGGGGGTTGATTACCTTGTATTTCCCTGGAAAAACGGATTGACTGCCGAAGATATTGAACGATATTACGATGAGCTTCGTTTTACAGATTGGACACATGCTTTAAGTCGTGCCCCGATGCTTAAAGCCCAGCACCCCGATTATGAGGTTTATATGACTGGCACCCATGCCTCAAGAGGAGTATCCTGTGCCGACTGCCACATGCCTTTTATAAGTGAGGGAGGGCAGAAATTTACTGACCATCATATACAGAGCCCGCTCAACAATGTTGCAAATTCATGTCAGGTTTGTCACAGGGAGGAAACCGAACGGCTGGTGAATGATGTTTATCTGCGGCAGGACAAAATAATGGAAAGCCGCAAAATACTGGAAGGCCTTCTGGTTAAATGTCATTTTGAGGCAAAGGCAGCCTGGGATAAAGGTGCAAAGGAAGATCAGATGAAAGAGATTCTCAATGATATTAGACGAGCACAATGGCGCTGGGATTTTGCAACGGCAGGTCATGGCAATTCTTTTCACTCCCCACTTGAGACATTGAGGTTAATAACAAGCGGAATATCAATTGCTTCTGAGGCCAGGCTGAAACTATCAAAGGTACTTGTTTCTCTGGGATATACCGGGGAAGTAAAAGTGCCGGATATTTCTGAAAAAGCAAAAGCACAGAGGCTTATTGGATTGGAAATTGAAAAATTAACAGAAGAAAAATCGGAATTCCTGAAAAAGGTTGTGCCGGTCTGGAACAAATCAGAAGCAAACTAGGTAAATAGCTCAATAAAGCTCATTTTTTAACTGGTTAACCCACCTGATAATCCTCTCTTTGTTTTTTGAAGCCTGATTTTCAAAATCGAGAGGTAGTCCCATAAATTTATCACCTCTGAGTGCAAGTGATTTTTCGAAGTTATATTCATCTGCAGGAACAAAACCTACCAGTTCAGCTCCCCTTTCTTCCAGAAGACGGCCAAGAATACCAATACCGTCAACAAAGTTCTCAGGATAGTTTTTCTGGTCGCCCGGTCCGAATATTGCAACTCTGTGTCCACTCAGATCAAGTTCCTCAAGTTCCGGAACAAACTCATCCCAGTAATTTGGAAGTTCTCCATCGAACCATGTGGGAACACCGAGGATCAGATTTTTGTACTGAAGAAATTTCTCTCCGGTAATATCTTCGGCATTTATCATTTCAATATTTTTATCTGAAAAATTTTCATAAATGAGCCTGGCTGCCTGTGCGGTTTTTGCCGTGTTAAAACTGTATATGATAGCAGTCTTTTCCATAGTTTATTGAGAAATTAATATTTTAACAAATCAATAGCTGCCCGGTATATTTTATCAGTATCTGGTAAAATGGTTTTTTCAAGTATTTTGTTGAATCCAACAGGTGTAAAGAGTGAGCCCACTCTTACAACAGGACCATCGAGGTATTCAAATGCCTTTTCTGATATCAATGCGGCTATTTCTCCACCGAAACCACCAAATACTTTGTCCTCATGAACTACCAGCACTTTGCCTGTTCTTTTAACTGTTTCAATTATAGCCTCTTCATCGAGCGGATTAAGAGATCTCAAATCCAGGACGCGTGTTGTATAACCATGTTCCTTTTTAAGCCGTTCAGCTGCTTCAAGGCAAAATATTGTTGTATTGCCGTAAGTAATCATTCCAATATCGTCACCTTCCATTCTGATTCTAGCCTTGCCAAAAGGTACTTCAAAGTCGTCAGGTACCGGAGTAGCAGCCCTGATGTCGTTGTATAATGCTTTCGGTTCAAGAAAAACTGTTGTACCTCTTGATCTTATAGATGTACGTAAAAGTCCTGCCGCATCGTCGGCAAATGAAGGGTAAACAACACGTATTCCGGGAAAAGTGGTTAAAACTCCTTCAATGGTTTGTGAGTGGTAAAGTCCTCCGCCTATATAACCTCCTGAAGCAAGACGGATAGTGATATTAGGCGAAAATTTACCATTTGACCTCCAGTAATCGTGAGAGGTATCAACCAGCTGTTCCATTGCCGGCCAGAAATAATCGGCAAACTCAGCTCCTTCAACCACTATTCTTATTCTGTCGTTGAAACGGCTCATACCGTTAGCCGTTCCTACAATGAAATCTTCGGCAATAGGTGCATTGAAAACCCTCTCTTTGCCGAACTCTTTCTGCATCCCTTTTGTAACGTTAAAAATTCCTCCTTTTTCCTTGTTTGCTATATCCTGACCCCATATGTAGGTATCCGGGTTGTGACGAAATTCTGCTTTGAGAGTCTCGTTAAGTGCTTCTATAAGTTTTTTTGGCTCTCCTTTATAATTGTGTGTTCCATCTGGATATTTTGATGCAGGATAAGGTTCAGGAATAACAAAATTAAAGACTGATGAAGGTTCAGGATCGGGAGCACTCATGGCTTCTTTATGTGCCTGTCTGATAATCTCTTTTGTTTCATTATCTATTGCATCAAGCTCTTCGGCAGTAAACCTTTTATACCTGAGAAGCAAGCGTCTGAACTTGGCCAGAGGATCATATTCAGCTACATAGTTTCTTTCGTTTTCATCACGGTAGAGTTCATGCCTGTCGGAGTTGGAATGTGAATGTATGCGCACACAGTTTGCATGAACTATAGCAGGATTACCAGTGGATTTTACATATTCTTTCGCTTCCGTCATAACGTTCATTGAATCAAAAACGTCCTTGCCGTTGCAGAAGAAAAGGCGGAGATTTTTAAATCCCGCAAAATTATTTGCCACTTTACGGTTGGCAGTCTGATCACTTTTCGGCACAGATATACCATATCCGTTATCCTGTATGACGAATATGACAGGCAGCTGTTCGCGCGATGCCCCGTTAATAGCTTCGTATACGTAGCCTTCTGATACTGCTGATTCTCCCATTGAGCATATTGCAATACCATCGGCGCCGTATTTTTTTATTGCACGTGCAACACCAACTGCATGGAGTGCATGATTACCTGTGCATGATGAAACATTCTGGATATTCCACTCAGGCTTGGCAAAATGGTTTGACATGTGCCGTCCTCCGCTTGCCGGATCGGTTGCCTTTGATATACCGTTAAGAATAATCTCTGTTGCAGTTAATCCCGCCGAAAGATTTGTAAGCATATCCCTGTAATATGGGAATAGAAAATCTTTATTCTTCTCAAAAACCTGTCCGATGACAAGTTGTATGCCATCGTGTCCCGCATAGGGTGCATGGTACGACCAACCGATGGACTGTTTCAGGTAATTGGGTGCCCTCTCGTCAAGAGCCCTGCCAAGAGTCATAAGTCTGTACCAATTTTCAAGTATTGATTTTTCGGTTTTTTTGATATGATATTTTGCGTTTGCTGACATAATCGTAAAATTTTAATTCAGATAGTTCTTTTTGTATCGAAAGATTCAAGATAATCGGCCAGTTTTCTTAGCCATGAACCTGCATAAGCCCCGTTTATAATCCTGTGGTCATAGGTAAGGGAAAGGAACATTTTATGTCTGATTGCAATCATGTCTCCTTCCGGTGTTTCAATTACTGCCGGCTTTTTCTCAATCGTTCCGATTCCAAGAATGCCAACCTGTGGCTGGTTAATTATAGGCGTTCCGATTGTATTCCGGAAAGTTCCGAAATTTGTAACGGTAAATGTTCCATCAGTTACCTCATCAGGACTGAGGGCATTTTTCCGGGCTTTCTCTGCAAGACGATTTATTTCCTTTGCGAGTCCCGTTATGTTTAAGGAATCAGCATTTTTTATGACAGGTACAATAAGATTTGTGTCAGGCAGCGCAACTGCTATCCCGATGTTTATCCTTTTCTTAAGGATGATTCTGTTTTCGTCAACCGAAGAATTCAGCATCGGAAATTCCTTGAGGGATTTTATTACTGCCTCTATTATTAAAGGAAGATAAGTAAGCTTTATACCTTCCCTTTTCTCAAATTCATCTTTGATTTTATTTCTCCAGTTAACAATTGCAGTTACATCAGCCTCAAGAATATTAGTAACATGAGCTGAAGTCTGTTTTGACCTGATCATGTGCTCGGCCGTAATCTTCCGTATACGGTCCATTTCAATTATTTCATCTTCCTGATAGACAGGTACAGAATATTTCAATGCCTCGCTCTTAACAGGAGTCTGGTCATTAACAACGGATGCCGAAGTTGCTGAAGCGACTTTCCTTTTTTCCAGGTAAGCAAGGATATCTTTCTTCTGAACCCTCCCATTTATCCCGCTTCCCGGTATTTTCTCCAGTTCTTCTGCGGAAATATTTTCCCTTCTGGCAATGAGCTTTGCAAGCGGAGAGTAAAATCTTGCTGAGGCTTCTTTCTTATCTGGTTTAATTATTTCATCAGTGGTATTTAAATTTTTCTCCTCCAGCTGGTTTTTTTCAGTTTGCTGCAACCCGCTATTTTTTTCATCTATGTTTTTATTTTTTCCTGAAGAGTTTGCTTCAGTATCTATAATTGCAATAACTTCCCCAACCTGAACAATAGCATTTTCCTGGTAGAATATCTTTTTTACAGTTCCTGCTACAGGCGACGGAATTTCAGAATCTACTTTATCAGTTGCGATATCAAGCAGAACATCATCCTCTTTAACATAGTCACCTTCTTTGACGAACCACCTGATAATAGTTGCCTGGGTTATACTCTCTCCCAGTTTTGGCATTTTTATTTCAAACAGAGCCATGTTATTTTAAATAATATTCGACTTAATTTTAATATTATAACAATCGAGAAGGCAGGTTGTTTAATTTCAGACTATTATCGGTGAGATTTTATTATGGCAATTATTATTTATAACCTTTTTATGAATGATTCAAACAGAATTTTCTTTGTTTTTGTTAATTAAAGCTATGACAGAGGGGATCAGACAGGAAATAAAAAATACCTCATATTTTCAAAAGGAATATTTTTATTATTTTTAGTTAAATTATTGTCAGAATCAGGAGTTTTATAATTGTAAATATAACAGCATATATTTAAAGGACATGGACGATAAATTGGACAATTCAGTTAATTTTCATAAGCACAGCTCTTTAAGGTGCTGTTGCGGGAACACTGACATGGGGCATCCGGGCATCAGCAGGCGAAAGTTTGTGCAGATGACAGGTGCCGGCACTCTTGGTATAATTACAATTCAGAGGCTTACATGGGATATGCTGGCCAATGAAAGGCCAGTAGATGAATATCTTCCAGCAAGGCAACCTCTGGTTGTCAAACCTGTTCTCACCTATGAAGTGCCTGAAAGGAGGGAGAAAACAAGCTGGAGAGCATGGGGTGGAATACAAACCGAAAATGACGCCTCGGCTGAAATAACAAGAATTAACAGCGAGCTTAAAAAGCTAAAATCTGATGCTGATTTTCCGGTTGATTTTCTTCCTGTCTCTGCTGTACGGAGCCGGCAGGATCTGGCCGGAATAGCTGACATAGACAGGGCGGATCTGATTCTTATATATGCTGCTGGTGGCGGCATGAATATTTTTGCAGAATTAAACAACAGGGGGAAAGATATTATTTTCTTCTGCCGCCATAGGTCTGGTCCGGTTTATCTCTGGTATGAGATAATAAGTCCGCGTTACCTTCGTCAGCATACAGATGAATTGAAAGTTAAAGGGGTTGATGACAGTGATGTTGTTATTGACAGCCAGGTTGAGCTCTTGTGGCGGATGAGGGCACTATGTGGGTTGAAAAACACAAGAGGTTCAAGGATTCTGGCTATAGGAGGTTTCGGAGCATGGTCGCAGCCGCTCGAAACAACAATGAAACTGGTAAAGGAGCATTACAACTTTGAAATAAGGAATATATCTTATGAAAATCTCGGGAATCTGATTAAAGAAGCAAGGGAAGACAGGGCGCTCGTTCAGCAGGCAAAAAGCAGGAGCGACAGATATCTGGCAGATACCGGGATTAAGCTTGAAACTGAAAGAAAGTATGTGGAGAATTGTTTCGTGCTCGGGGAGGTTTTCCGCAGGCTTATGGAAAGGGAAGGATGCAGGGCAATAACTGTTAATAATTGTATGGGAACAATAATGCCGATTGCTGATACAACAGCCTGTCTTACACTCAGTCTTCTCAACGATGCCGGATTCCTGGCATTCTGTGAATCGGATTTTGTAGTTATTCCTGCTGGCATCCTGCTGGCTAACATATCAGGCAAACCATCATTTCTGAATGATCCTACATATCCCCATGATGGACTCATTACTCTGGCACACTGTACTGCTCCGCGCAGAATGAATGGAAAAACGCTTGAGCCTGCACGAATAATGACCCATTTTGAGTCAGATTTCGGAGCCGCCCCTAAGGTCGAAATGAAAAAAGACCAGATGGTTACGAATGTTATACCCGATTTTGAGTTTAAAAAATATATAGGACTTACCGGAAGAATAGTGGAAAATCCTTTTATGGATATCTGCCGTTCACAGATAGAAGTAAGCTTTGACTGCGACAGCAGAAAAGTAGCTGAAAATATGAGGGGATTCCACTGGATTACAGTTTATGGGGATTATATAAAAGAAACCGAGTATGCCCTGAAGAAGGCAGGAATCAGATTTGAAATACTGACATAGACCGGGATTACCTTTTATAGACCTTTACTAATTTTTTAAGGGTAAAGAATTATTATCATCCGGATATGGCATTGATTATATTCTTATTTTTTATATGATAAAGGATAAAAAAATTCTGGTGCTTGGCATCGGGAATACAATTCTTTCGGATGATGGAATCGGACCAAAAATTATTCGTGATCTATCATTAGTTTTTGATGGGAGAAATATCAGTTTTAAGGAAGCCTGTTGCGGAGGGATTGAAATAGCTGAATTGATTTCAGGGCATGATTGCGTGGTTTTTATTGATGCAATACGAACACTGGAAGGGAAACCGGGAGATATTTATTATTTTGATTTTTCTGACTTCAGTGAGACTATGCATCTTTCCAACTTTCATGATTTAAATTTTATCACCGCCATTGAACTCGCCAGATCTCTTGGAATGAATCTTCCCTCAAGTATTCATATTATTGGAATTGAAATACTTAAAGATTCAGAATTTGGTGAAGATCTTTCTCAACCTTTAAAAGAAAAATACTGCATGATTCTGGAAGAGATAAAGAGATTTATAGAAGAGATAGCGAATTCTTAAAAAGAACAGAAGATCAGTTATATATATAATATGGAGGTTGATAAAAATTTTTAGTCCTGATATTTATGGTTTTGTAATATTTTTATAATTTTAATACATATAAAAAGATCTGGTTTTTAGGCAGATTAAGTTAAAGTTTATCGTTAAAACAAAATAAATAAAGGAGGGAATAAATAATGAGTTCAAAAGCAAAGATTTTAGTAGTAGAGGACGATACAGACCTCGTAGCTGCAATAGTTAAAATGCTGGAAGTTAAAGGCTATAAAGTTGAAAGTGCATATGATCCACTGGAAGGGTGGGAAAAAATGAAAATTCAGATGCCTGATCTGATAATTCTTGATGTAATGTTTGGAAGCAAGGACGAATCAAAAGGATTTGATTTTGCCCAGAAAGTAAGGCTCGACAGGAATTTCTCACACATTCCCATTCTTATGATTACTGCTATAAATACTCAAAAGCCCTATTTTAATTTCTCCCCCGAAACTGATGCGGAATTCCTTCCAGTTGATTCATTTATAGAGAAGCCGGTTAAATCGGAGGAGTTGTTTTTAAAAGTTGAAGAACTTTTACAGCAGAAAGTAAGTAAATGGCATAAATGGCCTGAAAAAGAATAGTAAGTTTCACACAAAATAGTGCTTATCTGGTTTATATATTTTATGTTTTATAATAATTTTTGTCTTTGTACTTTACATCGATAGAGTTTTCAATTAACCCTTCAGGCACAATAAATTTTTAATTTATCGGATTGAATTTAGACACTTTAATTAGTTCCTGTTTTATTGAGAACAGGAAGATAACTCTTCCAATTTTCTAAAAACGGATGTTAGCTGAAGGATGAGGAGTTATTGTGAAAAAAAACACGATAACCAAAAGAAAATCAATTAATTTAACCTTTCAAGTTATTTTTTATTTATATTTAAAGCAGGTACCTTATAAACTAACCTTATTTATCATTATTATGGAATTCAAACCACGGATTATTGCATTTTTATGTAACTGGTGTTCGTATACCGGTGCTGATCTTGCAGGAACCTCCAGGATGGAATATAAGCCTAATGTACGGATAATCAGAGTGATGTGTTCTGGCAGAGTGGAACCAACTTTTGTACTTAAAGCATTTGCTAACGGTGCTGATGGGGTTCTGATATGTGGTTGCCATCCAGGCGATTGCCATTATCAGGAGGGGAATTACCGTTGCCTTCGCAGGTACATGCTGCTTCAAAAGTATATCAAACAAATTGGTATTGAACCTGAACGACTTAAACTGGAATGGATAAGTGCAAGCGAGGGCAAGCAGTTTGCTGAACTTGTGAATAGTTTTACTGAAAAGATCAAAGAACTGGGGCCCAGTAAGATAAAAGATATTATCAATACTTTCGCCTGATATATGAACTTTAAAACATGAACCTATGGAAGAGACAAAACCAAAACTTAAGCTGGCTGTATACTGGGCTGCTGCATGTGGCGGCTGCTGTGTTTCGGTTCTTGATGTTCATGAAAAACTGTTTGATATCATTGCTGCTGCAGATCTGGTTTTCTGGCCGATAGCTCTTGATACAAAATACCATGATGTTGAAAAAATGCCTGACGGTTATATTGACATAACACTTTTTAATGGGGCAATAAGAAACAGTGAGAATGAAGAAATGGCGAAGCTTTTAAGGAAGAAAAGCAAGATTCTCGTTGCATATGGCAGTTGTGCGCATCTAGGTGGTATACCAGGTCTTGCCAATTTTACAACAAAGGATGAAATATTTAAAAGAGTATATTTTGAAAGTGAATCGGTAACAAATGAGAAAAATGTAATACCGGTTCCTGAATATAAGGCAGAAGAGGGCACACTTTTTCTGCCTTCTTTTTATAATGATGTTAAGTCTCTTTCGCAGGTCACTGAACCAGATTATTTTTTACCAGGTTGTCCTCCCCAGAGTGAAAGATTGCTGGAAGTCTTCAAAGCAATTGTCAGTGGTGCGGAATTGCCTCCGAAAGGTTCTGTAATTGGAGCTGAAATAAAAACTCAGTGCGATGAATGCATAAGGAAAAAGACAGAAAACAAACGTATTAAGAAGTTTTACCGCCCGTGGGAGATTAAGGATGACGGTGTAACATGTTTTATGGAACAGGGAGTATTATGTATGGGGCCTGCAACGAGAGCAGGATGTGGGTACCGTTGTATAAAAGGCAATGCTCCATGCAGAGGATGTTATGGTCCACCACCAGGTGTTCCTGATCCAGGAGCCAAAATGATGTCGGCCGTTGCAAGTATTATTGATGAGAAAGACCCGGAAGCTATTAACAGAGTTCTTGAAGACCTGGCAGATCCTGCAGGTACATTTTATCGTTTCAGCCTTCCCGTTTCACTTTTAAGAAGAAAAATTTTATTAAAAGAATTACAATTGATCCCATAACACGCCTTGAAGGTCATGGGAAAATTGAGATTTTCCTTGATGATGAAGGTGAAGTTAAAAATGTATTTTTTCAGGTTCCCGAACTAAGAGGTTTTGAGAAGTTCTGTGAAGGAAGACCTGCTGAAGAGCTCCCTTCAATAACAGCTAAAATTTGCGGGGTATGCCCAGGATGCCATCATATGGCTTCTGGCAAAGCTGTTGATGCTGTGTTCGGCCTGGTGCCCCCACCCACCGCCAGAAAGCTGAGGGAACTTTTTTATATGGCACATTTTGTTCACAGTCACACCGCACATTTTTATGCACTGGCTGCCCCCGATTTTGTACTAGGTCCTGCTGCACCGGCTGCAAAAAGAAATATTGTAGGACTGATTGAAAAAGTGGGCAAAGAGATAGGAACTGAAGTCATTAAGCAACGTAGAATAGCCCAGGAAATCCAGGCACTTCTTGGTGGCCACCAGACATTTGTGGTGATGAATATTCCCGGAGGCGTACGAAGAGGACTATCAGAGGCAGAACGTGACTTTGTGGTGGAAAAGGCAAAAGGATTTGTAGAATTTGCACAGTTTACACTTAAAATCTTCAATGATTTTGTTCTTGGTAATAAAGATTATGTTGATTTGATTATTAACGGTCCTTACAAGCTAACGCTACATTCAATGGGGCTTGTTGATGCCAATAACAGAGTGAACTTTTATGACGGGAAAGTGAGAGTTGTTGATACCATGGGTAATGAAATATGTAAATATGGTCCTGATGAATACCTTGATTATGTGGGAGAGCATGTTGAGCCATGGAGTTATCTTAAGTTTCCGTATTTAAAAAAGATAGGGTGGAAAGGTTTTATCGACGGACAGGATTCAGGTGTTTATCATGCTACGCCATTGTCAAGGCTGAATGCTGCTGACGGGATGGCAACCCCCCTGGCGCAAAAGGAATACGAACGAATGTATGCAACACTGGGAGGTAAACCCGTTCATGCAACTCTTGCAATGCACTGGGCAAGACTTATTGAACTTTTGTATTCAGCCGAACGCTGTCTCGAACTTGCAATGGATCCAGAGATAACGGGTCCGGAACTCAGGGCTGAGCCGGGACCTATAGTCGGAGAAGGTGTTGGAATTGTGGAAGCACAGAGAGGAACATTGACGCATCATTACTGGACTGATAAAAAAGGTATTATTACGAAAGCCAATATTATTGTAGGAACTACAAACAATAATGCAGCAATATGCATGTCAATCAAAAAAGCATCGGAAGGATTGATAAGAAAGGGAGTTGTAGTTGATGAAGGCATTTTAAATATGATTGAGATGGCTTTCAGGGCATACGACCCTTGCTTTTCATGTGCAACACACAGTTTGCCAGGAAGGATGCCGCTAATTTTAGAAATCAAGGATGCCAACGGCGAATTGATTCAAAAGATAAAAAGGAATTAAAGTTTCGGATGAAAAACTAATATAATAAAGTATGCGAACAGGAGTTTTTTTCTGTCAGGCAACATCACCAGTTGCATTGAATATTGATGCAATAGCAAAATATTCGGCCAATCTGCCAGAAGTTGAGACGGTACAGATACTCAGGGTTGAGCCTTATCCTGATGTTAAATTTCTTAGCGATATTATAAAGGCACATAATCTAGAGCGTATTGTAATTGCAGGAGAAACGCCAGGTTATTATAAACCCTTGTTCACTAGGGCAATAGCAATGGCAGGGGGTAATACAGATGAAATATATCTGGCTTCTTTTCAGGAACATGGAGCAAGAGGAGAGAATGCACTCGACAGGGCAAAAGCAATTGTTGCATGTGCTGTTATGGGAGTCCCCTTCCCTCTGGCTGCAGTGTCGGGCGGAAATCCGGTTAATCATGCAACACTTATAATCGGAGGAGGAATAGCCGGAATACAGGCAGCCCTTGAAATAGCAAATGCTGGCAAACTTGTTTATCTGGTAGAACAGACAGGCACTATTGGAGGGCATATGGCAATGTTCGACAAAACATTTCCAACGCTCGATTGTGCAGCCTGCATACTGACTCCCAAAATGGTATCAGTTGGCCAGCATGAAATGATACGCCTGATGACGAAATCGAAGGTAATAGCTGTTTCAGGAAAACCAGGCTCATACAGGGTTAAGATAAAACAGTCACCCCGTTATGTTGATGTTAAATCATGTGTTGCATGCAGCCAGTGTGCCGATGTTTGTCCGGTCAAGGTAAAAAGTGAGTTTGATGCGGGCATATCAATGCGGAAAGCTATTTACATTCCTTTTCCTCAGGCTGTTCCAAATACATTTCTGATTGATGAAAACAATTGCACATACATCCTTTCTGAAGGCAAAAAATGCGGTGTCTGTGCCAAAAAATGCCCAAAAGAGTGTATTAATTTTAATGAGAAAGAACAGATTATTGATATCGAGGTTGGCAACATAATTTTAGCAACCGGATATGAAATGCTTGATGCCAGTAAGATTGAGCAGTATGGTTATGGTGTATATCCAAATGTTCTTACATCTCTGGAATTTGAGCGTCTTACTAACGCTTCAGGAGTTACAGGTGGGAGAATCGTTACAAAAACAAAAATATTCAACAAGAAAACAAATAAGGAAGAATGGATATTTTCACCTGAAGGTGTTCCTCCTCGCAGCATAGCTATTATACACTGTGTGGGTTCAAGAAGCAGGAAATACAATACGTACTGTTCACGTGTTTGCTGCATGTATTCGTTGAAATTTGCCCATCTCATAAAGGAAAAAGTTCCGAATGCCAGTGTTTATGAGTTTTACATTGATATGAGGGCATTTGGAAAAGGTTACGAAGAATTTGCTGAAAGGATTAAGCAGGAAGGAACATTTGTCGTCAGAGGCCATTCAGCATCGGTTACCATGGATAAGGGTAAAATGTATGTTAAGGGTGAAGATATTATTAATGACAGGCTGGTTCAGTTTGAGGTAGATATGGTTGTGCTGGCTGTTGGGCTTATTCCCTCACAGGGTACTGAAGAACTGAGTCGTATGCTTGGAATTAGCCGTGACAGTGACGGATGGTTTTCAGAACTGGATTATAATGGAAGTCCTACCGATACCGATAAAGGTGGAATATACGTTGCTGGAATGTGCCAGGGCCCCAAAGATATCCCGGATACTGTAGCACAGGCTTCAGCAGTGGCTGCCGGTGTACTCAAGAGCTTAACAAGTGGTAAAGGGCTCGGACATTTGAGCAGTATTTCACTGAGTGAGATAGAATCAAGAGCAAAAGCATTGCATAAAATTTAATCAGTGGCATATGGCAATCAGAGTAAATCCTGAGTTTATCAATGAGCTAGACCGTTTTGGTGCAGAGGATGTTCAACTCTGTTATCAGTGCGGTGACTGCTCCACGGTCTGCCCTCATGCGGATGAAATTTACAGGTTCCCCAGAAAATCAATGAAACTGCTTCAGATGGGCCTCGAGCAGAAAATTGAAACAACTCTGGAACCATGGCTATGCTATTATTGTGGTCAGTGTTCTGAACAGTGCCCCAGAGAAGCTGATCCTGGTGAAACAATGATGAGTCTCAGGAGATGGCTGATCTCAAGATATGATTTTACAGGCATCTCAAGAGCATTTTATAAATCAAGAACTGTTGAGGTGTTAACAATTATTTTTGTGGCACTTCTTACCGGAACCCTTTTGCTTTATTATGGGTTTACCAACGGCAATATTGGCATCTACGATGGGGAAGGAGCATTTCTGCCAAGCAATTTTATCCACAGGTTCGACCTGAGCGTAGGGTCAATTCTGCTTGTGTTTCTTCTGATCAATGCATTCAGGATGTGGAGGCTGGTTATGATCAAAGGAACAGATTTTACGATTCCCTGGTGGCTCTATATAAAAGAGTTGTACCAGCTTCCGTGGCATTTTTTCACTCAGAAACGTTATTCTGAATGTGAAAAAAAACGTGGACACAAAATCTATATGCCATGGTTAATTCACCTCGGACTAATGCTCGGTTATGTTACTATGCTGGTATTGGTTATGGTTTTTGTGGAACTACTGCAAAAAGGTCCCGAAATAAGATGGGAAGTACATGTTTTTGGGTATATGGCAACAATAGGGCTGCTGGCAGGAACTCTATATTTTATCAGGGGACGTTTTAAAAAGCATTATGTTCAGTATAAAAAGTCGCATGGCACCGACTGGGTTTTCGTTTTCCTGTTGTTTATGATTGTTATCACTGGAGTTTCACAACATATTTTTCATCGGACAGGCTTGATTGAAATGGCGAACATTACTTATGTCATTCATTTGATGAGTGCTGTTCCATGGCTTTTGAGAATGCCGTTTACAAAATGGGCTCATCTTGTTTACCGGCCTCTTGCGATGTATTTCGCAGCAATCAGACGTGAGGCAATTGAAAGAGAGGCTGCAGTAAAAGAATTATATCCTCTTGTAATTAAATAATTTAATACAATGGAAAAAAACAGAATTGGTGTTTATATCTGCATGTGTGGTACTAATATAGCCAAGATTGTTGATGTTGAAGCCGTTGTGAAATTTGCTTCAGAAATACCTGAAGTGGTTCTAGCAAAGAGCTATAAATATATGTGTTCCAATCCTGGCCAGGAAATGATAATTCAGGATATAAAAGAAAATAAGCTGGACAGGATTGTTGTAGCCGCCTGCAGTCCCAATATGCACGAACGGACCTTCAGAAGTGCGTTGAGGATGGCTGGCCTGAATCAATATCTGCTTGAAATGGCAAATATCAGAGAACAATGCAGCTGGGTACATTCAGATCCGGTTGAGGCAACTGAAAAGGCAAAAGCTCTTGTCAATGCTGCCATTGCACGTGTTAAACTTCATGAAGAATTGGAGAGTGTCTCCGCCCAGATGTGCCCCAATGTACTTGTTATAGGTGGAGGAATAGCTGGAATGACAGCCGCACTTGAACTGGCAGATGCCGGGAATACGGTTTACCTTGTTGAAAAAGCAGATCACCTGGGGGGTAACCTGGCAAGGGTAGACCTTACAGCACCTTACCTTTATTCGGCAAGAGATTTACTGACTGAAAGAATTACAAGGATAAATAACAATAAAAATATAAAGGTATTTCTGAATTCAAAAGTAACAAGCCTGACAGGTTACATCGGAAACTTCAGGGCTGTGATTCAAAATATCTCACCTGTTGTTGAGAGTAAAACAAGTGAAACTGAAGTTGAAATTGGAAATGTTATCGTCTGCACAGGATATAAGGAATTTGATGCATCCCGTATTGTACATTATGGATACGGAAAACTGCCGAACGTTATCACATCATTCGAGTTTGAAAAAATGCTCCGCGCGGGCAGAATTGAAACAAAAGACGGGAAAATTCCGAAATATGTAGCAATAATTCACTGTGTGGGAAGCAGGAGTGAAGAATTCCATTCATACTGTTCAAGAGTCTGTTGCATGACTGCCCTGAAGTATGCACATGAAATCAAATCTGCTATTCCTGAATGCTATGTTTCCGATGTATATATTGACATGCATGCATTTGGTAAAGGACATGAGGATTTTTACCGCAGTTCTTCACAGGCAAAAACTCTTTTCTTGATGTACGAAAAGGGCGACAGGCCTGTGATTCATAAGGCAGGCCCAAAAGACGACTGTGAAATGCTGATTGAGGTGAACGAGAAACTCTCCGGAGAAATAATAGAAATTCCTGCCGACCTGGTAATTCTGATGGTAGGAATGGAAGCAAGGGAAGATGCTTATGAGGTGGCCCGAATAGTAAATATAAGTCAGGATAAAGAAGGATGGTTCATTGAAAGTCATCCCAAGCTTGAGCCTGTTGCTACCACTACTGATGGTGTATTTATTGCGGGTACCTGTGTGGCTCCCAAGGATATTCCCGATACTGTTGCTCAGGCAAGAGCTGCTGCTGCAAGAATTCTTGCACGTATATCCAAAGAAAAAATTGAAATAGATGCACTCTATTCAGAAGTGAATCCAAATCTTTGCTCAGGTTGCCGCCTCTGCAACCTGCTCTGCCCTTACAGTGCTATTGAGTTTCTTGAAGATAAAAAACAAAGTCACATAATCAGTGCTCTATGCAAAGGATGCGGAGTATGCGTAGCAGCCTGCCCCTCCTCTGCAATAAAGGGAAGGCACTTTACTGACCAGCAGATTCTCGCCCAGGTAGAGGGTTTACTTGCAGAAAAATTGTAAATTCGGAATAACATTTTGACTGGGGATTTTTATGGAAGAAAAGCTGGTTCCAGCACATATTTTTTTTCTGAAATGGTTTATCAGAATAAGGTGGATTGCCGTTGTGGCAATAATTGCCTCGAATTTCATTGTTTCACATTTTTTGAACATATCTGTTGAGGAAGATAAAATCTATATTATTGCAGGAATACTTTTTCTGCTAAACGTTTTTCACTGGTTTGTTCTCAAGCGAATAAAAAAAGATTCGGGAACCAATGTTATCAGCAGGATTAAAAGAAATATCCATTTTCAGATAATAACTGACCTTATCCTCCTTACACTCCTGATACATTTTTCGGGAGGGATAGAAAATCCTCTTATATTGTTCTATTTTTTTCATCTCATAATTGCAAGTTCAATTTTCTCAACTTTATTAAGTTACCTGTATGCTGCATTTGCCATATTACTTGCTTTATCAATGAGTTATCTTGAGTGCTTCTCGGTTATACCTCATTACCCTCTTGAGGGATTTGTTAATCATGATCTTTACAATAATATACTGTATGTTTCAGGTGCAGGCTTTGTTTTTGCATGTACATCTATGATGGTAGTATGGCTATCACACATGATTATCAACAGATCTATTAAAAGTGAAGAGACCTATGTAAAAACAAATATAGAACTGCAAAATAAGGACAAGCTTAAAAACGAATATGTTCTGAGAGTAACACATGATATTAAAGGACATGTTGCTGCTGTTATGAGCTGTCTGGAAGTAGTAAGATCTAAAATAACGGGGTCACTTAATGAGGTCCAGGAAGAATTTATCAACCGGGCCTATGAGAGGGCAGAATTTCTTTCAGAATTTATAAAAGATTTGCTCAACCTTACGAAAAAAAGGCTTCAGAGTAATGTTGAATTTGAGGAGTTCAGTCTTCCAGAACTTATCAACAGAGTTGTGGCTCCAGTTAAAATTCTTTTAAGCGATAAAGGAATTAATTTTAACCTTTATGTTGACAATTCAGTGGGAACTATCAGAGGGAATCCTTATGCGATAGAGGAACTTTATTCAAATCTTTTACTGAATTCTGTAAAATATACTCCCAAGGGGGGACATATAGAACTGAACGTTAGAAAAAGGATGAATTATATCATCTCAGAAGTTTCAGATTCAGGTATTGGGATTCCGAAAGATGAAATCCCAAAAATATTTGATGAGTTTTACAGGGCATCTAATGTTCAGCGTGATGTAAAGTCAGGGACCGGACTGGGACTTTCAATAGTAAAGGAAATTGTTAACAGGCATAAAGGTAAAATAAAAGTAGAAAGTGAAGAAGGTGTATGGACTAAATTTACAGTTATGTTACCTTTAGATCCGGATAGGGCTGTCTAAAATGCCTTTTTTTGTTTTCACTCCTGAATCCCCGACTTTACTACCGCAAAGTCGGACAGACCCTGAGAGGGGACTTATTGATATACAATGTTTTAGCTTTTATGTTCTTATTATACTTACCTAATAAACATCATTATAGACAGCCCCACGTTAAAAAGAGACCCTATATTTAAAAAGGATTATACTTTTCATCTTGTACCCGGAGGGGGACTTGAACCCCCATGGCATTGCTGCCACTGGTGTTTGAGACCAGCGCGTCTACCATTTCCGCCATCCGGGCATTTTCATATATTGAATTCTTCTTTTTGCAAAGAACAAAACAGGCTGCGAATATATATAATTTTACGGTTGAATTTTTACTTTTTTGTTCCTTTGCCAAGGTCAAGAAGCTCTACTTTCCTGAACTCGGTTGGATGACTTTCAGCCTGAAGAGCAATGTATCCTTCTTTCAGCAGAGTGCCATCGGGTACAGGATAATCAGCTGGCTTGTTTGTCCCCCCAACCTGTGGCTTTGAATAGGTAAGAACAGTATCGCCGTTGACAATATGATGAATGATGCTGTCGCCATACACAACAAGCTCAGCAGTTACCCATACATCGCCGTGATAGGTTTTTGATTTTGAGTTTACGCAGTGCTGGGTTACAAGATTGCCATCCATCACAATATGAGTACCGGGAGTACAGACGTTCATTGTAGTTCGTTCCGATACACCATCGCCACCAAGTAATTGAGCTTCAATAGATACTGGAAAATCCTGATCTAGCAGCATTGATTCAGGCGACTGACAATGAAACATTATTCCATTATTCCTGAATGCCCAAGAAGGTCCTTCAGGACATTGCTCTCCTACAAACCTGTATTCAACCCTTACCTTGTAATGTGAAAAGGGCGTTTTGTAAAATATATGCCCGTAGCTCGAGTTGAATTTGTCATATTTATCATAGCTGATTCTCAGAACGCCATCTTCAACCCTGAATGTATTATTGTAGTTCTCACCCAGAGGATGTCCTTTTATTTTAATTACCCAGCCATCAAGATTCTTGCCGTTGAAAAGCTGAATCCATTCTTCTTTTTCTTTTTTGCTGCTCTGAGAGCATGAAACTGCAATCAGTAGAATTGTGAAAAAAATAACAGTATATTTCATGGCACCCTTTTTTTCAAAATTAATTAATTTTTTTGACTGTACCGGCAGAGGAATTAATAACTATTTTAACTGTAGAATAATACAGGGTATGATTTAAACTTAATATTTCTATTTTTTCCCTGGAAAAACCCGGTTGAATTTAGGTATTATATTCAGATTATCAATGTTGTAATTCTTTTTAGTGCTACGCAGGACCATTTCTCTTACAGTCCGCACAATGCCTTCAACATCGAAGCCGCATTCGGCAGTGAGTTCTTCCTGTGTGCCATGCTCAACGAAATAATCCGGAATGCCAAGGCGTCTGATTTCAGCATGGTAGCCATGGCTTGTCATGAATTCGATTATTGCACTTCCGAAGCCTCCTTTCAGTATACCGTCTTCGACAGTAACTATCTTTTTAAACTTTTTAAAAACTGAGTGCAGAACCTCCTCATCAAGTGGAGATACAAACCTCATATCGTAGTGAGCTGGTGATATACCTTCGTTCCTGAGTATCTCTGTTGCTTTTACTGCATAATTACCAGGATGTCCGAATGTTAGTATTGCAATATCTTTTCCTTCAGAAATAAGACGGGCTTTGCCCGGTTCAATTTCTTCGAAAGGTTTTCTCCAGTCAGTATGAATTCCGTTTCCCTTCGGATATCTGATACTTATAGGGCATTTTATTTTCCCAAGTTGTGCAGTATAAAGCAGATTGCGCAGTTCTATTTCATCCATCGGGGCACTGACTATAACATTCGGAATGTTTCTCATAAATGCAATATCGAAGAATCCATGGTGTGTGGCACCGTCACTGCCTACCAGTCCACCGCGGTCGATGCAGAAAACAACATGAAGGTTTTGAAGGGCAACGTCATGAATTATCTGGTCATAAGCCCTTTGCAGGAATGATGAGTAAATATTGCAATACGGAATGAATCCCTGTGTGGCAAGGCCTGCCGAAAATGTTACAGCGTGTTGCTCGGCAATTCCAACATCAAATGTTCTGTCGGGAAACTCTTTCATCATGAGGTTAAGGGCACAACCCGTGGGCATTGCAGGGGTTATTCCACATATTTTGTCGTTGAGGCGGGCAAGCTCCACCATGGTTTCACCGAATACTTTCTGATATGTTGGAGGTGTACCGGGAGGAGATGTGTCAATAATTTCGCCGGTTTCTTTTATAAATGGACCTGGTGAATGAAATTTTGTCTGGTTCTCTTCAGCAAATTTATAACCCTTACCCTTGATGGTGCGGCAATGGAGAAGCTTTGGACCCGGTAGTTTTTTAAGGTCGTTAAGTACGTCAATAAGATGAAGCAGGTCGTGTCCGTCGATGGGCCCAAAATATCTGAAATTCAACCCTTCAAACAAACTGCTGCGGTCGAGTATGGTACTCTTCAGACCAGCTTCAAGCTGGGCTGCAAACGACCTGGCATCGGGCCCCATCCTGCTGATTTTTCCGAGAGCTTTCCATATCTCGTCCTTGATCCTGTTGTATGTACGGCTGGTGGTTATATCAAGAAGGTACTCTTTAAATGCTCCTACATTTGGATCAATAGATATGTTGTTATCATTCAAAATAACAAGAAGGTTCGATTTCTGGATTCCGGCATTGTTCATTCCTTCAAAAGCCAGACCGGCAGTCATGGCTCCATCGCCGATAACTGCCACAATCTGCCTGTTCTCTTTTTTTCTTTCTGCTGCTATAGCCATACCAAGAGCAGCTGAAATAGAAGTGGAGGAATGCCCCGTGCCAAATGCATCGTATTCACTTTCTGACATCTTAGGAAAACCGCTCAGTCCTTTATACTTACGGTTTGTATGGAATTTGTCGCGCCGGCCTGTAAGTATCTTGTGCCCATAGGCCTGATGCCCTACATCCCAGATAATTTTATCGTAGGGAGTATTGAATACATAATGCAGGGCAATTGTTAGCTCAACCACACCCAGACTTGCTCCCAGATGACCCGGATTAGTACTTACCGAATCAATTATAAATTGCCGGAGTTCGTTAGCAAGAACAATAAGATCCTCCTTCCTGAGTTTTCGTAAATCTGAGGGATCCGAAACTTTCGACAGGATACGGTATTCTGAAGTCATCAAGCGTTCTGGGTATAGACAGCACAAAGATAGTTAATTATTTCTGTGCCTGTTTATGCATCAAACAGGTTTTTTATATTTTTGTTCATACGTTTGTTTAAACTGCACACAGGGAAAAGTATCACTTATTAACTTTAAAAATAAGGTGTAATGTCAAAAATTAGAGGGTTAATACTTCTGGCTGTATCAGTTCTGGCTGTATCATCATGTGTACCCGGAACTAAATACAAATCAATGCAGGACACCGCCAAAATGTATATGAATGAGCGAGATGAACTGAAGACGGAAAACATTATGCTTGCCATGGAAAGGAAAGAACTTGAGGCAAGAGTTCAGAAACTGGAAGAAGAAACAAAATCTATGTCAGGCGAGTTAACAGCTTTGCGAACTGAGAGAGACAGGCTTAAAGAAGAATATAACATTCTGCAGGGTAAGGTAAATGATCTGGAAAAGGCGAGAGAAGACCTGATAAAGGGCAATGTTACCGAAACAAGAAGATTATTGTCGGAGTTACAGGCAGCACAGGAGAATCTTCAGAAAAAAGAGGATTTGCTTCGTCAGCTTGAAGCCAATCTTGATATGAAGAAAGCTTCACTTGATGAGCTTTCATATGAGCTTGAAAAGCGGAATGCCAGAATGGCTGAGCTGGAAAAGATTCTTGAAACCCAGAAAAGAATCGTTCAGGAGTTGAAAAACAAAGTTTCAGAAGCGTTGCTGGGGTTTGAAAATATGGGACTGTCTGTAACAATTCGCGACGGCAAAGTTTATGTTTCACTCGAAGAAAAGTTACTGTTCAAGACTGCCAGCTGGGAGATTGATGCCAATGGCCGGAATGCTTTAAGAAAGCTGGCGGCGGTACTTGAGAAAAACCCTGATATTCAAATAACAATTGAAGGACATACCGATAATGTTCCATATAATCCTTCGGGAGGTCAGCTTCGCGATAACTGGGATCTGAGCGTTAAGAGGGCAACCACAGTGGTCAGGGTGCTTCTGGAAAGCGCGAAAATAGATCCTAAACGACTTACTGCCGCAGGTCGCAGCCAATACCTGCCGGTAGACCCACGGAATACTCCTGAAGCCAGACAAAAAAACAGAAGAACCGAAATAATACTTACACCCGACCTGTCGGAATTGTATAATCTGATAAACAAATATTGAAAGAGTAGTTCACCCTGACTTTTTCAATTAACATTACTTCAGGTTCAGCATCCGGATGAAAGAATTCTGTTATTTGCCTTCTTCCTTTGAGAAGATTTGCAAACGGGCTTTCATGTTGTTGAGTTCATTAAGAAGGTTGTCTTCAGGCTTGAGAAAATCGAAGTCGCCCCAGAAATCATAATCATAACCTGTAATGGTTTTTGAAAAGACAGACTGAAGAGGTGCTGTTTCATCCCTTTCAAACCTTGTAACATTTTCAGTACGGATATCAGTTACGGCCATTTCAAAAAAGACAAGGAAATTTGTTGTAAATAAATGGTTTTTCTGACGGGCTGTAAAATTCAGGTCGCCTCTTACGTGATTAAGAAAATACCGACCGTTGATATTTTTATAGCTTACTCTGTATTTTATTGATATAGGTAGAATTGTGTATCCTTTCGCCTGATAGGTAATAAAATCTTCTTTGTTCTTTTTAATATATGCAGGATTAACTTCAAATTCTGCATATTCGATGGCATAATTGAGAGTATTAATATATATACTGCCTGTAAAAAGGGGAATTTCAACTTCTGGTTTCTGAACAAATTCAACAACAAAAGCCGTTCCTTCATCAACTTTTACAATGTCAGTCATTCTGTAATCATATTGCGAAAAGTTCTCAGGATACAGGAAATCGAATGTGTTTTTAGCTCCATCGAGTTCAAGGCAACTATTTAAACCTGCTTTAAGCCTGACTGTAACAGTATCTTTCAGGCCGATATTTTCCATTTTCCTGCTTTTGAAGATCTTTATCTGATCACCCAGCAATGATGAGGTGTAAGGTGATTTATATATCCCGATGATAGCTTCGGAGTATATCTGCAGGTCATTTTTTTTGATGACAGCTTCCCTGTAAAAACCTGTAAGCATTGCTGGTGTGTTGCCATAGTTTCGAGAGACATAAGTGTAAGCTTTTCTGAGAATCTCCTGCGGAGGCTGGTTGCGGATTATGATTTCCGGAATCGGAATGTAATCCCTTTTTAATTTTATGTCGAACTCGTTACCTATAGCCTGCCAGACAGGAATTTTTCTTTGCTGGTAGCCTATGTGTGATATTACCAGGGTATCTTTTATCCAGTCGCGGTTAATTTTAAAAAGGAATTCTCCGTTATTGTTTGCAACAGTTCCACGTCCCACCGACCTTATGCCAATTGTAGCATATGGAATTGGTTCACCGGTTTCAAAGTCTGAAATGGTTCCTGTCAGATCCTTATATTCCCATTCAGGTATTTCAATAGCATAGGGCTGGTATGGAGTGATTTTGTAAATGATTATATATTTATTGATTACCGTAAAATCAACAGAATCATTTGAAATTATCTGATTAAGTATTTCTCTCAACTGGGTTCTCTGAAAGGTTAAAGAGACTTTTTTGTCAGGATTAATCAGCTTGCTGTCGTAGGTAAAGGAGTAACCCGTCTGCCGGCTGATAATGTTAAAAGCATTGCTGACCTTAACAGTTCCAGACTTAAAAGTAAACAATGAATCGAGAATATTCTCCTGTCCATTCAGCCAGATGCTGCAACAGAGTAAAACAAGCAATGCAATGCCTGTTTTTTTTCTTGCCAGCCAGACATTGCAGTTTTTCATATTTCCTTTAAGTTAATTTTTCAATAGGTGGAAATGCTTTCCATCCCTGATGTAACTCAAGTTAAAGGTAGTACAAATTACGCGAATAATTGTTTCTTCAGGGTCATTGTTGAAGACTGCCGTAATAGTTTTATCAAGTATTGAAGAATCAGCAACTGATATATCTATATTGTATGCTCTTTTAAGATCCCTGAAAACATCTGTCAAATTTGTTCCTTCATATACTAGAAGGGAGGTTTTCCATGACAAGTAATTTCTGTTATTATTCAGGGTTTTGTTGAGTCGGCCCGGAGCTGTTGTTCCTATATAGCCAGGCTCAAGCAGTATGCTGCCGCCTTTTTCATCGGCAAGGAGAACCTTCCCGCTTTCTACGAACACTTCCACCTCTCCTTCAAGGTTACGTGTAATAACATTAAAAGAGGTTCCTACAACCTTTATTTCTGCTTTACCAGCATCTACTGAGAAGGGATTTTTTTCATCTGGGACTATGTCGAAGTAACCTTCTCCGCTTAAGGTCACCTTTCTTCCCGTCCTGTTCCAGTTTTTTGAATATGAGAGTTCCGAACTGTGATTAAGCCAGACCTTGCTGCCATCGGGAAGGACAATCTCCCTGTTCTTTTCCTCTTCACCTGTTGCAATAATAATCCTGCTTACTGACACAGCTTTATCATATAAAACATAAGTGACTGCCCCGAGAGCTGCCAGAAGCAAAACAGCAGCAGCTATTCTGAGATACAGGGATATTGATTTTCTTACCCCAGCCTGGTGAGGGTGGACTTTTTCACTGGATATTTTTGACCTGACTATGTTCCAGGCACTCTCAATGTTTATTTCCTCGGAATTTATTTCTGAACCTGCAGATTTCCAGTATCTTTCGAGCATTTTTTCAGTTTCAGAACTGACATTGCCAGAAAATTCATCTCCGGTTGTTTCTTCGCCTGAAAACCTTGCAGCAAGCCTTTCCCAGTACTGATCCGTAAATTTTTCAGATGGTTTCATATTAATTAATCCTCTATAATTTTCCTTAGTTCTTTTAATGCTTTTCCCATGCATGCTTCCACTGTCTTGACAGAAATTGAAAGTTTTTCTGCTATTTCTTTATATTTAAGACCTTCAAACCTGTTCATGCAGAATATTTTACAACACCGTTCCGGAAGTTTTTCAAGCACACGTGCTATTTTATCTTCGAGTTCCTTCAGGTTAATTTCTCCATCAGCTTCATCAGCTATCCCGGTGTTCGTTTCATATATTCTCTCAGCATGTTTTTCAACTACTTTCAGATGCTGAAGATGATGGAGGCAACGGTTATGTACAGACCTGAAAAGATAACCTGTTAAGGAACTTTTAATATTGAGGTTTTTTCTTTCGTTCCATATTTTCACAAAAAGATCCTGAACAATTTCTTCAGCTGTATCTCTGTCTTTAACAAGTGTGCCTGCATATTTTACAAGAGAAATATAGGAGGATCGGAAAAGTGTTTCGAATTCTTTTATGTCACCTTCTCTTATCCTCCTTATTATTTCCCTTTCTTCCGGCATTATTTCATGAGTTATTTTTCTTCAGGCGGACGGTCGCTGAATTTGACTTTTCTGGCGAGTCTTCTTATAGCCTGTTCTATACTCTGGTCGGGTTCAATTATATTATATTCACCCCAGAAATTCTCATCGGCAAAAGCTGAAACTTCATCGAGGAAGATATCAGTATACCTTAGTTTTTCCTTCCCTGCAAATTTAATAACTTCCTCTTCAGTGCGATCAGTGACTGCTATTTCTGACATTGTAGTATAGTGAGGATTGAAGAGTTTCCTCTTCCAGTTGACCTTAAATCTGACTTCTGCTCTTGAATATGCAAAATACCATTTCCCGTCCTGTTCGCGGTACTTTACCATATATGATGCAACTTCGGGAGTTACTTCCATGCCAAGAGGTTTTTTCTTGATAAATAATGCTGTGGCTTCCTCTTTGTTTTCAAGGTTAAGTCCGAATTCAGCTGCCGAAAGGGCGAAAGTCTTGGTGTCAATATAAAGTTTACCCATAAACAATGGCATAGTGATATCTCTCTTCTGGCTGAATTCAACTATATAGTTAGGCCTTTCATCTATTTCCACTACTCCAGTAAGCCGGTAATCGTAGTATTTTATTGCCTCAGGAGTCAGAATAGCCTCCGGATTTTTTATCAGGTCAAGCTCCAGTGCGGTTACAGGCCCACCCTGCAGCTTAAAAAGAACAGTATCAGATTTTGCCATATCAGTATTCTTTCTGCCTTTATATATTCGTGTGGCATCAAACCTCAGATCATTCTGATATGGAGCCTTGAATATTTCCACAAGAGCTTCACCAATAGAAATGTACTGCCTGTTTTTTCTTATAGTTTCTCTGTAGAAGGCAGTCATCATATTTGGTATGTTGGGGTAATTCTTTGAAATTGAACTGAGAAGTTTGCTGATGATTTCATCAGGCATAATTGGTTTGATGATTATTTCCTTCAGTGGAACAGGAGCAGACTCCATTGTAATGATGTTCCTGAATCCGTCATCTTTCAACTCTATCAATGGAATAACCTTGTTTTTATAACCAATATGGGTTATTTCAAGATTCTTAGAAACTTCAGTTTCAGGTATCTTAATAATAAATTCACCGTCAATATTGGTTATCGTTGCAACGTTTGTTTCTTTAACTGCAACTGACGCAAAAATAAGAGGCTGAAGAGTCTCTTTATCTACCACCCTACCCCTGAGTACCAGAATTGATTGCTGGTCGGGATTCTTTGTTGCCTTCGGCTTCCCTGCCAGAACAGGCAAAGCCGTGGATAAAACAAAAAGAATTGTAAGAACAATTCCCGGATAAATGCTTAACTTTTTCATGGCTGCAGAGTTTTTGGTTTATAATTGTGTTGAATTTTTTCTGTTATGGATTTTTTCATATATAAGACCTTCAAAGTATAGGTATACCCTATAAAAAAATTGCAATAGTTTTTCTGTGGAATTTTTTATCTTCACAATAAACCTGCAAGCGAGAGTTACAAATGGTAAGGATGATTAATTTAACCGGAGGACTTATATCTTACCTTACAAGTCTTCTAGTGCACAGAGCTGTAGTTTATGGAATGCCAGCAGCTCTGAATGTGGAGATTTCCGGAAAATGTAACCTCAGATGCCCTGAATGCGTCACGGGATCAGGGCAAAGTAAAAGGCCAGCAGGATTTATGGAGGTGGAACTTTACAAAAAAATTTTAAGTGAATTAAAGTCTTATTTGTTGAATGTCAATCTCTACTTTCAGGGCGAGCCTATGCTCCACCCCGATTTCTTCAAATTCGTTTCGCTTTCCAGAGGCATCAGGCTTACCCTCTCAACAAATGGACATTATTTGACGGATGAGAATATCAGTAGGATAATTGAATCGGATATAAGAGAAATAATTGTTTCACTCGACGGATATGACAGGCAAACTTATTCTGCCTACCGCAGGGGTGGAGATTTTGAAAAAGTCAGGGAGGGGATATTAAAACTTGCAGCAGCTTTGAAAGAGAAGGACTCCCGGACAAAACTTGTAGTTCAGTTTCTTGTTAACAGGCACAATGAGCAACAAATTCAGGAAGTCAGAAATTTTGCCGTGGGAGCAGGTGCCAGATTTCACCTGAAATCGATGCAGATAATTAATCCCAACGGATTTGAAGAGTGGCTGCCATCGCATGAGAAATTCAGAAGGTATTTCAAAGATGATAATGGAGACTACAAGCTTAAGAGCCGGCTTAAAAACAGGTGCCTCAGGTTATGGCTTAGTCCGGTTATAGCATGGAACGGTGATGTTTTGCCCTGCTGTTTTGACAAAAATGCTGAATTTGTTCTAGGAAACATTGGTGAATCTTCTTTCAGGGAGATCTGGCACGGAGAAAGGAACAGAGCGTTCAGGGAAAAAGTGCTCCACAACAGGGCAGGCATTGATATTTGCAGAAATTGTACCACCGGACTCAGGGGAGTAATTATTTAAATATTCCGGATAAAATTGTAAATTGAATAAAAATTTAATTTTCATATATATGAGAACTTTAAGAATCATTTTGTTATCCTTTCTCTTCCTGATACTGGCCGCACTTGTTGTTGTCCTAATTTTTGTCAGAAACATCAGCAGAGGAGCTTTACCTTCATATCAGGGAGAGATGCAGCTAAGTGGGTTGATTGATGAGGTTACTGTATACCGCGATGAGCGCGGCATACCTCACATATACGCTGCAAATGAACACGATCTCTATTTTGCCACGGGCTATATTATGGCTCAGGAGAGACTCTGGCAGATGGATCTTATACGAAGGGTGACAACAGGCCGTCTTTCAGAAATATTCGGAAAAGACTATATCAAGACAGACCTTTTTCTCCGTAGCCTTAATATGACTGAAAAATCAGAAAAAGTTATCAGTAACACGGAGACTGAGATAATGGAGTGCCTTCAGGCCTATGTGGATGGTGTGAACTGCTATATTCATGAAAGAGGCAGGAAATTACCCCCGGAG
>JBASIK010000165.1:0-3088 GCA_049654745.1 Bacteroidales bacterium
TCCTAAGAGAGTGGAACTGCCGCTATATGCTAAGATCGAACGGCATTTCCTTGCAAAACTGCCCGGTGAAGAGGATGCAATAATAACAGATACACAGAAAGTTATATATACCCTTAATTCCCTGTGCAGGGAGATGGATAACCGACTGGAATTGCTCAAACTGGCACAGGCAAGATATATTAAGGAATACAACGAAAAATTTATATCGAGAAAGTTGAACCCAAACAATGGGCACCGCTATATGCCCTATATAGTGCTTATTATTGATGAGTTTGCAGATCTTATTATGACTGCCGGAAGAGAAATAGAGGGTCCTATTGGCAGACTTGCCCAGCTTGCAAGGGCAATAGGAATTCATTTGATTATCAGTACTCAGCGTCCGTCAACAAATATTATTACTGGGTTCATCAAAGCTAACTTCCCGACAAGGATTGCATTCAGAGTCTTTTCATCTGTGGATTCCCGCACCATTCTCGATGCCACAGGGGCTGAGCATCTTGTAGGACGTGGCGACATGCTCATATCGGCAGGTGCAGAACTTGAAAGGCTGCAGTGTGCATTCATCGACACACCTGAAATTGAAGCCCTTACAGAATTTATTGGCTCCCAACAGGGCTACAGCGACGCCATGCATCTTCCGGAATATACTCCCGAAACAGAAGGTGGAGAAAAAGATATCGACCTTAACAAAAGAGATCCCATGTTTGAAGATGCAGCACGTCTGGTAGTGCAAACACAACAGGGCTCCACATCCCTTATTCAGAGAAAGCTTTCCATTGGTTATGCACGGGCGGGAAGAATAATTGACCAGCTCGAAGCCGCCGGAATAGTAGGACCATTCGAAGGCAGCAAAGCAAGGGAAGTTCTTGTAAGCGACATGATAGCTCTGGAACAGATTTTGAAGAGACTTGAATAAAAACTGTAATGAAACAATTACTGATAATAATCCTGACCTCATCTATATTCTCAGCACTTTCAGGTCAGTCTGACCCGGAAGCTGTTAAAATTCTTGACAGATTCTCATCAAAAGCACTGTCAGCCCCATCTGTGTCAATGAAGTTCAATGTAATAAGCATAAATGCTACAGAAAATACAAGGGACACACTTGATGGAAGTCTCATAATGGCAAAAGACCAGTACCGGCTCGAACTGCCCAATAATATCATATGGTTTAATGGCTCAGCCACATGGAACTATCTTGTTGCAGAAAAAGAAGTTACAATTACCCGTCCCGACCGGAAAGATGACACTTTTATGAGCCGTCCTTCATCCATTTTTACAATCTATAAAAAAGGGTATAAGATCCGGCTTCTCGAAGACAATCTAAACACTTATGTTATAGACCTTTATCCTGAAGATTTGAACAGCGACATGGTCAGAATAAGGCTGACAATCGGAAAATCATTACTGGATCTTATTAATGCTGAATATAAAAGAAAGGACGGGGTAACAATAATAATAGCGGTGAAGGAATATAATCTTAAGATTGTCCCCGACCCATCGGCTTTCACTTTCAATCCGAAGAATTACAAAGGCGTGGAAATAATTGACATGCGCTAATATTTAATTTCAATATGAAACAATTTGTTTGTGAAAACGTATTTGTACCTCTCAGGGCAATGCCCACACACAAATCGGAGATGCTCAGTCAGGTTCTCTTCGGTGAGAGATATTCCATAATTGATGAAGTACCTGGCTGGATTAAGATAGAGCTTGAATTTGACGGTTACAGAGGCTGGGTGGACCTCAGTCATGTAATACATTCTGAAGCATCCGGGAGCAATAAAAAATATGTATTGAACAGAAATCTTTTATGTTACAGGCCCGACGGCACAAAGATGATAATTGAACCGGGTTCTGAAATTTACGAACCTGATTTTGAGAGTAAAACATTCAGGGCCGGAGAAAATACTTACCGAACTGATATGGATTTTTCTGAAAAATATGTTACTGCTGAGGGTTCATTGACTGATACTGCTATGAAATTCATCAACAGTCCATATATCTGGGGTGGCAGAATACCTTCAGGTATTGATTGTTCGGGGTTTACGCAGCTGGTATATAAAATACACGGAATTACTATTCCCCGTGACAGCTGGAAGCAGGCTGAAACTGGACAGACCATTGAATTCCTGAAAGACAGCAGACCGGGAGATCTGGTCTTTTTCGATAACGAACTAGGAAAAATTTCACATGTCGGCATGATACTTTCTGAGGGGCTGGTGATTCATGCATCGGGGAGAGTAAAGATCGACACTATTGACCATCATGGAATTTTCAGGCGCGACACGGGGAAATATTCGCATCATTTAAGGGTTATTAAAAGGTTGATGGGTTAACTGGTTAGATGGTTAACTGGTTAACTGGTTGGCTGGTTAACTGGTTAGCTGGTTAACTGGTTAGATGGTTAGCTGGTTAACTGGTTAATTGGTTGGCTGAGCTGTAGGTATTATCTGGAAAATTTGAGGTATGAAATCATGCTTCCTGTTCCTTTAATTATTCTCTGGCATTTTTGCCTTCTTAATTCTGCAATGTCAGATGAAATATATGATAAATCTTCTGCAATGTAGTACATGTTTTTTACTTCTGCCGCAGAGCCTTTTGAATAGCCTAAAAATTTCCTAAATTCAGGATTACTGTTTCTGCCAAATCCTTCTGAAATGTTATTCATTATAGAAATCCCTGCAGAAGTTATCTGGTTCATAAAAACATAATCTTTACAATCTTTAAAATCAGAATATATCTGATTAACAAGTTCCCTGGCAAGATTCCATATTTCTAAATCTCCAAAATTTTTTATTGTTCCCATAATAACACGATGAATTGAGACATATAAACCAAAATTAAAAATAAATTTCCTATACCAAAATTCATCCATCTAATACTTTTATAACAAGGACCCAAACCATCAAACCCGTTAACCCTTGAACCCGTAAACCCGTTAACCCTTGAACCCTTGAACCCTTGAACCCTTGAACCCGCAAACCAGTTAACCAGTTAACCCATAAACCCTTAAACCCGTTAACCCTTAAACCCATAAACCCGTAAACCCGTTAACCCTTAAACCCGTTAACCCGTTAACCCTTGA
>JBASIK010000166.1:0-2636 GCA_049654745.1 Bacteroidales bacterium
AATAATGTTTAAAATCTCTGTAACGCATTAAATGAAAATATATTACAATGGTCATCACTTCACTCTCATTCAAATTCCCCGGTTTAATCCTTTTCCGGCTCCCATCTGAAAGCTGGTGTTTTTGTAATTCGTTAATAAATACTTTGTTAAAATCATCTACATTACAAAAAATTTCTATAAGTTTGTCTTCAAAGTTTTTCATGGATTCTTTCTGTTTTTGGTTGTTACTGAATCAAATCTAGAAAGAATCCTTTTTTATAATATATTGATTATCAATTAGTTATTAACAAATCATCCCAAGTTATTAACAATCAATTATTTATATCCTGACCTTATGTCGAACTCACGTTAATTTAGTATGATTTAATGATTTCCTTTAAAATGACATAAAACCCGTCACGAATGAAAAAGATTTATGCCCTCCTGTTTTTTATGATATGCGCAGCATATGTTGCAAACAGTCAGATACCCCGGCCAAAAAGGTTTGCACCTTCATCGTCCGATCCTGATCTCTGGAAACTTCGCAGGTATGAACTGGTTAGCGGAATTGGAACAACCCAGTTTTTTGGTGACATTGGAGGTTTTTCAAAAGGAAAGAATGCCCTCGGATTCAAGGATTTTTCATTCAATCATACAAGGTATAACTTTACCGTTGCAATGAAATACAAGATAACAGGTTCAATTTCCGGGAGACTGAACCTTTCAGCAGGAAGGTTTCATGCAACTGACGAACGGGGGTCAAATGAGCTTAGAGGGATTGAATCATCCACAACATTTTTCCAACCTTCCCTCCTCTGCGAATATTATATTGTTAAATCGAAAGGTGAATCAAGTTATATTTTCCAGAAAGGAAGAAGAGTGGTTATGCTGCCTCTGCTTTCAACTCTTAATTTATATACTTTTACCGGTATAGGAGGTATAGCATACCATGCAAATGTTAACACTGGTCCGTATTTAACAGGCACTACTAAATCAGGAGGATTTGCTGCAGTTATCCCTGCAGGTGTTGGAGTATCAATGGCTTATTCTGGAAGAGTTAACTTCGGAGTAGAACTAACCGGTCACTACGCTTTCACCGATTACCTCGACGGCTACACTTCAATATACTCAAAATCAAATGACGTTTACTACTTTGTTCTGTTTTCTGTTTCATACAAACTGCCCTCTGGCTTTGGTGGATTGCCATCTTTCAGATTTAAATAAGAGATCCTTTTTAACCAGGTAATTAATTTAAACTATCGATAAAATTACAAAGAGTTTTCTTTTTCTGAATATAAAGATTCTTTTTTGAAAATATTGACCTCATTGTGTTTCAAAGTATTATAACAAACCATCCTTTGTATTTCCTTATATCATAAACTGACCCCCCTTTGTGTTTCCTTTTAACATAAACTAACCCCCCTTTGTATTTCCTTATAATATAAACTGACCCCACTTTGTGTTTCCTTTTAACATAAACTAACCCCCCTTTGTATTTCCCCCCACGGATAATGCCAAATGACATTGCAAGGGGATTGAAAAAATATTTATAGTTCTTTGACATATTTGTCAATAATTTGCAAATACTGATTAATTACTGGTTTAGCAATATTTGTTGTATGATGAATGAAGTTGATATCCTTCTTGTCCTTTACCAGTGTTTTTATTCTGTTAAAGTCTTTAAGGTATTTATCAACAGCAAGTTGAGAATGGTTTGTTTCTTTCGCAATGATGGAAGGATCTTTCTTTTCAACCACATACTTATAGATTATAATTCGTTTATGAGTTAAAGTAGTTCCCATATCATGAATGACTCCGGTATGAGGAAGTATTGTTTCATGTTCCAGTTCATATTCGATTCTTAAGCGAGAGAGATAAGATGAACTTGATACCAGCAGAAGGCTTAAATCTCTTGTAGATAACACAGCTCCCTGTTGATATGCTTCTCTTATCATTCTAGCCATTACATTCTTTCGTATGGTCGAGATTGAAGCTCCTTTCTCAAACATAGATACTTCATCATCAGTTACCAGAGATAGTATTACAGGTTTATACCGCCGTTTCTCACTATCTGCTCGGGTTCTTTTATCCAGAGCATTCCAGACTATCTGACCTGGTTTTAATCTGGATGATTCAGGGCAAAGAGAGTTAAAAAGATCAATAAGAGCATCGGCGATATTTTCTCTGACAATAGGACCAAAAACACCAGAGAACTCGCGTGCAAAGAAGTTCACAATAGCAGGCTTTAAGAACCTGTCATGTGCAGATCTGTAATGTTTTATTGATGATGCTGTTAGTATCATTCCTTTTTGATGATTTAATCGTTCTGGATACTTTTTTTTATAAGATCATCCAATTCCTCATTCCTGTGAGGTACGGCTTCGATTGAATTATAAAGGTCGTAATACTCCTGGGCCAGGCCTGGAGATATTTTGACTAAAAATGCTATGGTTTTAATCTCATAGTTATTTTTCGCCAGACAGACCACTCGTTTAAACTTGTCCACGTAGTTTGCTACTGCATCGATGCTGTGATGTGTTGCCCGGGCTATCTCTGTATATTCTTTACCCAATAACCACTGCTTAACAATCAATGCACGATGTGTAAGGGATCTGCCCATATCACGCACTGTTGATCGCAACGGGAGAATAATACCC
>JBASIK010000167.1:0-2190 GCA_049654745.1 Bacteroidales bacterium
GACACACAGGTAGGGAAAATATCGAAAGATGTTACAGAATCTGAATCTGCAAAACCCCCTCTAGTGCTAAGGATGGAGAGGTTCATAAAGCAGATTACTATCTTAATAGTTGTGATAAGTGTCATCATAGCTGTTTTTCTGAGGGCAAAGGGCATGGATATTACATCGATTTTCTTCTTTGTTGTAGCTCTGGCAGTATCCGCTATTCCTGAAGGTCTTCCGGTTGCTCTAACAGTTGCGCTTTCTATTGCTGCAAGAAGAATGGCTAAAAGAAATGTCATTGTAAGAAAACTTAACTATGTGGAAAGCCTTGGAAGCTGTACCGTGATTGCCAGCGATAAAACAGGTACTCTTACAGTTAATGAACAGACCGCTAAAATTCTTGTACTTCCCGACGGGAAGCGTTTTAATATTACTGGCGAAGGTTATAACGGAGAAGGAAGAGTTTTTCTGGAAGGTGTTGAAGATAAGGATATAACACTGTCGTTTTCAGAAGAGATAAAAATATTAAACTATGTTGCCGTGTTCGCAAATGAGGCTGAAATGAAAAGAGAAAATGAAAAATGGATATATCATGGTGATGCAATCGATGTGGCTCTTCTTGGGATGTGTTATAAGTTTGGCGTTAATCCGGGAAATTTACGCAGCGAAAGGAATATAATCGGGAAAATACCATATGAGTCGGAAAGAAAATATTCAGCAGCAATCTGTAGAGTAGGAGATGAGATTTTTTTTGGAGTAAAAGGAGCTGTTGAAACTGTTCTGGGGTTTTGTGATAGAATGTCAGTTAACGGCGAAAAGATACAGGTTGATAAGAAAAAAATTACATCTGTTGCAAATGAGCTTTCAGCCGGAGGTTACAGAGTACTGGCCTTTGCTGGTGGGCAGTCTCATAATTTTATACAGAAAGAAATATATGGAAATGAGGATATACCTTCTCTTACATTCTATGGATTGGTAGGGTTTATAGATCCTTTAAGGGCGGAGGCAAAAGATTCAATTCAGCAATGCAGGGAAGCAGGGATAAAGGTAATCATGATAACAGGCGACCATCCAGCTACCGCGGCAACCATTGCAAAAGAGCTTGGCATAGCAGATGAGAACACGCCTGTTGTGACAGGTCAAATGCTTTCAGAAGCCGGTGCACACGATAGTCCCGCGTATGAAAAACTTGTTACTTCCACAACTGTTTTTGCAAGAGTAACACCATCCCAGAAACTTGAAATTGTGGACGTTCTGATTCGGGACGGCGAATTTGTTGCAGTCACAGGCGACGGTGTAAATGACGCACCTGCTCTCAAGCGCGCAAATATCGGTGTGGCAATGGGATCCGGAACTGATGTGGCCAAAGAGGTGGGCTCGATGATAGTTACTGACGATAACTTTTCATCAATTGTAGCAGGAGTAGAGGAAGGAAGATATGCATATGATAACGTCAGAAAAGTAATATATCTTCTTATTTCAACTGGTGCAGCAGAGATAATCATATTCATTCTTGCAATTATTGCCGGTCTTCCTCTTCCACTGCTTGCAGTTCAATTATTATGGCTGAACCTTGTCACCAACGGAATACAGGATGTGGCACTTGCTTTTGAAGGCGGTGAACCGGGTGCCATGAAACGCCCTCCCAGGAAACCATCGGAGAAAATATTCAACCCGCTGATGGTTAAACAAACATTTGTATCAAGTATTACTATGGGGGTTATTGTATCAGGATTCTGGTTTTATCTCACGAAATATACTTCTATGAGTGAATTTCATGCAAGAAATATGATTTTGCTGCTGATGGTTTTTATGGAAAACTTTCATGTATTCAACTGCAGATCGGAACGGGTCTCAGCTTTTAAAGTACCATTGAAGAGAAATGTTTTTCTGATTTTTGGTGTTCTCATTGCTCAGGGTATTCATATTCTATCCATGCAAATACCATTCATGCAAAACATACTGCATATCGAACCTGTTACTTTCAAAGAATGGATACTGATATTGTCTCTAGCTATACCAATGATTATTTCAATGGAGATCTTCAAGTTAATAAACAAAACGGATAAATAGCCGCGTGAGGAATCTGAGTCATCTCAGAGTAATCAGAATACAATCCGTTGTGTTTGCGGAAACAGTTGTCATAGAATATAGAATATAGAAGTTAGAGTAATATATCCCAAGGGGAAAGAGAGGATAGTTTCCCGG
>JBASIK010000168.1:0-3627 GCA_049654745.1 Bacteroidales bacterium
GATATGCAGTGTATTACAATACAAAATGGTATAATACCTATATAAAAGCATATCAGGATTTTACCGACGAGATTCCGGAAACTGACAGTTATATTAAGTTAATCCGTAATATAAAACCCGAAGAATATGATCCCGTTCTTCATCCTTCAACATATAACCTCTCGACTGCATCATGGATAAAGGACCAGATGATGAGACAAATCGATTATTTCAAAAAATACAGGGATCTTTCGTATATTGGCATCGCGGCATGGTATCTCTTTACTATTCTTGATGCCAGCGTCGATGCCAGCCTGTTCGATTATGATATAAGCGAAAGCCTTGCATTGAAGATTGAGCCGGTTAAAATACCTTTATATAACTTTGTGGGAGCCGGCATAAATGTTAAATTGCTAGTAACATTTTGATTATGAGTAAATTAATAAATATTATTGCAATATTGTTTTTTCCGGTGGCAGTTTTTGCACTGCAGGTTACTGACACAATAATAATAAAATCCGACACTGCAGATATAGAACGTGTTGCACGGGATCTCGATAGCCTTTTGCATACATGGTATGTGCAGACGGCTTTTATGAATTTACCAGCTGACACTATGGAAGAAGTTATACCGGAATTTCCTGATTCAGTTTATAGTGAACGCCTTTCAAAAATCAGCACCCTGGTTAATCTTCCGTATAACAGCATAATCCGGAACCATATTCACGTTTACACCGACAGGAAAAGGGAAGTTTTGAGAGCTGTTCTGGGACTAGCCGATTATTATTTTCCGATGATTGAAGATATTTTTGAATCGTACGGCCTGCCGGTTGAACTTAAGTATATGGCAGTTATAGAGTCGGCACTTAATCCAAACGCCGTATCAAGAGCTGGAGCGACCGGGTTATGGCAGTTTCTGGCAAGCACAGGGCGAATGTACGGATTAACAATAAACTCTCTGGTGGATGAGCGCAGGGATCCTGTAAAGGCTACTCATGCAGCGGCCCGCTACCTGAAAGATATGTACAACATATTCGGCGACTGGGTACTTGTTATTGCAGCATACAACTGCGGGCCCGGTAATGTGAACAAAGCCATAGCACGTTCCGGAAACAGAAAGGACTACTGGGAAATATATTACAGGTTGCCAGGGGAAACACGCGGTTACATTCCCCAATTCGTAGCTGCAACATATGCTATTAATTATTATAAAGAACATAATATCAGCCCTCTTCCTGTAAAAATCCCGATGGCAACCGATACAATAATGGTACACAAAGATATTCATCTGAATCAGATCTCTGAAGTTATGGGAATAAGCCTTGATGAGTTGCGTTATATGAATCCGCAATACAGGACAGGGCTAATCCCTGGTAACACCAAACCACAACCCCTGAGGCTTCCTCTTTCGGCACTGAGCGGTTTCATTCAGATGCAGGATTCAATAATCAATTATAAGTCTGATGTTTATTTGAACAGGGCTACAGCAAAGGTTTATCCGGTCAGATCATATTATGCGCCAAAAAGCATCGCAGGCAAAACCAAATTATATTATACGGTGAAAGAAGGTGATAACCTTGGATATATCGCAGAATGGTACAGAGTAAGGCTCTCTGACCTGAGGTACTGGAATGATCTGTATACCAATACCATCAGAGTTGGACAGAAGATTGCTGTGTTTGTTGACCCTTCAAAAGTTGAGTTTTTTTCAAGGATTAACGATATGACCTTTGCTGAAAAACAGGCTCTGAGAGGAAAGCCTGTTCCGGTTAATCAAACATCTGCATTGCCAGCGTCAGGAAGCGAAATAACCGATGGTGAATATTTTATCTATACCGTACGGCGGGGAGATACAATATGGGATATAGTAAAACAATTTGAGGGAGTGACTGTTACAGAAGTTCTGAAGGCTAACGACATTAGTAATCCTTCAAAAATACAGGCAGGACAAAAACTGAAAATACCTAAGAAAACCTGAATGGTTTAAAAAGCCTTCTTATCGAAGTTCTTAAAAAACTGATTGGCTGTTATTAAAATTGAGATATTGCTAAAGTTTTAGTCCCGAAACCGGATGCGCGTAGGCGATAACATCTTTCCAAGTAATCCTGTCTTTGCATAGAATAATCAGTCGTTCAAGCACATTCCGGAACTCTCTTACATTTCCTCTCCATTGTATTTTCTGAAGTTCTTTTATGGCATCATCTGTAATAATCTTCTTACTCATGCCATACTCGTTGCAGATAAGGGTGTTGAAATGGTCTGCAAGCAGCGGTATATCTTCCAGACGTTCATTAAGGGTAGGCACATGGATTAGTATAACACTGAGCCGGTGGTAAAGGTCTTCCCTGAAAGTGTTTTGTTCAATTTCTTTGAGCAGGTTTTTATTAGTTGCGGCAATTACCCTTACATTAACATGTATGTCTTTGTCGGAACCCACTCTGGTGATCTTGTTTTCCTGCAGGGCCCTGAGCACTTTTGATTGTGCCGACAGGCTCATATCGCCTATTTCATCGAGGAATAGTGTACCTCCGTTTGCCTGTTCAAATTTCCCTATCCGTTGTCTTATAGCCGAGGTAAAAGAGCCTTTCTCATGTCCGAATAGTTCACTCTCAATAAGTTCCGAAGGTATTGCTGCGCAGTTAACTTCAACGAACGGCCCTTTTGCCCTGTTGCTTTTTTCATGAATCTGGTGGGCAACCAGCTCTTTGCCGGTACCGCTTGCACCGGTAATGAGTACTCTGGCTTCAGTGGGAGCAACCCTGTCAATCATTTCCTTAACCTGAAGTATGGCAGGCGACTGACCAACAATTTCGTACATCTTGCTCACCTTGTTCTTCAGAACCTTTGTCTGGGTTACCAGCCTCGATTTGTCGGTTGCATTTCGTATAGTGATGAGCAGACGGTTCAGGTCGAGTGGTTTCTCAAGAAAATCATATGCCCCTTTCTTAATCGATTCAACAGCAGTGTCGATGTTACCATGGCCCGATATCATTATAACCGGAGTGTCGGGCGAAATTTCAAGTATCTTTTCCAGTACTTCTATCCCGTCCATTTTTGCCATCTTGATATCACACAGAACGATATCGTAGGCATTATTTGAAAAAAGCTCTATGCCCGACGGTCCATCTTCTGCCAGGTCAACCTCGTGATTCTCGTATTCCAGAACTTCCTTCAGCGTGTTCCGGATAGACTTTTCATCATCAATAACTAGAATTCTGGGCATCTGGCTTCAATGCTTGTTTTAATGAGAAATTATCCTTTATAAGTCAGCCATTTCCATATCTCTTTCCACGAAGATTTTTTACCGTACATAAGAATACCGGTACGGTAAATCTTTGCTGACAGCCATACAAAGATAATAAAAGTGACTGCCATAAGGAACATTGAAAGAGCAATTTCCCACAGGGGAACACCAAAAGGTATTCTTGCCATCATAACTATCGGAGAGGTGAATGGTATAATTGAAAACCAGAACGCCATTGAGCTTTCAGGGTTCTGCATTGTACTCATGGCGACAAACAGTCCGAGTATCACAGGCAGTGTTATAGGAAGCATGAACTGTTGCGTCTCTGTTTCGTTATCGACTGCAGAACCCACCGCTGCAAAAACCGAAGCATACAGAAGGTAACCTGTAATGAAATAGTAAAT
>JBASIK010000169.1:0-4066 GCA_049654745.1 Bacteroidales bacterium
AAATAGACTGCTGTTCCGGTGCTGAGGACCAGGGTGGCAAATGCAGCAGCACGCATAAGGGCAGGAATAATTCTCCTGCGCCTCTCCGGTAATGACCTACTAACATTTTCCCATACATCTTCAGGAGGCAGCACTCCATGGTCTTTCAGTCCGTTCCTGAACGCCAGGTCAATATTTGAATGCCAGTCAGCCATTTATAATACTCTTTCTTATACCAGTATAGAGTTTTACCTTTTTCTGCAGTATAGTTCTTGCACGTGAAAGGTTTGATTTTGATGTTCCTTCTGATATATTCAGCATTTTACTGATTTCTTTGTGTGAATAACCCTCAATAGCATAAAGATTGAATACCATCCTGTATTTTGGTGGCAGTTCCCTGATCATATAAAGCAGATCTGCTGCATCGATACCAGTATAATCTTCTGTATCAGGTTCTGCCTGAGGTTCATCGATGGTATCAAGGTCGTCAACTCTGTACAGGTTGTATTTGGCCCTGTATTTCTCGAGGGCGGTATTCACAACTATCCTTCTCAGCCAGCCTTCAAAAGAACCTTCGTGTTTATAACTATGCAGGTTCTGGAATATTTTAATAAATCCCTCCTGCAAAATGTCGCGAGCTTCTTCATCATCACTGGAATACTGGAGACACACTGCATAAAGTTTCGAGCAATGTCTCCGGTACAGCAGCTCCTGATCGCGCCTGTTGCCTTCCAGACAACCTTTTATTATTTCTTTTATATCGTCCAAAAACTAATGTATAACGATATAAAAATAATAAAAAGTCTGGAAAATATACTGCTCCAGAATAAGTGATGAACAATTTTTATAAAAGGTTGCGTCGGTTCTTAGCAGGTGCTCATCATACCTGCGGTAAAACCTTTTACAAATTTATTGCCTCACCATATGCTGCTGCAGCAGCTTCCATGATGGCTTCCGACAACGTCGGGTGAGGATGAACAGATTTTATTATTTCATGTGCTGTGGTTTCAAGCTTCCGTGCTACGATAATTTCACTAATCATCTCCGTAACATTCTGCCCTATCATATGCGCACCGAGCAACTCACCATCCTTTTCATTGAAGATAAGTTTAACAAATCCATCTCTGTCACCTGCAGCACTCGCCTTACCCGATGCAGTAAATGGAAATTTTCCGACTTTTATCTCATAACCGGCTCTTACTGCAGCCTTTTCTGTCAGTCCGCATGATGCAACCTCAGGCATTGTATAAGTACAAGAGGGTATATTGTTGTAGTCAAGTGGTTCAACATTCAGACCTGCCATTTTTTCAACGCAGATAATCCCTTCAGCTGATGCCACATGTGCCAGGGCCGGGCCATTTATAATATCTCCAATAGCATATATACCATTCACGGAGGTTCTGTAAAACTCATCCACCATAATTTTACCATCGTGGGTTCTGACACCTGCTTCCTCAAGCCCGAGATTCTCTGTATTTGGTGTTATACCCGCTGCAGAGAGAACCACATCAGCTTCTATTACCTGGTTTCCTGAAGGAGTCTTCACCGTAACACGGCATTTATCACCTGTAGTATCGACCGAGCTAACTGTTGAACTGGTCAACACTTTCATTTTCATCTTTTTAAATGACCTTTCGAGTTGTTTTGCAACCTCCTCATCTTCAAGTGGCATAATATGCGACATTATTTCCACAAGTGTCACTTCAGTGCCGAGCGACTGGTAAAAAGAGGCAAACTCGCAGCCGATTGCACCAGAACCGACAATAACCATAGAGGCAGGTTGTTCCGGAAGGGTCATTGCTTCACGGTATCCGATAATCTTTTTGCCGTCTATCTCCATGCCGGGAAGTGCTTTTGGTCTGGCTCCTGTTGCTAGAATGATATTAGCTGCAGTATATACCTTCTTGTTACCTGTATCATCTGTTATTTCAACTTCCCCTGCACCTTTTAGTCTGCCTGTACCCTTTATATGTACAATATTGTTCTTTTTGAAAAGAAACTGTATCCCCTTGCTCATCCCTTCAGCTACAGCCCTGCTCCGGGCTATAATTGCTTTAAAGTCAGGTCTAACTTCACCCTGAACAGATATCCCGTATTGTGAGGCATGCATAAAATACTGGTACACCTGTGCACTTTTAAGTAGAGCCTTGGTAGGGATGCATCCCCAGTTAAGGCATACCCCTCCGAGTTCTGCCCTTTCTACCACTGCAACTTTCATCTTAAGCTGCGATGCCCTTATGGCAGCAACATAACCGCCAGGTCCACTTCCGATTATCAATAAATCGTAATCCATAATTCTATAAGTTTATTTTTATTTTACCATTGTAATTATTTGATAATTAATAAATTATAATCATTTAATTATCAGTATTTTACCATTAACATCCAGTAACTCTTAGCCAGTAAGTCAACTGAGTTCTGCCAAAATAACTCGCGGCATAAGCATTATTCCATCTCCCGTTTCAAATTTACCATGGTAATCAGTTTTAAGATTAGCCACATAACTACCAGAACGAATATAGTTGCAGCTCCTGCAGGTATTCCAGTGAACCACGAAAATAGATAACCTCCCGACGTGCCAGCAAATCCGCAAAGAACCGACAGTTTCATTATTGAAGAGTATTTTCTTGTAAAAAGCATTGCAATGTTAGGGGGAATTGTCAGAAGTGAAAGTACCAGAACGACTCCTGCCATCCTTATATTCAGTACTATCGTGAGTGCCATCAACGACGTTGTTAGGTATTTGAAAAAATCCACGTATGATGAATATGTTCTGGCGTAATTTTCATCAAATGATATATATAGTATTGTTCTGTAAAATACCGAAAAGTACAATAATAGAATTACTGAAAGAATGCCAAGTGCAATAAGGTCGGCATTCGTTACTGTCAGAATGCTTCCAAAGAGATAGCTAATCAGGTTGGGAGTATAGCCTGGAGTCAGGTAAATGAAAATGATACCAACTGCCATACCCAATGCCCAAATAATACCTATTGCTGAATCTTCTCTTATTTTCTGTTTCACCGACAGGTATTCAATGCCTATGGCGGAGAGGATGCCAAAAACGGCTGCTCCGGCCACAGGATTAACACCTGCAAAATAGCCAATCCCGATTCCTCCAAATGAAGCATGAGTGATTCCCCCGCTCAGAAAAACCATTCTCCTTGAGACAATATATGTCCCGGCAATACCCGCTGTAATGCTTGCAAACAGGCATCCCAATATACCTTTCAGAATAAAATCATATTGCAATACCGGGATATCCATTATCAGTCGTGTTTTTTCAGAACTGTATGTGGAACAGGACCATGTGTAACAAGTTGAATCGGACAGTTATAGGCCGAAAGTTGTTCTTCGGTCAATTCCGGAGAAGGGTGGTAATGCAGATGCCTGTTGACACACGCATACGACTTTACATGGTAGGAAATTGTACCGACATCGTGTGAAGCCATCATAATAGCCATACGTCTGTTCAGTTCGTGAAGTTTTATGTAGAACTCATTTTCAAAGGTGGTATCAACAAAGTTGTCGGGTTCATCAAGTAATAGCAGCCGGGGATTGCCAATAAGTGCCCTTCCCAGAAAAACTCTCTGTATCTGGCCTCCCGACAGCTCCGCAAGTGTTGCCTTCTCAAAACCCTTCAAGCCCATTTCATCCATTATCCCGTCAGCCTTTTTCCTGTCTTCCCTGCTCATTTTAACATATACACCTTTATGCATCATAAGTCCCGAAAGAATAACATCAGTAACGGTAAGAGGGAAAGAAATATCAACTGATGAAAGTTGCGGCAGGTAGCCAATATCTGTGCGTTTCAGCATCTCATGATTATAAATTACAGTACCCTTCATTGGTTTAACCATTCCCAGAATGACCTTCAGCAGAGTAGTTTTCCCACCTCCGTTCGGGCCTATAATACCTATAAAATCTTCCTCATATACGGTAAGATTCACATCTTCCAATACCACCTTTGAATTGTATCCGGCCGTAACGTCAATTAGTTCTACTAGTTTTTTCATCTTTTCGAATCGCTGGCAGTAAAACTTTCATAGATTGCGTTAATTATATCATTAACAGCGCTGTACCAATC
>JBASIK010000170.1:0-10706 GCA_049654745.1 Bacteroidales bacterium
GAATTAAACCGGATTTCTGGGTAAAAACCTGCCATAGCCACAACTACTGGTCGGCTAAAGCAAACCCTGAATGGCACGACAATGTTTTTGATTATGATCCGGAGGAGACAATCAAGTATATGGCAACTCTGGAAGAGCCATGGATTGCCTTCAAAGTCCTGGCGGCAGGTGCCATAAAGCCTGAGGAAGGGCTGAAATATGCATTTAAAAACGGAGCTGATTTTATCTGCCTCGGAATGTACGATTTCCAGATTGTAGAAGATATTAATCATGCACTGGCCGCACTCGATGAAGCGCAGGAAAGGGAAAGGCCATGGAGGGGCTGAATTTGTAAAAAAATTATCGTAACTCTCGAAATGAAAGGCGTATTATCAATTTCATTTTTAATAATTTTTTCATGTTTGTCAGCATTTTCCCAGACTCACTGGGTTCATATTTCCAGCAAAACAGGTGCTATTGAACCGCCCAACAAAGGTAAACAGCAAACTTCCTGTGCTGTTGCAGATTTCGACAATGACGGTATAAACGATTTCTGCATATCAGAACGCACCACTGCACCCGGTCTTGTCTGGTACCAGCGGACAGAAAACGGGTGGAAAAGGCATGTTGTGGAAGATGCGATATGCTTTATAGAGGCAGGAACCATTGCTTTTGATGTGGATAATGACGGGGATCAGGACATAATAGCAGGAGGTGATAGCAAAACGAATCAGGTTTGGTGGTGGAAAAACCCTTACCCCGACTTTTCAAGATCCTGGTCAAGGCATACTATCCGTAATACGGGCGGTAATAAAATACATGATCAGATGATAGGCGATTTCGATGGTGATTACAGGCCAGATCTTGTATTCTGGGCCCAGGGCGACCAGACACTCTATTTTGCGCGCATTCCTGAAGATCCGATTCCTGCGGAAAACTGGAAACTTATTCCTGTCTACAGGTATTATTCCGACAGCCAGATGGAGCAACATGGGACCTATCCTTCGTGGAAGAAGATAAATGAACATGAAGGTCTTGCAAAAGCCGATATTGACGGCGATGGTGTGCAGGATATAATCGGGGGAGGCCTCTGGTTCAAATATCTTGGTAATGACAAGTTTTCATATAATATAATTGATGCTGCCTATACCTTCAGCCGTGTGGCCGCAGGACAAATCATCCCGGGAGGAAGACCCGAAGTAGTTATGGTGGTTGGCGACGGAGTAGCTCCGATGTTTCTCTATGAATACGAAAAAGGTACATGGAAGAAAAAGGAAATTATTCCAGCAGTCAGCAACGGCCACACACTCGCAGTAATTGATTTTGATGGCGACGGTAATCAGGATATCTGGTATGCCGAGATGACCCTTGGCGGACACAAAGATGCTGTTAACCGTATCCTTTTTGGTGATGGGAAGGGAAATTTCACCAGGGATATGATAATATCAAAGGGCATAGATGTGCATGATTCGGAAATAGCCGACCTCGATGGTGACGGCGACCTTGATATCCTTGGAAAGCCTTACGACGGAGATGCTCCACGCCTTGATATATGGCTGCAAAACGGAACAGGGAATATAGTGTCAGACAAAAAGTAAACATCGTCAAGTAAAGGATATTTCACACAGAGGCCACGAAGCTCACAGAGGGAAAAATGACTTTGTGCTCTTTGTGTGAAACAAAAGAGGTTCAAGAGAAGAGAGAAGGATGAAAGAAAGATATTTCACACAGAGGCCACGAAGCTCACAGAGGGAAAAAATGTCTTTGTGCTCTTTGTGCTCTTTGTGTGAAACAAAAGAGGTTCAGGAGAAGAGAGAAGGATGAAAGAAAGATATTTCACACAAAGGCCACGAAGCTCACAAAGGGAAAAAATGTCTTTGTGCTCTTTGTGCTCTTTGTGTGAAACATAAGAAGTTCCTTAGATGAGGGAAAAACTTAAATAAAGATATTTCAAACAGAGGCTACAAAGGGCACAAAGAAAAAATATTTATAGTTTTGAGAATATGAAAAATAATTCATTATTCAATTTAATCATGAAACTATCGGAATGTTATTTATTTTTTATTCTGTTAATATGCTTTTCATGCAGCAAAAAGACCGAAGGGCCATTTTTCGGCAACGGTTTCCATAATGGTTGGGCCGACCAGAATTCTATTGTGATCTGGACACGCTTAACAAAAACGCCTGAAATGAACAGGGAAGGTCCTCCTTTCCTTGTACCTGCGGCAGAGGAACACCGGCGCCTTGATAAGATGGCAAACCCCGATTCGATATTTAAAGCCCAGATACCGGAGGGTTATACTCTTGAGCAGATGGAAGGTGCATGCCCGGGTATGAATGGAGAGGTTAAGCTGGTTTATTATCCACTATGGCATGATGATCAGAAAGTAATAAAAGAGTGGCAACAGGTTGATGAAAAAAAGAACTTCACTCTTCAGTGGAGACTCACCGGACTGATACCTGATACAAAATATGTTGTAACCCTTTATGCACGCAGAATTGGGAGGAAAGAGGTTACCGACAGCATTGCCGGTGCTTTCCGTACCCCTCCGCTGGCTGATTCTGTCAGAAGTATTAATTTCTGCATTGTTACATGTCATGATTATCCCCGGAGGGACGACCCGGTAAATGGTCACAAAATCTACCGCTCAATGCTCAATCCATTCCCCGACTTCTTTGTCCATACCGGCGATGTTGAATATTACGATAAACCTGGTCCTTTCGCCCTTACAGAAGAACTTATGCGGTTTAAATGGGACAGGATTTTTGCCCTGCCCTACCAGAGAGATTTCTACCGGCAGGTGACAACATACTTTATGAAAGATGATCACGACGTACTGAGGGATGATGCGTATCCGGGAATGAAATACGGAACAGTAACATGGGAACGTGGTCTTGAAATTTTCGATAAAGAACAGTTCCCTTCGAATGAACTTCCTTATAAAACTATCCGTTGGGGGAAAGACCTGCAAATATGGCTTATGGAAGGGCGTAATTACCGGAGTAAAAACAGCGACCCTGACGGCCCCGGTAAAACCATCTGGGGAAAAGAGCAGAAGGAGTGGCTTTTTAGAACTCTGAAAGAGTCGGATGCAACATTTAAATTGATTATTTCTCCTGGACCAATTCTCGGACCCGACAGGGCAAATAAAAATGATAATTACTCGAATAATGGATTCAGATATGAGGGTGATGAGATAAGAAATTACCTTAAACAGTTCGATAATATTTTTATCTGCAATGGCGACCGCCACTGGCAATATGTGACAAACATACCAGGAACAACTTTGTGGGAATTCGGCACCGGTGCAGGTTCCGATTCACATGCAGAAGGATGGAACCAGAATGATTTCAGGCCGGAACACAGATTCCTGAGGGTTAAGGGCGGTTACCTGCGTGGAAGCGTATACCGTGAAAACAATGAAGTTTTTATTAAATTTCAGCATTGCGACGTTGATGGAAATGTTGTTCATGAGGAAAAATTCTCCAGAAAAACTAAGATATTTTTATGAGCCGTTTACATCTAGTTCCGATTTTTTTCTGTGCATCCGGTATATTATCCCATGCTGCAAAGACGGATCGTCCAAATGTGCTGTTCGTTATCAGTGACGACCAGTCGTGGCCTTATGCTTCAGCATATGGCACAAAGTGGGTCAGAACGCCCGGATTCGACAGGGTGGCTGCACAAGGAATACTTTTCAACAACGCATTTGTAACTTCACCGGGTAGCAGCCCATCACGTGCGAGCATCCTTACAGGCCGGTATCCATGGCAGATCGAAGAGGCAGGTACTCATGCCAGCTCTTTCCCTTTAAAATATAAAACCTTCACACAGGTACTTGAAGAAAATGGATACCTGGTAGGATATACAGGCAAGCCATGGGCTCCAGGCAACTGGAAAATTTCAGGCTGGAAGCAGAATCCGGCCGGGAAGGAATTTAATCAGAAAAAATTGAAACCTCCTTATTCTGGAATCTCGAATATAGATTATTCCGGCAACTTTGAACTCTTCCTTAAAGAGCGCAAGGAAGGACAACCATTCTTCTTCTGGTTTGGTGCCCACGAACCTCACAGGGCATTTGAAGAAGGATCAGGCATAAAAGAGATGAAGAATGAAACGGATGTTAAAGTCCCGGGTTTCCTTTTTGATATATCCGTTGTGAGAAAGGATCTACTTGATTATGCTGTTGAAATAGAATGGTTCGATAAACATCTTGTAAAGATTCTTGATAAGCTTGAAGAGATCGGTGAGATGGAAAATACTCTTATCATTGTTACCAGTGATAACGGCATGCCTTTCCCCCGGGCAAAAGCCAACTGCTACGATGCAGGCCTTCATGTTCCGCTTGCTGTATGCTGGGGATCTCATATCAGAAGAGGCCAGGTATCTAATGATCTGGTGAGTCTGGTAGATATTGCTCCAACTATTCTCGAAGCTGCAGGATTGACATTCGATGGCACTTATCCGATGACGGGGAAGAGTCTGCTCGGATATATGACATCAAAAAAGAGCGGGATGAGTAACCAGCGCAGGGAGATTTTTGCAGGACGAGAAAGACATTCGTCGTCAAGATATGAGAACAGGGGATATCCACAGCGTATAATAAGAACAGACAGGTATCTGTATATCAGAAACTACCATCCTGAATACTGGCCAGCCGGCGACCCACAGTTCTACCGTAATGACGGTACTCTGAGTGAAATGCACCAGGCTTATTTCGATATTGACGATGGCCCAACTTTAAGGTTTTACAGGAATACAAATACAAAAGATTCGTTATTTCTTCCGTTCTTCCATGCTGCAGTTGCGAAACGTCCTGCGGAAGAACTATATGATGTGGTAAAAGATCCTTTTTGTATGAATAACCTTGCTGGAAAGCAAGAATTTGAAAGGATCAGAAAGAGACTTGCTACACGGTTGACAGCAGTTTTGAAAGAGACGGGAGATCCGCGTGAAACAGGACCAGATCCGGAAATATGGGAAACATATCCTCGTCTCCAGGGAGAAATACGTAAATTTCCGGCTACTGACAGTAAATAATTAATTGAAATATGAAACAATTATCCTTTCTATCCTTCTGTGTCGCCGGCGCCCATATCTTTTTAGCACAGATTTCTGCTCAGAAAAGTGAGGCAAAACCCAATATCATTCTTATCCTGGCCGACGACATGGGCTACTCCGACATTGGATGTTTCGGTTCGGAGATAAAGACCCCCAACCTCGACCGGCTTGCACTGCACGGGCTGAGAATGACACAGTTCTACAACGCTTCGCGCAGCTGCCCCACAAGAGCCTCTCTGCTTACCGGGCTCTATCAGCACCAGGCCGGAATAGGCGATATAGTTTCAAATCTCGGATACCCATCGTACCAGGGATATCTTAATGATAAATGCGTAACAATAGCCGAGGTCCTGAAGATGAACGGCTATCGAACATTGATGTCAGGTAAGTGGCATGTGGGTGCTCAGCCCGAAGTACATCCCCTAAAAAGAGGCTTCGACCGATATTTCGGTCTGATAGATGGTGCCGGAAGCTATTTCAAACCAATAGCCTACAGGCCAAACATGAAACCCGTCAGATGGATGCTCGACGGTAAGGATTTCTTCCCGCCCGATACCGGATTTTACATGACCGATGCAATTGGCGATTATGCTCTTTCATTTATTAAAGAAAGGGATAAAAATGAACCGTTTTTTCTCTACATGGCATTTACCGCACCACACTGGCCGCTTCATGCACTGCCTGAGGATATCGAAAAATACCGGGGAAAATATATGATGGGCTGGGATAAGCTCAGGGAAGAAAGGTATAACCGCATGCTTTCAATGGGTATTATCGACCCATCGGTAAAACTTTCGCCCCGCGACGTAAGAGTACCTATGTGGGATACTCTTCCAGAAGCGACAAAAAAGATGTGGGATCTCCGCATGGCTGTCTATGCAGCAATGATCGACCGTATGGATCAGAATATCGGTAAGGTAGTAAGTTATCTGGAGAAAACAGGGGAGATTGAAAATACCCTCATAATCTTTCTTTCAGACAACGGCGGGTGCCACGAATCAACACGTAACCAGGCGAAGTTCCTTAAGGTGAAAGGAGAGACCGGTACCCCTGATTCATTCGATGCATATGAATATCCCTGGGCAAATGTAAGCAACACGCCATTCAGAATGTTCAAACACTGGGTGCATGAAGGCGGAATAGCAACGCCGTTTATAGCTTATTACCCGAAGCTGATAAAGGGTGGCAGAATTGATTCACAGACAGGGCATATAATTGATATCATGCCTACTATTGTGGAACTTACAGGGGCAAACTATCCTGACAGGACAGTGGAACTGGAGGGACTGGAAAATCCGGAAAAATTTAAAGAGAGAGATATTATTCCTATGGAGGGGATAAGTCTTGTACCGGTTTTTAAAGGTAAAAAACTGAAGCGGAAATCTCCTCTCTTTTGGGAGCACGAAGGGAACCGTGCTGTAAGGTATGGCGACTGGAAACTGGTTTCGCTCTATGATAACTCAACCCGGAAATCTGGAATGTGGGAGTTGTACAATATGAAGAACGACCGTTCGGAACTGAATGACCTCAGTGAAAAATGCCCCCGTAAAAAGTTGGAAATGATTGAGATGTATGAGAACTGGGCAGCCCGGATAGGAGTTGTTCCAAGAGAACAGATAGACAGAAGATAAACTATCGTGAAGGGAATAACCACAAATAATGCAGTACAGACCTTTTGCCGCAATGTGCTAGGAGGATTTGCCTCAGCAAGGTTTCACAGACCGCCCTCCGGCCTTGGACTCAGCCCCCTGGCAATAAACTGTATTAAAACTGTACGTGCAATCGAGAAAAAAGTTAAAATGTGGGATATTGCCCCCAGGATGGATTTGTTAATGGATGTAAAAGATAATGAGGCATATCTTGCGGCAAAAGAGGGTGAGGTTTATGTAATCCTGTTCACAAATGGAGGAGAAGCAACACTGGATCTCAGGGGACATGACAACAGATTCTCAATAAACTGGATCTCTGTTGACAATCCTGAATGGATACAACCTGGTTACATTGATGGAAACGGCCTGGTAAAAATTAAAACAGATTCTCTTAAGACATGTTTTGCTGTAATTAAGGCTGTCAGATAAAAATTCATTTAATTTGTAGATTGTTATTTTGTAAATAATTATTTAAAGAATGAAAATAGTTGTACTGGACGGTTATGCACTGAACCCGGGGGATCTCTCATGGGATGAGCTGAAATCTCTCGGAGAGGTAGTGGTTTATGACCGCACACCTGATAATATGATAACTGAAAGGGCAGCAGATGCAGAGATAATTCTTACGAATAAAAATCTGATGATGGCAAATGTTATTGAGAAGCTGCCACGTTTGAAATATATAGGTGTGCTGGCCACGGGTTACAATGTTGTGGACACTGAAGCAGCAAAACGTAGAGGCATTATTGTAACTAATGTACCTGCATACAGTACTGCATCGGTAGCCCAGCATACTTTTGCCCTTATTCTTGAGTTTTACAATTACCCGGGAAAATTTTCTGATGAAGTCAGAGAAGGGCGGTGGAGCAGGAATCTGGATTTCTGCTACTGGGACAAACAGTTAATAGAGTTAGCAGGAAAAACAATTGGCATTGTGGGTTTCGGAAGGATAGGGAAGGCGGTCGCAAGGGTTGCAGAAGCTCTGGAAATGAATGTAATAGTTAGTGAGGTAACAGATGTTGAAGGTTATGAAAACTACCCACTGGATGAACTCCTCAAACGCAGCGATATAGTCACCCTTCATTGTCCGCTCATACCCGAAACAAAAGGCATGATTAACATCCACAGACTCAGGATCATGAAACATTCAGCGCTTCTTGTGAACTGTGCACGGGGGCAGCTTATAGTAGAACAGGACCTTGCCGACGCGCTTAATGAAGGCAGAATAGCAGGCGCGGCCCTCGATGTACTCTCAGAGGAACCACCTTCACCTGATAACCCTTTGCTTAAGGCAAAAAACTGCATCATCACGCCTCATGTTGCATGGGCAACTATAGAGGCGCGCCAGCGCCTTATGAAAATAACAGTCGATAATGTAAGGAGTTTTCTTGAAGGGAAACCGGTAAATGTTGTAAACTGAATTCAGCTTTGCCGGTTACCAATTAATGAATTTATCACCACTAAGCACACAGAAGGCACATAGTCTACCCATAGTTTATATGATTAAGAATTACGCTTCGTGACGCTCAAGCTAAAGGACCGTTTATCTGGATTCTCAGTGGTTAAATATTTTCTTTTTTCCCCGGCCGTACACGGTTTTTTTTCTCAAAAACTGCTTGCACAAAATTGAACTTTTCTGTTTAGAATTGATTTCATTACTCTGTAATTGGATAATCTCTATAAAACTTCAGTAAAGAGATTGTTTCTTCCTTTAATCCTTTCCTAACAAAATTTTTTATTTGTTCATCAATTAACTCGCCGATACCCTGCAAAATGATACTGTTTTTTACGTTTTCAATCCTTTCAATACATTTTCCAAGAAAATCTTCTAACGGCATGTTTCCCCTTTTTTTAATGATAATGGGATTAACCGGAGTCTGCCTTTTCATTAAAAACCAGCAGTCGAATATGTCCCGTCCGGCAAGTATATTGCGTTCGAGCAGTGCACATAATTTGTGTGAAAACATGTCAGATATGTTCATAACCAGCATACTTAAACCCAGTAAATCCCTGATTTCATATCTGTCCTCAAAATTGCGGGTTGAAATCTCCACTTTCAGCTTACGCTCACCTGTTCGATAATCGAGCACAAAAAGCAAAGTATTTAATTTAGCAGCTTCATCATGAATTCTGCCGTATTTCAGAAGAATCTTGCGTATCTTTCCAGAGATTATTTGCTTATCATCTGTACAGATAAGGTTAAAATCGAGATCAACCGAAAAACGAGGAAGATCATAAAAGAACATCAACGCACTTCCACCTTTAAAACCCAGACAACCTGCAAGTTTATCGTCGGAATAAATATCTTTAAGTATCTGTACCAGGTACAACCTATGTTTGTTTACATCAATCATACTGGCAATATATTTTTAACTCTTTTCGTAAGAGCTTTTGACTGATAAACCGGAAGGATTTTATAAACCATCTCTTTTCTAAGAATTCCTGGATTATCAAAATAAAATTCTTTTTCAAGATAAAGCATATCAAGAAATGCACGCTCCGGCGTGGCAATATTCAGATGAAGGCCCTTTCTTTCTATTCCTGTAGTGTTTACAAGAGCAGTGCCTTTTATTTTCCTGTATAAAAATGTTTTGTCTCCGACTTCAATTATCCTGCTGAGGTAGCTTACCAGCGTTATCCTCGTGTCGTACTGAAAAATTACACCGGCTCTCTGCAGTACGTACTGGAGTGATATATAGGAAGGTACATAAACAGTACACGCCAATTCTTCAGGAGTATAATCCGGTTTTGCATAAATGCCCTTTCGCGGATTCAGGAGTCGTCCTGTTTTAATGTAATAGTTCAATTTCCGGCTCAGAGAAGCAGAATCCTGTCCGGAAACTATCATTGCAATGTCTGCAAATCTGAATACATTGCCTTTCTCTTTATAAATTAAGTAAATGATATCTTTGTTTTTATTTTGTGAACTATTCATTACAAAAATTGTAATTATCAGTTCACAAATATAATATTTTCTATTGAAAAAAATATTTCATTCTCTCATTTTATTTTTTATCGCCTCATGCACTGAGCTCAGAGCCCTGAGGCCTGCGCCCTCTTCCCTCACGCTCCCGCATACACCAGCAACGCCAGTCCCGCAAGGTAAGCAAGAAACATCAGCGCAATCAAAATATTCACCTGTCTGTTTGCCCCCCTGAACTCCTTCCAGATAAATACCCCCCACAACGCCGCTACCAGCGTTGCACCCTGACCAAGCCCGTAAGATATTGCAAACCCGGCCTTACCGGCAGCAATGATGCTCATCGACATTCCTATGTTCCATATTATGCCCCCGAGCACACCCGTGAGGTGCACCTTCAGGCTGCCACCTAGATAATCCCTGAACGAGAGCGGATCACCCTCAATGGGCTTCTTCATCAGAAGGTAATTGAAAATAAAATTGCTTATCAGAACACCGGTTGCAAAAAAGAAGACCGCTGAATATGGGGTAAGCCTGCCAGCTTCAGGCACTGAGAAATCTGAAACCATCGAACTGGCAACAAACCTGTAAAACATCGACATCAGTATACCTGCCGATACAGATAGAATTATACCCTTCCCCGAAACCCTGCTCTGAGAAACACTGTGCCGGCGGTATGCTAAAGCATCAATTATAATGGCAGCCACAATGAGCGTAAGTCCGGTGAAAAGTACTACCGGATCTCCTTTAGGCGCTGCAACATAGTTGACAATAACCCCTACTGCAAGTGCAATGCCCACACCCATAGGAAATGCAACAGCCATCCCCGCTATTGCCATCGCTGCAACAAGCAGTATGTTGGAAGCATTGAATATCACTCCTCCTGCAATAGCTTTGAGTACGTTTTCAACGTCAGCCTGAAGGATATCCTTAAGAAAACTCCTCCCTTCCTGTCCAAAACTGCCAAGAGTGAAGCCGGATATCAATGCAAACAACAAAATTCCCAGGACGTAATCCCAGTAAAAGAGTTCGAAGCGCCATGTTTTGCCGGCAAGCTTCTGGGTGTTACCCCAGGAGCCCCAGCAAAGCATGGTGA
>JBASIK010000171.1:0-50999 GCA_049654745.1 Bacteroidales bacterium
GTTCTCCACCATGCCCCCCTTGATGGTAATAAATCTTCAGAGGAACCCCTTTTTCCTTTAGTATTTTTATAAACCGGTAACTATGGCTGGGCATTACATTCCAGTCGTTGAAAGCATGTGACATCAGAACAGCTGCTCTGAATTTGCCCATATAATTCATCAGGTCACGTTGAGCCCAGAAATCGTTGTAATCACCCTTTACTCTGTCCATTCCGCGGGCCATTATGCCATCCCTGTAAACCGAATCGCACCAGGCACACCTGTCAGGATTGGAATGGATAAATTCATAGAGAACATCAACATCCTCTCCGAGATAGCCTCCCGGACTTCTAACCAGTCCATTGGAGCGGTAGTAATGGTAATATGAAGTATTTGGGGCAACAGGTATTATAGCTTCCAGTCCTTCTACTCCTGTAGTTGCTGCAGCAAAAGGGATGGTGCCGTTATAGGATGTGCCAATCATTCCAACCTTGCCGGTTGTCCAGTAAGCCTTTACTTCATCGTTTCCATCGGGTGTTGTGTAACCTTTTGCTCTTCCGTTTAGCCAGTCGATAACAGCTTTTGGAGCAAGGGCTTCAATTTCTGTTCCTATAGTTGGGCAGCCCTGTGATAGTCCCGTACCGGGTGCTGAGGAGTGTACCACAATAAAACCATACGGTACCCATGTGGAAACATGAGAGTTTGAAATAATCGGTCGTTTACCTATTCTTTGAACAGGAGGCATAGAAGTGCGTGGTGGTGGTACAGAATTCAACTCATGGCGCACGTTCCAGAAATACTGACGGGCTGTACTTCCGGTACCTGCAAAATATGGACTCGATTCATATATAACAGGTAATTTGATACCTTCTGTTTCTGTTTGCCGGGGACGTGTAACGTCAACATGCATTCTGTCACGCCTGCCATCGCCGTCTGAATCAAATTCCGTTTCGACCCAGAGATCCTCTCTTATCCACTCATCTGGATTTTCAAACTCCGGTATCTTTTGTGCTTCGCCATTAATAACAACAGGAACGATAATTTTTGAGGGAGCCTGTTTACCTGTCTGTATAGCCTTTTGCTGCCCATTGATAGCAGGGATAAAGAGAAAAGAACAGAGCAGCAAGTAAATGAGTAAAATAAAATTTTTTTTCATTATGTAAGATTTAATTTTGTGTTGTTATTCTGGTTATTGCAGGTTTTAGTCCGTCTGAAATAACCTCTACAGTTATTTCACCTTTTGTCTTTGATGCACCCACAATAATCATGGCTTTGCCATAGAAAAGATCGTATTTTGTTGAGTGAAATGATGTCAGTGATTGTGGATTACCGTTATCTACACCTATGAACTTTCCTGAACCTGTAACTTTAATTTCAAAAGTATTGTTTGCAAGCGGGCAGGGGTTCCCATTTCGGTCGAGAGCTTCTACAAGGATAAAGGAGAGATCTTTACCGTCCGATTTGATTACTGTTCGGTCAGGAGTCAGACGCAACTGGTATGGTTTACCAGCAGTTTTCACAATTGCTTCCCCTATTTTAACGCCTTCCTTGTAAGCGACTGCTCTGAGTTCTCCAGGTTCATATATGACATCTTTCCAGATAAGCCTGAAACGTTCAACCGAATTTTCTGATTTCGGATTTTTGCATTTTTTGCCGAGTGATTTCCCATTCAGAAACAGTTCGGCACAGTCGCCGTTTGTATACACAAAAACAGGAATGGTTTTGCCTTCCATATTTTCCCAGTTCCAGTGCGGTACTATATGTACGGTGTTAGCATCTGTTTTCCAGTAGCTTCTGTATAGCCAGTATCTGTCTTTTGGTATTCCGGCAAGGTCAACAATTCCGAAATAGCTGCTTCGTGAGGCGTCGGCAGCAGTTAGGCCGAGCATTCTGGTGAAGAAGCTGTTGTATGGGGTTGGTTCGCCAAGGTAGTCGAACCCGGTCCAGACAAATTCACCTGCTACATAAGGTTCCTCCTGCTGCCACATAAAATCATCGTCGGGTATTTCTGCCCATTCAGGTGCATTGAGGTCGTAAGAACTTACCTGTAGCGATTTTGTGAAGTCGGTCTTTTTTTCGGGGAGAGGAAGTTCAAAGAATCCCCGTGTGCTTACAGTAGAAGCTGATTCGCTTATGATGACTGCTTTATTGGGTTCCATCTGGCGGGCGAGCTTATAACGGCGACCATAATTCCAGGAGTGAACATCGTAATAGTCAAAATGGCGGAGACTTGCACTTTGCTCATTGTCGCAAACAAGTGTTACAGGACGCGTAGGATCGTATTTTCGTACATAGTTAACCATTGTATGAAGCCGCTGGAAACCATTGTTGGCATTTCTCTGGACATCACCTATTTCGTTGCCTACACTCCATATAAAAACAGAAGGGTGATTTCTGTCGCGCACCACGAAATTTCTGATATTTCTGTGAGCAAAATTTTCAAAATCGGTTGTGTCAGTAATATCGGCCTTTGCGTCATATTTATCGAAAGCTTCATTAAAGAGAAGTAATCCCATTCTGTCGCATAACGATGGAAGCTCCGGTGCCGGAACATTATGGCTCGATCGTACAGCATTTACTCCCATTTCCTTCATTATTTCCAGTTGTCTTTCAAGTGCCCTCAGGTTGAAAGCAGCACCAAGAGCACCGAGATCATGATGCAGACAAACTCCTTTGAGCTGCACTCGCCTGTCGTTGAGATAGAATCCGTCATCTGCAGTAAACCTGATAGTTCTGACACCGAATGTGGATATGTAATTGTCAACTTCCCTGTCATTATTAATCACAGTTGTTTCCACTGTATAAAGGTGAGGGTCGCTGATATCCCAGCGGCGTGGGTCAGTAAGTGTTACAGTGGTTTCAATTATTCTGTTTTTCCCTTGAGCAATAATTCCTTTTGCTTCCTTTTCAGCTACTACAGAGCCGGCTTGATTTTTAATCGTATGTTTCAATACAACTTCTTCAGTATTATTTCCGTAGTTGTTAACTGTGGTTGCAATGCGTACATCGGCATAATGAGATTTTACAACCGGAGTTGTTATGTACGTCCCCCATATATCTATGTGAACCGGATTAACGGCAATCAGGCTTACTTTCCTGTAAATGCCTGCTCCGGGGTACCATCGACTGTCATGCTTCCTGGTATCGGCGTGAACAGCCACGAGATTTTCTGACCCGGGCTTAATAAATTTTGTAACATTTAGATAAAAAGAATTATAACCATAGTCCCACCTTCCGGCAATTTCACCATTCACATAAACAATCGGAAATGCCATCACGCCGTCGAAAAGAAGATAGATTTGCTTTCCTGACCATGATGAAGGTATCATTATTTTAATTCTGTACCAGCCTTCATCCTTCCATGGAAGCTTGCCAGTGTTAGGATCCCCGTCCCTGTTGAAAGGCCCTTCAATTGCCCAGTCGTGAGGAACCACAATATTCTGCCAGTGGGAATCATCAAAATTTACCTGCCAGGCCCCTTTGTTTTCGCCTTTTGCAAATTTCCAGCCTTCCGAAAGTTCCTGAATAATTCTTGTTTGACCTGAAACTGATTGTGAAATGATTGTAAGCAATAAAATGATTATTGAAAACTGAAGAGATTTCATGTGTTTTTAAATTTTACTGGTGTAAGCTTCAAAGTTATTAAAAACATCATCAAAATTTTTTAACAACCCCGATTTTGATCTGTAATTTTGGAGTATGTTTATAATATAAAATTTTAGATTATGATAAATGAAATAAAAATTACAGAACTTGAGCCTGAAAAGTTTATTCAGGAAAAGATTTCTGAGATAAGGGATGCTGTAGGTAACGGTACAGCTATTAATGCACTTTCGGGCGGAGTTGATTCATCGGTTGTTACAATGCTCGGGCACAGGGCTCTGGGAGAAAAACTCAGAACTGTATTCATACAGAACGGGCTTATGAGAGAAGGAGAACCTGAATCGGTAGTTCGAATATTCAGGGACCTGGGGGTAAATGTGGAAGTTATTGATGCCCGAAGGGAGTTTATTGAAGCTTTGAAAGGTATAACAGATCCTGAAGAAAAGCGTGAAGCCATAACACAGACTTTTTATAAAAAAGTATTCGGAAGGGTTGTAAGAGAAAGTGGCGCCAGGTTTCTTTTGCAGGGTACGATTTTAACCGATGTTGATGAGACAGTAGCAGGAATAAAAAGGCAACACAATGTGTTTGCCCAGCTCGGGATAGATCCGCAGGAAGCTTTTGGTTATCAGATTCTCGAACCTCTGATTCAATTGCGGAAAGATTGTGTGAGGGTTGTTGGAAGAGCGCTTGGGCTGCCAGAAGAGATATTTAACCGCATTCCTTTTCCCGGCCCGGCACTTGCTGCCCGTATTATCGGAGAGGTAACTGAAGAAAAGCTGGAGGTGGTACGAAAAGCTACATCGGTTGTTGAAGAAATTCTTAAAGAGACCGGAGCATTCCAGTATATGGCTATTCTACATAATGACAGGGTGACAGGCATGCGCGGTGGGAAAAGGGACTTCGGGATGCAGATTGAAGTCAGATGCTGGGACAGCACAGATGCCCGTACAGCAACCCCTACAAGACTATCTTTTGAAATACTTGAAAGAGTGGCAAAATCAATTCTGGAGGAAGTTCCGGGGGTTGTGTCAGTTACATATAATATTGCACCCAAACCACCTTCTACTATTGAAGCTGTATGAAAATTATGTGGTACCAAATTGAATGATATGTTCTTATAAGCATGCATAAAATTAAAATATAGTTGATTTAAATATATTTAAATTAAAATATTTAAACAATAAAGAACAATATGTTTAAAATTTAAATCAGAATATATATTTTTGCCGGATAATTAAAATTGAAGGAATGGCAAGGTACTCTTTTGACAAGAACAAAATTAAGGTGTTGTTGCTTGAAGGGATACATGATAATGCCCTTAAGCATTTTAATGAGAACGGATATTATAATGTTGAATGTTATAAAGAAGCATTTAACGGCAGCAGACTTGAGGATAAAATACAGGATGTTCATATAATAGGCATTCGCAGCCGTACAGAACTGCGCCGGGATATACTGCAGAAAGCCAGGAAACTCATAGCTATTGGATGTTTCAGCATTGGCACGAATCAGGTTGATCTCTACGATGCAAAGATGTTGGGTATCCCTGTTTTCAATGCACCTTTTTCAAACACCCGTTCAGTGGCAGAACTTGTTATAGCAGAAATTATTATGTTGATGAGGTGAGTGCCTGAAAAAAATGCCCTTGCCCACAGGAAGATATGGCATAAAACGATAGGCAATGCAGTGGAAATAAGAGGTAAAACACTTGGTATAATTGGATACGGCCACATAGGTTCACAGGTTTCAATACTGGCAGAAAGTCTGGGGATGAATATAATTTATTATGATATAGAGAAAAAACTCAGTCTGGGTAATGCCAAACCGGTAAGCAGTCTTGAAGAACTTTTAAGAAACGCAGATGTTGTGACACTTCATGTTCCCTCAACGCCACTTACAAAAAATATGATTTCAAAGGAACAGGTATTAATGATGAAAAAAGGAGCCTGTCTTATCAATACTTCCAGGGGAGATGTGGTCGATTATACTGCTGTAGCACAGGGATTAAAATCGGGACATCTTGCTGGTGCAGCGGCTGATGTATTTGACCCTGAACCATCTTCAAATGAAGAACCTTTTATTCATGAACTTCAGGATTTTGATAATGTAATACTTACGCCCCATATTGGAGGAAATACACGGGAAGCTCAGGCAAATATAGGTCTGGAAGTAGCTGAGAAGCTTGTAAAATACAGCGATACAGGGTCTACAATTGGCGCTGTTAATTTTGTAGAAATATCTCTTATGCCCAATAACTCAACTCAGAGATTCCTTCATATCCACCGTAATGTACCGGGTGTTCTGAAGGAAATTAATAACTTTTTTTCCTCTAAAGGCATCAACATTTCAGCCGAATACCTCCAGACAGATGCCGATATTGGATATGTAATAATTGAAACTGAAAGCGAACTCGACCCATCCTCAGTTGAGGAACTTAAAAAAATTCCCTATACCATAAAGGTAAGAATGCTGTACTGATAACATGTTAGAATAGGTTTTTGGTTAAGCTTATTAAAGTTTAAGCAAGGTATACTGTCGGGTTATATTTATTTCGGTTAATTTTACAGCAAAAAAGTGAATATGCCTCAGACTGGTAAATTTCTGGTTATTGCGGGGATAATTCTGATTATTATAGGTCTTATCTTATGGCTGGGAGGAAGCAGGCTGAACTGGATAGGCCATCTTCCTGGAGACATACGAATTGAAAAGGAAAATGTGAAATTCTATTTTCCTGTTACCACCATGATTATTATTAGCATTCTTCTTTCTTTTATTTTATGGGTAATCAGAAAGCTTTTCTGACAGACTGTGTAGTTTTATCTTTTTATCAGTTTCCTGGTAATAATGTCACCATGCCTGAAGCGAATCCTGATGTAATATATACCTTCATTCAATCCCTCAAGATTTAAAGTTGCCGAATAGTTATTGAATCCTTCAGATTTTTTCACCGGTACACCTGTGAATGTAAAGATTTCTATAGTGGAGATCAAAGTGTCTGCCTGAACATGAAGATAATTATCGGCCGGATTGGGGAAAATTCTGCAAATTGGTTCATAACCCTGTGATGCTATTATTGATTTTCCGGGCATATTTGCATCGAGCCATGCAAGCCTTCTCGAGATCCAGCTTTTGAATTTAATTATTTCTCCTTCATACGTATCGGGTTGTTCTCCGTACTCAGGAGTTCCGGCATTAATTCCCAGTATTCTCCATTTCTGGAAATGGCGTTCCTGTGCTTCTGCCAGCAATGTGGCAACAGAATCAATAATCATATTTATTTGACTCATGCTCAGGATGTTCTTTCTGAGCAGGTAGTATTTGTCATGTATCATTCTTATAAAATCAGGGTCCTGCATCAGACGAACCTCCCATGAAGGCGGTACTGGATTAGGATTGCATTCATTTATTTTATAGGCCCATCCGGAACCATCTGTCTGATTAAAATGAATACAGTTCTCTTTTATATCTCTCCATGCCCAGTCGTAATCCCATGGTGGGCCGGAATAGATTTTTCCACCTTTACTGTCTTTATCTTTATAAAAATATCTGCTTTTTTTATATGCATCAACGTTGCGCGTAACCTCACTTAGAATAAAGTAATCAATAAAAGAGTTCACATCGATATAGGCTCTATAGCCGGTACGGGTATCTTTATAATCATCACTGTAAAGAATAGATTCAAAAGTATTTACAAAGTCTTTCAGATATTTTTTTTGATACTGGGTTATTTTATCTGGGTCCGGATAATAATATACAAAATAGACTTTTGCACCGGGTTTATTTAACGGGGAGTAATTACTCAGCCAGCTGTCGGAAGCTGTGTAATAATCAGTCTTGAAAATATAGCCTCCTGTTAAATCATTACATGAATTTTCGTTTTCTTTCAATTCTGAAATATCGACTCTGTTTCTGTCTCTTTTTATTTTTTCACACAGCAGGTAGATTCCCTGATAATTATTATTTACTATGACTTCACAAAATCTTGTACGGGGTGCGTAATGACCCATTCTTCTGAAGAGTTCAAAAGCAAGGTGGTTTCTAAGAAATGTTTTATCGTTATAATTTGCAATCAGAATCCAATCATTTTCTTCGGGCATTCCAAGAAGAGACACATTAAGGTTATTTCCTGTTTCATCGCGTGTTTCAAAACCATAAGGTTTCTGGGGTAATGATGCTGAATATCTTCCCCTGATTTCAATTCCAACTTTGCCTGAATAGACATTTCCTGAGTCAGTTATATTGTTGATTATGCCGGGTCGGTATATAATCTTCATATCAGCAGTTATTTTGGGCTCATTTCTTATAACTTCCCCGGGTTGAGTTTTGATTACCACAACAGGCAGGTGTGATCCTGTAAATATTACAGGAGGTGTAAACCATGATGGTATCGGCCGAAATAATACAGAATTATCTGTTATGCCGAAAGAGAGCCAGGCATTTGAAGAGAGGTCGGTAGACGATGATGAGTTATTGTGGACCTGTAAAGCAAGCACATTTTCACCAGGCCGGGCAACAGATTTCAGCACCGGCCTTTCTATCAGAAATGATTCGGGATAACCTCCCCGGTACATAATTGCTTCATGATCATCACCTGTTTTGTTGAATGGAGGATTTAAACCGTTTATTCCGGCACGTGCAATCTCAATTCCGTTTAAATAGGCCACAAAAGCATCATCATAATCAATATGAAGCACAGCTGAATTGATTCGTGATGTATCGGATATTATAAATCTTATTCTCAAATACACAGAAGAGCACTGTGCAATAACGGTACTGTCATCATTATCACCGAAACCAAAACCTCCTGGTCCAATTTGCCATGTACTATCGTCAAAACCAGGTTGTTGCCAGCCTTGTTGGGGTTCAGATAATCCAACAAAATACCTCCATATGTCATTATTGAAAACTGCTGTTTCCCAATGAATGGCTGATTGGCCGGTAAGTATTTCGAAAAAAGCCAGGAAGACTGTTGTTGCAATATATGATTTACCCTGTAATTGAGTCATTAATAATTATTGTTACAAGGTTTTTATATGTTGTTATTTGCCATTCCGGTTAAATTATGAGAAAATCCTATTATAACTTATTATCATTAAGATTGTGTAGGATAGATTTTAGTTGTGGCTGTTTAAGCCATAAATATTCAATTCGGTCGCTATTGGAAACGGAGGTTTTCTGTTTCCGGCACCCATTTTTCCTGGGTAATAATATAGTATATAACGGCACTTATTATTGCTGCAAAGAAGCACCAGACCGATGTCAGGTATTCCCTGTAAAAGATGCCTGTTATAATACATGAAACCAGAACAAGCAAGCCAAAAACGTACATCTTTTTCACTCCTGAAACGAAAAGCGGAAGTATTGTGGCAGCAGTATATAATATAAATGCAGGCAAAGCAAGTTTATCGGGAAAATTATTTCTGTATTCGATATGGAAATCCCTTATTCCTGGTTCTACGTTGAAAGCAAGCAGGCAGAAGGCATAATATGAAGAAACAATAACTCCGGTTACAAAAAGAAATTTCAGTATAATTTTTCTGACACCAGGTTTTTCCATTTTAATGACAGAAAGTGGTACTATTATGGGCCATATTATCAGTGCGAAAAGAAGGAAAATATATGTTGCCGTATCCTGGAGCCTGCCATAGTCATTAGCTTTCAGAGTGAGCCATAGTATCCCTTCAGAGAACTGTTGAACTGCAAAAAGAAGAGGTATAGAAGCAAAAAGCTTTTGTGACGGGTGGCTAACTTTCCTTAAAGTTGCAACTCCGATGCCTGCAAGCATCACACTTCCTGTAAAACTTGCTCCAGCCGAAAAACACATATTAGTTTATTTTAATATATCAGGGGTAAAAGTAAATATTTTTCACCAGAGTTTTTGTTTTTACTGACAAATTCACTCTTTTACGGTTCTGTCGAGTGGACGGCCGAGTTTTTCATAAAGGCTTTTTCTACCTGCCTTGTCTGAGGCGAGAATATCATTTGCATATTTTGCCACCTGTTCGGCAACAGCACGAGGTACTACAACCACACCATCGCCATCGGCTACCACCACATCGCCCGGGCAAACCAGAACACCTCCTATGGAGACAGGGCGGTTTACCGATTCAATCTCATTTCTTCCCGGTCTTATACCGCGACCTTTTTTTCGCAGATAAAGCGGGACTCCTTCAAGCCCGATCTCATCAGTATCCCGGGCACCGGCATCTGTCACAACTCCTACAGCTCCCAGCCTGTACCAGTTGAGAATGTTGTTTGATCCTATTGAACCGATATCTTTTTCTTCGACATCATCAATCACAATCACAGAGCCGGGTCTTATTAAGCCTGTAAATGCTTCAGTGGTAATAGTATTATAAGCATTGCTTTCCCATTGTGAGAAGCTTTCACCCGGTGCCGGCCTGTCGGGCCTCTGTGTCGGTACGTAACGCACGGTTATAGCTATGCCCCTGAAGACATGCTTGAAATCTTTGGGATCGGTCCATGCTGCATGTATTGCAGGGTCAACAAGCCCTGTACCAGGTAAACCTACCATATCGAGTCCGTCAGAAACATCAGCCACGCGAAGATTTTTATAAAGTTCCAGGATTCTTGCATTTTCTTCGGCTGAATATATCTTTGTCTCAATGAAATTCACACCTCTGGCAAGTTCATCCCTGTTGCGTACCTGCCCTGAGAGCTGTGACGCAAATATTAAAATGCACAGAAGTAACTTAAAATGCTTTTTTGTCATGTCTTTTAGATTTTTGGTTAATAATCCGGATATTAATTTTCTTTAAAGGTAAGAAACACCTAAAAAATAAAAAAAGAAAGAGTGCCAATTGAAGGCACCCTTTACTAACCTGATCTAACCTAACCCAACCTGACCCTTATTAACCTGACCCAACCTGATGCAATTTTATAAACAGTTTGTTTCTTATATTTTTTTGCTTTCTGTAGATTGTGGAATCCTCTCTTCAAGCCATTTTTTCTGTTCAGGAGTAAGAAGATTTTTGATTTTATCCAGATGGGATTTTCGCATCTCATCCATTTTCCTGCGGTTTTCTTCGTGGAATTTGTTCATTTCATCCCTGAATTTTTCACGCAGTGATTCTATTTCCTTTTTCTGTTTGTCTGTAAGGTCCGGTATTCTGTAAATATAAGGCATAGATGGCCTCTCCGGAGCCATTGCAGGAGGAACAGGTCTAACAAAATCTCTTCTGCTGAACCAGAATGGGTCGGTGTAGGGAACTCTTCCCGGGCCGTAGAACCAACCTGGTCCGAATCTTTCAGGTACTCTTCTGTAGGGCATATTCCACATTCCGTGGTCAAAAGGCATAATCCTTCCATAACCATGCCTGTAGCCTCTCCCGATACCCTTGCGGAGAGAATCTGGTATTTCTTTCATTGCAGGCATTTGCCGCATACGCATCTCCCTGCCCGGCCGCTTCAAAGAAGAGGTGTCGGCCCAACCCCTCATTCCGCGCTGGCCGTAAAGAGCCGCTACTGATGTCAGTAGCAACCCGCTGATTATTATTATTTTTACGTTCCTTCCCATAATACTAAGTTTTATCAAAGTTTCCTCTATTATCGTTCTCTGCTAATTAGACAATAATATTCACCTGAAAATTCCCTTAAATTTCAGAATTAACAAAACATTAACACAATAAATAGTCAGCAGGATTTTATTCTGTGATTGGTTATTATAAATTTAAATTTACACTGCTAGCCCCTTTTCTCTTTCGTATAAAATAATCTCTAAGGTTAAATGATATTGATAACAGAAGTGCAGCACTAAATACAATAAGTGTCATTGCATCTACAAAGGCAGGGTTAAAGTCAAATCCGGTAAGCCTGTCGGCAAGATATTTTATGTAGGAATTGGGTAAGCCGGTTTTGCCCAGTTTTTCCAGAACATCAAAATGCCAGTCAGTAAGGGGGCAGTATCCCGGCGTACCAACTATCAATCCGAGGAAAAGCCATGAGGCTCCGGTAAAAAAAAGGGTTATAAGATTCAATAACCTGGTTTTCTTCCATATCCAGCCCAGGGCATTGAAAAGAGTAAGGGAAGTATGGAATACAATAAAAAACAGATCCAGAAAACGGTATAACATTTACAATGTATGTCCGGTATTGACTTTAAAACTTCTTATATACTTATATTACAGGTAAAAAGTGTTGTTATAATTTTTATATGGCTCTGAAAAACTCGTAATTCATTTTTTCAATCTCTGCCATTGTCGGATATGGATAGAATATCAGGTCGTTAATGGCTCCGATATAGAAACCTGATTCTATAGTTCTATACAACAGGGCTCCTGTATATTCACGCTGAACTGTTTTCATAAGTTTCATTTCCTCTGTCTTGATTATTTCCAGGCAGTCTCTCAGATGAGAAATGTTTCCATAAGGCAGGTGTTCAGCAGAACCTGAAAGTGGATTGATTGCAAGTTCTCCGAGTTTAAGATCTACGAAGAAAAGTTTTGGGAGTCTTATCTGCAGTGATCCGTCGGTAAGTATTTTCAGAAATTCATGGGGAGGCAAGTTGCTGGCAACCTGGGGGCTGACAGGGCAAAGTTCCTGATAGAGGAACATTTTTCTTTCTCCAATCTTACCGGGGTCGTAAATACCTTTTTTAAGCTGGAGAACTTTTCCTGTGTCAGTTGTCAGGTAAAGGTCAAGCAGTGATGATAGGGGGATGTTCTCCAGTACTCTGTAAATTGATAAGTACACAGAGCTTTTGGGTGAACCATCGGGTTTGGCTACACATTTCCTGTTCAGATAATCTACATTGATTAGAGACTTTATCTGTTCAAAGTCTATTTCAAAAAAGATTACCTGTGATTTATTCGATTTCTTGGTTCCGGTAGCCATATAACAACCGAACTCTTCAGGCGGAAGCATTGATCCTATCAGTGCTTCCGGGGCGATTGTGAGGTAAATGTATTTTTTCATAGGTAGATATTTTTATGTTTAAAAATTATTCGGTTCTGCTTTTCCTCCCTGCATCCTTTCCCTTCAGCTATTGAGATTCCCATGGAACCAGGAGGAGTTTTTTTGATTGGCAGATTACGTGTGTTTCATAAATAGCAGATTTACATTTTCTTATTACAAAATGGGCAGTATTAACTTTTCGGGTATTAACTGCCCCTATTCAAAGATAATAAGTTTGAATGCCAAAAGCAAAAGTTTCTTTGTTTAAGAGCACAAAAATGTTGCTTTCTTTTCTGACTGAATCAAAGCATTTTTATAATGCATTGTTTGTATGATTTTATTAAATTTGGGTAATTACTGAGTTTTAATTTTTCATGATAACTTGAAACTTAAAATCTTTCACTATGAAAAAAACAACTAAAATCAAAAGGCGTGAGTTTCTGGGTTCGGCAGCTGCCGCTTCAGTGGCTTTTACTGTAGTACCCAGGTATGTTCTTGGTGGCCAGGGATATGTGGCACCCTCTGACAAGCTGACACTGGGTTACATTGGCTGTGGTACTCAGGGAATCAGGGAGATGGCCCCTTTGCTTGCACACCCGTCGATTCAGATTGTTGCTGTATGCGACCCAAATAAATTCAGCACAAACTATATCGACTGGTCGATGAACAGTGTACGCGATACTATCCGTAAGGCTCTCGAAGAGCCCTCCTGGGGTGAGAATATTAAGGGTATCCCTGGGGGCAGAGACCTTGGGCAGGAGTTTGTTCAGAAATATTATGCAAAGATAAAGAAATTGCCCTCCTATAAAGGATGTTCTTCGTACAGCGATTTCAGGGAACTCCTTGAGAAAGAGAAAGATCTTAATGCAATAAAGATTATGACTCCCGACCATCTGCATGCCTGCATTGCAGTTGCTGCAATGAAAAAAGGTAAGCATGTTGTGACTCATAAACCCATAGCAAACAGGATGCATGAGTGGAAAGTTACTTATGATATGGTTCGCAAGAGTGGGGTAAGCACGCACCTGCTGGCATGGAGCAGAAGGCCGGGCTATAATGTTGTAAAAAAGATGATTGCCGACGGATTCATTGGAACTCTTAAAGAGATACACAACTGGTCTAATCGTCCAGTATGGCCTCAATGGCAGGAGAATCCCAAAGAGTCGGTTCCAATTCCGGAAGGCTTCGACTGGCAGCTGTGGTTAGGGCCTGTACCAGATCGTCCGTATCATCCCAATTATACACATGCAGTATTCCGCGGATGGTACGACTTTGGCGGAGGCAGTATTGCTGATATGGGCCATTACAGTCTGTTCCCGCTTTTCCTGACATTAGGCATAAATTCCCCTGCAGTGAGTGCGGAAGCTTATGGTACTACTACATGCGGATTCCGTGAAAATGTTGCCGTAAGCATAAGAAACGATGTGGCATTTCCTCTTTCATGCATTGTAAGGTTTAAATTTAATGCACAGGGGAACCTCCCACCTTTTGAACTTATATGGTATGATGGCGGAATGAAACCGCTCACTCCTGAAGAACTTATGGCTGAGGGCAAGTCATTACCGGCAGAAGGTATGATGTTTGTTGGCGATAAAGGTAAAATACTTGCAGGATTCCGTGGCGAAAATCCAACTCTGATTCCTTCCTCCAGAATGAAAGACTTTGTGCCTCCTCCGGAAGAACCTGAGGGCCTTTCAGGCAATGATGTATGGATTGATGCTTTTCTTAAAGGAACTCAATCACCCGGAAGCTTTATTTATGCTGGCCCTGTTACTGAAACCATTAACCTTGGTGCGGTCGCTCTCAGAGCAAGAAAGAGGGTTGAATATGACTCTGTTAATATGAGGATTACTAACGACGAAGAAGCAAATAAGTTCCTTACAAGAGAATACAGAAAAGGATGGGAGATGTAAAATCGTATGTTATGAAGAAACTGGGAAGAAGAGACTTTATTGAAAAGTCAGTTCTGGCGGGGGCTGCAGGCATATTTTTTTCTTCTGGACTTACAAAGCCTGAGCCCCTTCCTACTCTAAGAATGACAAAAGACGACATATCACTTGCACAATGGGCACTTGTTGATGAAATAAGGGCAGGTAAATGGAAGAATCTCGACTTTCCTGCTGTGGCAAGAAAAGATTTTGGACTGAACGGGATTGAGTTTGTCAACACATTGTTTGAGGTACCTACAGAGGGTTATCTCAGGCGGCTGAAGAAAAACGCTGAAAGTCATAATGTAACTATGGTGCTGATTATGGTAGACGATGAAGGGGATGGATGTTCAGCCACCAGGGAAGAGCGCAGGCAGTTTGTAATCAATCACCGTAAATGGATTGATATTGCAGCTTATCTTGGTTGTCATGCTATACGCACCAATTGCCGCGGGCCAAAGGATGTTAACAAGGAAGAAGCACTTAAATGGTCTGTGGAAACATATCAGATGCTGCTGGAATATGCTGTTCCGGCCAGAATAAGCGTTCTGATCGAGAACCATGGCGGAGTATCCAACGATGCCGATTGGATGCTCAGATTGCTAAAAGAAGTTAATAATCTTTATTTCGGTAGCTATCCCGACTGGAGGCAACCATCGGCCGACTTTGATAATGTTGATTACCTTACAAAGATGCTTCCTTATGCAGGTGGGATGTCGTACCGGAATCAACCCACAGAGGAACTAACCGCAAAAATGATAAAGTTATGCCGGGAAGCTGGATACCGCGGATGGTATGGCATTGAATCGAGCGGCAGGGAAGAAATTAAAAAAGGAATATCACTCCTTAAGAAATATCTTAACCTGAGCTGAAGCGCAGGTTAATTTTGTGCCCATGGTGGTTAAGAAAAAACAAAAAATAAACCGGCAGTCATTTTCGAGCAACTGACATAAAGGAGCATAAAGATTTGAATTATTAAAACGGTTTAAAATAATTTTAATTCGGAAAGAAGGAATTTTAACCGTGAACAAAACATTCAGGTGAATGTTTATGGATAAAATTACCAGTGTTCCGAATGACGAAGATTATTGCTCTAATATCATTCTTTTGCCTGTATTTGCCAGTTGGTGGAGCTACGGGCAAACCTGACAAATTGTTCAGTTCGGAAGACATTTTACAACTGGAACTCAGGAGTGATTTTACTGCTCTACAGAAAAACAGGACGGAAGAACCAGTATGGTTCGACGGAGTGCTGGTTTATTATCAACCCGACGGTACAAGCCTGAAAATAGATGTAAAAGTAAGTGTGCGTGGTAATTTCAGACTTAAGCCTGAGAATTGTTCGTTCCCTCCTCTTCTAATTGATTTCAAAAAAGAGAGTGTAAAAAATACACTTTATGAAGACCAGAATAGGCTGAAGCTGGTAACTCCCTGTCAGGATGAAGAGGATCTTCTGGATGAATACATAGTTTACAGGCTTTATAATCAGGTTACTGAGTTTAGTTTCAGGGTCAGGCTTGCTAAAATATTCTATTTTGATACCCGGACAAACGAGCCTTTATTTGTAAGATACAGCTTCTTTCTTGAGGATGAAGAGAGAATGGCGAAGCGAAATAATGCAAAAGTTACAGAAAAGTTCTATACTCCTTTTGATCTTGATTATGAGAGTTACAAAAAGCTATCCGTTTTTCAATATATCATTGGGAACAAAGACTGGTATGCTGTTTCTCGTAAAAATATAGTTATTGTACAACCTTCCGACAGTACTATGAAGCCAGTGGCGGTGCCTTATGATTTTGATTTTTCGGGGTTTGTCGGTGCATCATATACTAAACAGGATAAATTGCCGGCTTATTCTATGGGATATAGAAGAGGATACAAAGGAATATGTTATTCTGAGAAGGAGTTTCTTGAAGTGTTTGATTATTTCAGAAAGATGAGGCAATCATTTTTGAAAATAATAAAAAATGAAGAATCTCTCTCGCCGGTTGGCCGTTATAACCTTGCCGATTACATAAGATACTCTATTTCACTTTTACGTAGCAGGTATATTTTGAAAAATGAGTTTCTCAAAAATTGCGAAACGAAGGAGCTGTATAATATATCATCAAAGTAATCCGAGCTAAATTACCCCTTCAGTATAGTTGAATATGTTCAGTAAAAAAACCTGAACCCCTAACCTTCCTGATTTCATCGGGATTAGCAGGGATAAAAAATCCTCCTTCATCCCGTCTACAGGGATTTCGGAGGATTATAGTGGAGATAAGGGGAATCGAACCCCTGACCTCGTGACTGCCAGTCACGCGCTCTAGCCATCTGAGCTATATCCCCATTTTAAAGAACTTTACAGTTAACCCCTGACCTTCCCGACCTGCGGTCGGGGCGCTCTAGCCTCCCGATAGCTCCCGATAGTTCCCGATAGTTCCCGATAGTTCCCGATAGTTATCGGGACGGGACGGGACGGGACGGGATGAGCTATATCCCTTAATGAGCAGAAGCAAAAGTACAAAAAAATGGAAAAAGAAAAAATCCATTATTTTATTAGCTTTGCGAATCTGTATAAATATTAAGTTTTAACCGTTTTATGAAAATATAATCAATTCAATCTGGCACTAAAATTGATAAAAAATAAAACTACTGATTGAAAAACCAGTTAGAAGAAAAGAGGACCGGGAGTAAATGGGTAGACACAGGGAAATAATGAGTTTTGACGATATCGTCTTTGAAAACAGAAATAAGGAATACGGCGCATATATTCTCCGCAAAAAGTACAATTCATTGTTAATTAAAGCTTTAATTGTGACAATGATAATTTCTGCTGCTGCCGTTGTCATTCCTTACTTTTTAATACTCAACAAAACACATAAGGGTATTATTGGTTCGGGAAGAAAATATGTTTCAGTAAGAATGGAAAACATTTCACCCCCTCCCACTGAAATTATTGTTCCTCCTGATATAACTCCCCCTCCAGCCCCAGCTCAGTCGGTTGTAAAATACACTGCACCTGTAATAGTTGATACTATAACTAATAATAAGTTAATTCTGCCGACTACAGATGAAGCCAGAAATCTGGAGAATAAGGATGGGGAAGCGATAGCCATAGCTGAAGGCTCAGGCGGGGATGAACTTTTCGGAGAGGGGAGGGGAGATGCACCGTATGATTTCTTCATTCTTGAAGAGCCTCCCAAATTCAGAGGTGGAGACCTTGACAAATTCAGGGAATGGCTTCAGCGGAGAATCATTTATCCTCCTGAGGCACAGGAAAAAGGAATACAGGGAAAGGTAATCCTGACATTTGTAGTCGAACGTGACGGAACAGTGACAAACGTAAATATCGTTAAAGGAGTTCACAAACTTCTCGACGAAGAAGCCAAACGAGCCATCGAGTCATCTCCCCAGTGGACACCAGGTATGCAGAAGGGCAGGCCGGTGAGGGTGAGATTTAAAATTGACCTGAATTTTGTGCTATGATCACTCAAATGATAATTAATTTATAACAACATATAGTGTTAAAATCATTTTATTAAATTTATATTCAGATTATACATTTATAAATCATGAAAAAAATTATACCTCTTTTGATTACAGCTCTGTTATTTGCAGGGTGTGCATCCTCTAAAAAGCATCTTGTAAAAGGGAACTATGATGCTGCTATAGAAAAAGCCGTAAAGCAGCTTCGCAGAGATCCTGATGATAAGAACCAAAAAGCAATTCTTGAAGATGCTTACAAAATTGCCAATGAACAGGATAACGAAAGAATAAGATTTCTGAAAATAGAAGGGAAACCTGATAACTGGGACGAAATTTACCTTACTTACAAACGTATGTACGACAGGCAGGCACTTGTACGTACTGTTCCAAATCTGAACATGCCTTATGTCGACTATATGCAGGAAATGGTTGCTGCAAAACGAAAAGCCGCCGATTATTATTATGCCCATGGTATGGAACTCATGAAAAACCAGGCAAAAGAATCATATCGTCAGGCTTATGCTGAATTTGTGAGGGCAAAAGAGTATGCCGGCGATTATGAAGGAATCGACGAAAAGATTATGGAGGCAAAATACCTTGGTATGAGCCGGGTTCTGGTATCGGTTCAGAACAAATCTATTATAAGATTCCCAAAAGAATTTGAAGATGACCTTCTTGCATTAAATCTGCCAGCTCTCAATTCAGAGTGGGTTGAATACCACACCCAGGTTCTTGATCCCAATATTCAGTTTGATTATCTTGTAAATGTGAACATAGTCAATGTTATGGTAAGCCCGGATCAGACTGTTCAACGTGATTCGGTCATAAAGAAAGAAATTGAGGACGGATTTACATATGTGCTGGATAAAAAAGGCAATGTAATGAAGGATTCTCTTGGGAATGATATCAAGATGCCAAAATATAAAACGGTTCAGTGTGCTCTGATCGAAACTATTCAAAGGAAGTCGTGCCGCATTGAGGGAGATGTGGAGATTCTTCAGCTTAATCCCTCAAGGGTTCTGAAAAAGGATCCGATAGGAGCACAGTCGGATTTCGAACATGTGTCCGCCCGAGCACTTGGAGATTTGCAGGCTCTTTCACCGCAGCAGCTCGAAAGAACAAAATCACAACCTGTTCCTTTCCCTTCAGATATCGACATGGTGATAAGATGCTCAGAATCTCTGAAGATGGCTATCAGGGGAGCAATTATGAATAACAGAAGATTTATTAATTGATATTTCAGATATAAAAAATAAATAAAAAGCAGCCCGGGGAAAGAAAATGATTAGTACTGAGAGGAGGGCAGAAAGAGCTGTTCTGGTAGGGGTTATTCACCCCGGACAGAGTGATACTGAAGTAAAGGATTACCTTGATGAGCTTGAATTTCTTGCCGATACAGCAGGAGCTGTTACATTGAAAAGGTTCATTCAACGTATAGAGGCACCCAACCCCCGCACATATATTGGCACGGGAAAAGTTCTGGAAATAGCCGAATTTGTTAATGTAAATAAGGTTGATATAGTAATTTTTGATGACGACCTCTCACCCAGCCAGGTACGTAACATTGAAAATAGTATTGGATGCAGGGTTCTCGACAGAACAAATCTGATTCTTGATATTTTCGCCGGCAGGGCCAAGACATCTTATGCACGTTCACAGGTTGAACTGGCACAATACCAGTATCTTTTACCCCGTCTGGCTGGAATGTGGAAACACCTTGAACGCCAGAGGGGAGGTATAGGCTTGAGGGGACCGGGTGAAACAGAAATCGAAACCGACAGGCGAAGGATAAGGAAAAGAATAGCCCATCTGAAAGAACAGCTTGAAAAGATAGATATTCAAATGTCTGTTCAGCGTAAAAACCGTAGCAGGCTTGTCAGGGTTGCACTCGTAGGCTATACTAACGTTGGTAAGTCAACACTGATGAATCTGTTGAGTAAATCGGATGTTTTTGCTGAAAACAAACTGTTCGCCACACTCGATACTACTGTAAGAAAAGTTGTTATACGCGACCTGCCTTTCCTTATTTCTGATACTGTAGGCTTTATTAGAAAACTGCCACATCATCTTATAGAATCATTCAAATCAACCCTCGATGAAGTAAGAGGATCTGATATACTTCTTCATGTTGTGGATATATCACATCCGGGTTTCGAGGAACAAATACAGGTGGTAAATGAGACCCTTAAGGAGATAAACTCTTCAGATAAACCTATAATACTTGTGTTCAATAAAACAGACATCTTCACTTACATAAAGAAAGACGATGACGACCTCACCCCTGTTACAAAAGAAAATTATTCCCTTGAAGACCTGAAAAGGACATGGATGGCAACCACAAGCAACTTACCAGTGGTATTTATTTCGGCAAAAGAAAAACAAAACATTGATGAGCTCAGGGAAATTCTCTTCCGCGAGGTAAGGAAAATACACATAACCAGGTACCCTTACGACAATTTTCTGTATAATTCAGATTCCGCCGGTAATTAATTTATTCACCTGTCAATACAGGTTATTTGCCAGCATATACTCTGCTATCTGAATCGCATTTGTAGCAGCACCTTTTCTAATGTTGTCTGCAACTATCCAGAGATTAAGGCATTTTTCACGTGAATGATCTCTTCTGAGCCTGCCAACAAAAACCTCATCGCGGTTGTGTGCCAGTATTGGCATAGGATATTTATGTTCATCTGGATTATCATATAACACTACACCGGGAAAGCTGCTTATCAGCTTTCTCACATCATCAAGCTCATATTCTTTTTCAAATTCAACATTTACTGCTTCGGAATGGCCGCCTATAACAGGTATGCGAACTACGGTAGCCGTTACCTGTATTGTTTTATCACCCAGAATTTTACGTGTTTCATCAACCAGTTTCTGCTCTTCAGTTGTATAGCCTGATGGTAGGAATTTGCCACCGAATGGGAAGCAGTTAAGGTCAATTGGATGCGGGTAAGCCATTTCGCCCTTGATACCTTTTCGTTCGTTTTCAAGCTGGGTGACGGCCCTGACGCCTGTTCCGGTAACCGACTGATATGTTGCAACAACTATTCTTTTGATTTTGTATTCTTTATGAAGTGGTGCGAGTGCCATTACCATCTGAATGGTCGAACAGTTGGGATTAGCAATTATCCTGTCACCTTTTTTTATAACATGACTGTTTATTTCGGGTACAACAAGAGGAATATTGTCATCCATCCTCCAGGCAGATGAGTTGTCGACCACAACAGTTCCGTTATTTGCAAAAACTGGTGCCCACTCTTTCGATACATCTGCTCCGGCTGAAAAAATGGCAAAAACCGGTCTTGTCTCAACTGCCTGCTTCACGCTCACAACTTTTACAGGCTTTCCTTTGAAAATTATCTCTTTACCAACTGATTTATCCGAGGCTGCAAGGATTAGTTCCGAAACCGGAAAATTTCTCTCTTCAAGCAATTTTACCATTACTCGACCAACCATACCGGTTGCACCTATAACTGCAGTTTTTACCATGATAATTTTAAATTTTCAAATAAATTATGCTATATTTATTTCAGAAATAAAAGGTCAAAAATAGTTTTTTTTTCATTCTGTCGCGCTGCATGAAAATTCTTGTTTCTTTTCTGGTTATGCTACCACTGGCTGCATTTGGTCAGGTTTACAATGATTTTGAAATATCAGGTTTGCAAGGCTGGATCCAGAGTCCGGCCGGTCAATGGGGGGTTGATTCGGTTTCTCCCTTATCGGGCAGATTCTCATTATGGCATTGTTTCGATAACTCTGAAGCAGGATCAGCACAGGCTGCTGTCAGACTTATGAATCTGAAACCAGATCGTGGAACTATTAAATGGTCTTTTCAGGTACGTCATGGCTGCGACCCATCATCTTCTAATAACTGGTCCGTATTTCTTATGTCGGATGCCCCTGCCAGCGAAATGAAGCCGGGCGGAAAAGTCAACGGATACGCCACAGGAGTTAATTTTACAGGTTATGATGATACTCTGAGGGTGTGGAAAATAAAAAATGGTTCGGCAGTTACAGTGGTGAAAACAGATATTAACTGGCAGGCAATCATTGGAACCACACAACCTGCAACAATTTTTATTGAGCGCACCCCTGAAGGAATATGGAGTATTAAAATCAAATTGCCTGGAGGGGAAGAGAAAGGTGTATATCAGGGCATTGATAATGAGATATTTGAAGTGGAATGGTTCGGAATATTTTACCGATACACATCAACCCGCGACAGACTTTTATGGTTTGATAATCTTATAATAGATGGTCCTTTCTTTCAGGATACAGAACCACCACAACCTGTAAGCTGCACTATAAAAAGCAGAAGAACTATTGAACTGATTTTTAACGAAAAAATATTGCCTGGGTTTTTAAACAGGTCAAATTTTCTCCTGAATAGTACCTTTTACCCTGTAGATGATGCACAAAGCACAGGCACTTTATCGTATATTTTAAATTTTGATTCTGACTTTATCAACCGGCAACCAGCAGAGCTATTGATAAAAAGCGTGTGTGACAGAGATTCAAACTGCATCTCTGACCTTGCAATCAGTTTTATCCCATTATGGGCAGAGCCCGGCGATGTAATAATATCTGAAATAATGGCTGATCCCACACCGGCTGTGTCACTGCCGGTTAAAGAATATCTGGAAATCACATCGCGGTCAGAAAAGCCAATTTCACTTAAAGGCTGGGCACTTTGCGTTGAAGGGCAGAAATCTTATTTCCCTGATGTTACAATAAATAATGGAGATTATATTATTTTATGTTCTGTTGCCGATACAGGTTTATTCAAACAATATGGGGCAGTGGTGGGTCTTAAATCTTTTCCTGCACTGACTGATTCAGGTAAATGCTTATGGATAGCCGACAGTTCCGGAGTTATGATTCACGGCATTGAATACAATTCTTCCTGGTATGGAGATAGAATGAAAGCTGAAGGTGGCTGGTCGCTTGAAATGATAGACATAAGCTGTCCTTTCAATTATGAAGGAAACTGGAAAGCATCAGTTTCACCATCAGGGGGTACGCCCGGTAGGCCGAATTCAGTTTTAGGTAATTATACCGACAGGTATTTTGAAGGAATCACCAATGTGTTTCCAGCTGATTCTTTTATGATTAAAGTCTCTTTTTCAGAACCCGTAAAAAACTTTGAAAGGTTACGTGAAGCAGTTAGAATTAATGGAAAAGTTGTAAATTCTATTCAAGCTCTGGATCCTTTACAAAGAGAATTTATAATTATTCCGTCAGAGCCTTTTGTCAGGCGCAGGCAGTACACGCTTACTCTTCTCGATGATGTTACGGATTACGCAGGAAACAGAGCATCAAAAAATTCTTTTATTTTCGGACTTCCCGAACCTGTTACCACAAGAGATGTTGTTTTCAATGAACTTCTTTTTAATTCTCTTCCGGGTGATGCCGATTTTATTGAGTTTTATAATGTTTCGGATAAAATAATTGACATTTCATCATTATCAGTGGCGTCGGGGAATATAAAGGACGGTACTGTTTCATCATCAACTCCTTTGTCTGAGAAGGGAAGATGTCTTCTACCTGGTGCCTATTATGCCATCACCACCGACAGGAAGGCTGTTGTGGAGAGATATTTTTCATCGGATGAAAAAAATATTTTTAATGTTCCCAGATTTCCTTCAATGCCTGATGATGAAGGTCATTTGATTCTTTTCAATAAAAGTCTGGAGGTAGTTGATGAGGCCTATTATAGTGAAAAGCAGCATTTTGCGCTTTTAACTTCAGTTGAGGGGGTTTCTCTTGAAAAAATAATGCCCCAGGCTGAATCTTCTTCCAGATCGAACTGGTATTCGGCATCAGAGAGTTCCGGATGGGGGACTCCCGGAGCCAGAAACTCTGTTTTTACCGGAAAACAGTCAGATGACCAGATGATTACTCTTTCATCTTCCAGGCTAACACCCGACAACGATGGGGAAGAAGATCTACTGGTTATTAGTTTCAGTTTCCCAGGAACTGGCAATGTGGTCAGTGTAATAATTTTTGATGAAAACGGCAGTGAGGTAAAGAGACTTGCAACAAATTATTTTATAGGCTCGGAAGGAATGCTTGTTTGGGATGGTACTGCCTCTGACGGCTCAGTTGTGAGAAGGGGAATTTACATCATATATATTTCGTCGTTCGACGATAAGGGAAAAACAGGAAAGTGGAAAAAAGTATGTTCAGTACTCAGGTGAAAATTCAGAACAATTTTATCTGGATGCTTAATTAAGTTGGTATGTAATTTTATAATGAAGCAATCAGGTCTGTCATTAACCTTGTCATTCTTTCTTCTGTTTTTGCAGCCTCCTGTATTACAGTCTCATGAGTTGTATATTTTATTTTACCTTCAACGCCGAGGTCAGTAATAATGCTTACGGCAAAGCATGGGAGACCCATATGCCTGGCGGTTATAACCTCGGGGGTGGTTGACATCCCAACAGCATCGGCTCCGATAATTCTGAAATGTCTGTATTCAGAAGGTGTTTCGAATGTGGGACCCGTTGTTGCAAGGTAAACACCCTTGTGTACTTTGATGCCATGATGTTGGGCTATCATAAGAGCTTTGTTTATCAAATAGCTGTCGTATGCCTCTCCCATATCCGGGAAACGCGGGCCGATTCGGTCGTCATTTTGCCCGATAAGAGGATTGGGAAGCAGGTTGATATGGTCAGTTATAATCATTATGTCTCCGATTTCAAAATCGGGATTGAGCCCTCCAGCAGCATTGCTCAGAAAAAGACACTTTATTCCAAGGTATTTGAGCACCCTGACCGGAAAGGTAATCTGCTCTGACCCGTATCCCTCGTAATAGTGAAATCTGCCTTTCATGGCAACGATTTTCTTTTTACCGAAGTCACCGTAGATGAGTTTCCCTTCATGTCCTTTCACTGTAGGAACAGGAAAGTTTGGAATGTCGCGGTAGTCAATTTCTATGCTGTTGGTAATTTTTTCAGTAAGTCCACCAAGTCCGGTTCCCAGTATTATTCCGGCATCGGGCGAATTAAATCCTCTGCTTTTAAGAAAATCTATTGTTTCTTTTATTTTTTCCAACATAGTTGATTATCAGGTTATTAAAATCTTTTTCGTTGTTATTTAAAAAGTTAATTCTAACAGGTATATAATAAAAAAATACTCTCAGTTCATCAGGAACAATATTAAACATTTCTTTCAGACGAACTGCGTCCTTTTCAGTTGTCAGGATAATTTTTTCCCCGGGAGGGAGATTTCTGAATGCTTCTTCAATTCTGGAAATATCTTTTTTCGAATAAGTGTGGTGATCAGGGAAGCAGAGATGTTTAACTTCCCTGGACTTATTATTAAGATATTTTGCCAGAGGTTCCGGATCGGCTATTCCTGTAACTAATAAAACGTTTAGATATTTTTTTGTTTCATCCGGAGAGAACAATAAAGATGAGTCTGAATCAGAATTAAAAACGGGAAGAGGATTGTCGTAACTGATAGAAGTAAAGAACAGATTCTGATAAGGAGCTTTTTTTATCTCGCTCAGAACTATTCTTCGTTGTATAGGAGTTATATCGTCAGGGCACTTGCTTACAATTATAATATCAGCTCTATATATGTTTTTAATACTTTCTCTGAGTTCTCCGAAAGGCAGAAGGTGATCATGATTCATTGGCCTGTTGTAATCTGTCAGCAATATTGAAAGGCCTGGTTTAAGTTTCCTGTGCTGAAATCCGTCATCGAGAATTATAACTTCTGTATCGGGTTTCTGGTTCAGGATATTTTTAATTCCCCTTATTCTGTTACCGTCAACAGCAACAAGAATATCAGGATTTTTCATAAATATCTGCATGGGCTCATCACCTATTTCTTTAGTTGTTGAAGAAGGAGTGGCGATGATAAATCCCCGTGTCTTTCTTTTGTAACCGCGGCTGAGGAAAGCAACCCTGAATTTGTTTTTAAGAAGGTTGATTAGAAATTCGCAATGTGGGGTTTTTCCTGTTCCTCCAACAGTTATATTACCCACGCATATAACAGGAATATTAAATTCTTTAGCTTTGAGAATGTCACTGTTATACAAAAAATTTCTTAACCCGGTTATAAAACCATAGGCAACAGAAAGAGGATAGAGCAGTATGTTTTTTCTTACGGCCAATGTCAGTGGATATCTATCAGATAAGGCATTCGTGCCTGAATTCCGGTCATTGTCTGAATTTCGTTTAGTTGCTCGAGAATTCGTGCTGTTTCACCAAACTTTCTTATTGCGGTTTTCAACCTGACATCTCCTGTAAGCTGCGCAATGAGCCTTTTGTAGGGGTCCTCACGCTCCGGATATTCTTTAATTGAATATTCCTTAATGTTTGCAAGTGAGGCAGCGACGCTGATTGATTTTTCCAGTCCTTCGAATTCATCGATGAGGCCCAGGTTAAGCGCACTTACACCTTCCCACACTCTTCCTTCTCCTATTTCAAGCACACGTTCCAGAGCGATCTTTCGTCCTTCAGAGACCTTTCTGGTAAATTCATTGTATGTGTTTTCAATGTTTTTCTGCATCACTTCTTTTTCATAGGTGCTCATAGGCCTGAAGACCGAAGGGAAGTCGGACCATTTATTTGTATTGACCGTTTCAGTATTGATGCCCAGTTTGTTTTTCATCAGTTTTTCAGTGTTTGGCACAAGGCCGAAAACACCAATAGAACCTGAGATTGTAACCGGGCTTGCCACTATTCTGGTAGCTGGTGCTGAAATATAATATCCTCCCGATGCCGCATAGTTGCCCATAGAGACCACTACAGGTTTTGAAGCGGCGGCCAGTGCTACTTCACGCCAGATGACTTCCGATGCAATTGCATTACCCCCCGGTGAATTCACTCTGAGAACTATAGCTTTTACTGTTGAATCTTTCCTCTGTTCCCTTATTATATCGGCATAATAGTTGCCACCGATATTGGTAGGGTTGCCTTTCCCGGTCACTATTGTTCCTTCGGCAAAAATTATTGATATCTTGTTTTTTGAGAGAGATTTTTTATCAGTGTCAGGCACTTTTGTGTATTTCATCATTGAAACGAGGCCTATTTTGTCGGTAGTTTTGAGCCCTGACCAGATCTTTATTGTGTCAATTAGTTCATCGCGGTACAGAAAGCCGTCAATAAGTCCGTTTTCTACAGCAGATTGCGGATTGAATGCTGCAAGTTCATCAGCCAATCTGTTAAGTTTATCAACCGGTATATTTCTTGCAGCCGAGATACTCTCAAGAACATATTTCCAAACAGAGCCCACGTAAGCTTCTATTTGCTCTCTGTTTTCTTTACTGAGGCCGTTCAGTACATATGGTTCGACAGCACCTTTGAATTTTCCGTGACGAACAACCTGAACCTCCACTCCCAGTTTTTCGAGGGCATCTTTATAGAACATAACCTCACCGCTGAGACCTTTAAATTCTATTGTTGATTCAGGATTAATATAAATTCTGTCGGCAGATGTCGAGAGGTAATATCCTTCCTGTGTAAGAACGTAATCGGAGTAGGCTAGCACAAACTTGCCGCATTCCCTGAATTTTAAAAGAGCATCCCTTATCTCGGTGGCGGTTGCCCAGCCCGAAGGTAGCAAGCCGTTTTCAATAAATATACCTGTAATGGCAGGATCGTGCTGAGCTTTTTTAATATTTTTCAGGATATCGTTAAGCCCCGGTGCAGGAGAAAAACTCATATTAAGTATATCAAATCCAGCCCATGGGTCGGGATTGGTTCTATCGGGAATTGGCACTCCAGCATTAAGTACAAGAATATTTTTGCCGCTTAGCTGTACAGGTTTTTCACCAGCGGCAATAAGTGCACCGAGACTGCCAATGAATATCAGAAAGAAGATAAATGAGCTTAAAATAATTCCGGTAATTGTTGCGAGGGTATAGATCAGGAAATTTTTCATTTTGCAAAATTTTATTTGAAATTTCAGGCATCTAAAGATAAATACAAATAAAACAAAAAGATAATAATTTTATACTGCATGCAAACGGCAGAAATCGTATATCTCGGAATTGGTTCCAGCCAGGGCGACAGACCCGGTAACCTGCGCAGGGCAACAGAAATGATTGAAAGCCTTATTGGTAAGATCATTCGCTCTTCAGAAGTCTATGAGACATCTCCATGGGGTTTTGAAAGCCTGGAGAATTTTCTCAATATGGTACTGATTGCAGAAACTTTTCTGGCACCTGATGAATTACTTGATAAAATACATAGTATCGAATCGGCTCTCGGAAGAAAGAGAACTGGAAACAGATATTCTCACAGGGTGATAGACATTGATATTTTGTTTTATGGGAACAGAGTAATTGAGACGGATGCTCTAACTGTACCGCACCCATTGCTTTATAAGAGAAAATTCGTTCTGGTGCCACTATGTTCTATTGCTCCGGAAATGGTACATCCGGTTAAAGGAAAGACCATAAGGGCACTCCTTGATGAATGCACTGATGAGGGAATGGTGGCGCTCTTTACTCAAAATACCTGACTCATATTAATCCGTTATCGGCGAAGCTATAATAATCTTTTTCGGATATAATGAGATGATCAAGCAGCTGGATGTCTATCAGTACCCCTGCTTCCTTTATCTTTTTGGTAATTTTTATGTCAGCATCACTTGGAGTAAGGTTTCCCGAGGGGTGATTATGGCAGACGATTATTCCTGAGGCAAGGAAGTCGAGAGCTTTCTTCATGATTATCCTTACATCGGTAACCGTGCCGCTCACGCCGCCCTGGCTAAGTTTCATCTGATGGATTACCCTGTTCGCCCGGTTGAGGAAGAGTATCCAGAACTCTTCATGTTTAAGGTCGGCAAGGATAGGTTCAGTAATATCAAATACGTCTTTTGATGACTTTATCTGAATACCTGATGGCACTTCTGCAAGTTTCCTCCGCCGTCCAAGTTCAAGTGCAGCAGCTATTGCCACAGCCCTTGCCGTACCTATGCCCCTGATTTTCCTGATGTCAGGAATACTCAGCTTGCCAAGGTTGTTGAGGTTATTTCCTGCCATGGCAAGTAACTCACGTCCCAGATCCACAGCCGACCTGTGCTTTGTTCCGGAACCAATCAGAATGCCAAGTAACTCAGCATCGCTTAATGCTGAGGGACCTTTTTTGTAAAGCTTTTCTCTGGGTCTGTCCTCAACAGCCCAATCGGTAATTTTCAATGACATACAGCGAGACGTTTAAAATTTTAATCCTTATAAAAATAATAATTTTAAAATAAAAAAGCCGTCACATACGACGGCTTTTCTTAATATTTTGAATAGTCCTGATGTTTACTGTACCAGACTATTTACATGTTTTGTTATGGAAGATTTAAGGTTTGCTGCCTTGTTGGGGTGGATAATACTCTTCTTTGCCATCTTGTCGATGAGGCTTGTCAATTTTGGCAGCATTGCCACGGCTTCTTCTTTGCTGGTGGTTGTGCGAATCCTCTTGAGTGCCGTGCGCATAGTACGGACATAGTACCTGTTTGACAGTTTACGTTTTAATGACTGTCTTGCTCTTTTCTCTGCTGACTTATGGTTTGCCATGTTAATGTTTTAAATTTTTTACTTTGCATTTTTGTAGTCCATAGGGGAATCGAACCCCTGTTACCAGGTTGAAAACCTGACGTCCTAACCACTAGACGAATGGACCATAAAAAGAACGCAAAAATGCGGATGCAAAGAAAATATCTTTTTTCCTATCTTCAAAATTTTTTATAAAGTTTTAACAGGAAAAATTTCAATTTTTTACTTGCATCACTTTATAGAAAGGTGCTAAAATACATATCTGATTGACAGGCCGCCGCCAATTCCTCCCCATCCTGTAGCACCAAAAATGTTGAATGATGGCAATATATCGAGCGAGAGGTTCAGAGGTATTTCGTCAAAAGTGTACTCTAATCCAAGAATGCCATCGAGACCTATCACAGAACCTGTAGTATCTACGTGCGGATTGTCATCCCAGAAACCTACATGTGCCCCAACACCCCAGAACCAGTTAAGTCCAGGATAGCTCCCTGTCCAGTTTTCATTTTCATAAAGTCCTGTAACAACAAAGCCGTGCCAGCTGCTTGCAAGTATTCCTTCAAGAGCACTGGTTCTGCTCATGAAATGCTTAACTGTCAACCCATAAGGCCAGCCGGCTCTTAGACCCAGACTGGTCTTGTATTCCTGAGCAAATGTTGAAAAAGATATTAACGCAATAAAAACAACAAATACAAAAATTTTTTTCATGTCTGCCTTGTTTGATTTTGCGGGGCAAAGATAGTAATTCAAATTTTATTTACAGAATCATTCTGAAACCTTATAGATTACACCAGTTCATCTGCCAGCTTTTTTAGGTTGTAGCCTTCGAAATTACCGGAACTCATAAAAAGATATATTGAATCATTCTGCTTTTCTCTGAGAATATCAATGAAAAGGTCATCGGCATTACTGAAAACCCTTAAACTATTATTGCAAAACGCACCTGTAATTATATCCCGATTAAGTGGAGGAAGCTTTTTTAGTTCCAAAGCATGAGGACTAAAAAACACATAAGGCACCGATGCCCTGTCCATTGTGTTTCTGTATTGGGGCAGAAATCCAGCATTCAGGCTGGAATACGTGTGCAACTCAAGACATGCAACGATTCTTTTTCCCGCAAATGTCTCTGCAACTGCCTCAATGGTTGCTTTTACCTTTGAGGGAGAATGTGCAAAATCGTAAAAGACAATTCCCCTGTCAGATTTTTTCAGGATCTGAAGCCTTCCGGCAGCTCCTTCAAATGACTGAATAGCTTCATAAAACTGGTCTTCGGTTATTCCTGCCTGAAAACATGCTTCTCTGGCTGCAGAAAGATTCTGCATATTGTGTTCACCGAAAAATTTAAGTGGAACGACCCGATTATGTGTTGCACCGAAAACACCCATTTTATTTATAAAATATCCATGCACTCTGTAGGGAATTTTATTAACATCACCCTTCACTTCTGAGACTATCCGGTTAACCAGAGGGTCATCCTTGAAATAAATAAGTGTTCCTCCTTTACTAACTGATTCTGCAAAAATTCTGAACTGATGAATGTATTCTTCTTCAGTTTTGTAAACATTCATGTGATCCCATGAAATACCGTTAAGTATTGCAATATCAGGCTTATAAAGTAGAAATTTAGGCCGTCTGTCGAGAGCTGAAGCAGGATATTCATCACCTTCAAAAACTGCTATTTCAGAGTCGTCAGAAAGTCCGACCATAAGGTCGAAACCTTTCAGTGATGAACCTGCCATATAGCTGAATTTCATTCCGGCATGGCGAAATACGTGCATTATCATCGATGTGACTGTTGTTTTGCCGTGGCTGCCTGCAACAACAATTCTTTTCTTGTTTCTTGTCTGGTCATAAAGGAAATCCGGAAAGGACATAATTTTAATTCCGAGTTCCTGTGCCCTTTTCAGTTCAGGATTGTCAGACCTTGCATGCATGCCGAGTATTACAGCATCCAAACCTGAATGAATCTTTTCGGGGAACCATCCTGCTGATGGAGGAAGAAGCCCGTATGCTGCAAGATTTGAGCGGGAGGGTTCGTAAATCTCGTCATCAGAGCCAGTCACCATATGTCCATTCCTGTGCAGCGCGATTGCCAGATTGTGCATAACTGCTCCGCCTATTGCGATAAAATGAATTCTCATCAGGGATTATTATTTCAGAATAATAATAATGTTTTTACCAGTCTTAAGTGATATTCTGTTTACTGTGGCGTCATATTTTTTACCGTTCAAAACTATCCATTTGTAGAGGGATGGCGGAGGTACAAGTTCAGCCTTCATCCCTTCGGGAATATCAATCCAATATTTTTCGGAACCCCTCTTCTTTCTGAATGATGCTTTTATTTGGCCTTTTATTGTTGGAGTGGTTATTGTTGACCACTTCAGGCTTCCGGGCTGAGGCTTTATTTCTGCCCTAGCGAAGCCAGGTTCGAGGGGTTTTATTCCCCAGAGATATCGTACAATGATATTTGCTGGTGCGGAACCCCATGCATGATTCCAGTCGGAGTTGGGCTTATATTTCATGTCCCATGCTTCCATGGTTATTGTTGAGCCTGATCTTATCATGTTCCACCAGCTACGGTCGGTTGTAGAGGTCAGAAGGCTTAGCGCATAATCGGCTTCACCTGCATTGTAAAGACCTTCAAGAAGATACTGGGCTCCGTAAACACTGCATGCCATACCTCTCGACTTAATAAACTTTACTATTGAATTAATTGCATTTTCCGGGACTATTCCAACAGCAAGTGGAAGCATATTTGCATGGATGGATGAGTGTTCAGAGCCTTCACCGTCGATATAGATACCTCTCCTGCTGTCGAAAAGTTTGTTGTTAATGGAAGCCTTCACAAGGGCAGCACGGTTTGCAAACCATATAGAATCTTCCCTTTTGCCAAGCCTGCCAGCAATTTCTGACATTATTTCAAGATTGACATAATGGAAGCAGTTTACGACAGTATTTATATCCTTCATGTCATAACCATCGCGCTCACCCTCAGCAGTTGCAAGTTTCCAACCTGTATCCTTTTGTGCCGGAGGCCAGTCGACAATATCGCGAATACGCTGAGTTGTATCCCTGAAGCCAAGCCTCATCATCATTTCACCGTTAAGCTTTGGCGATTTTGAACTTATCAACCCATCGTCGCGTGCAAGGTCAATAAGTGTTTTGGCTTTAAGTTGCTCATAATATTTTGAAAAGAGGGAAATGTCTCCTGTGTACATATAATCCTGGTAGAACATCATTACTGTGTGCAAAATCCATTCAGTAGGCCAGGTGGGATTATTAATGAAATGTTCCATTGTTCTCCGGGCAAGAGTATATTCGCTATCGACTGCATAATGGCTCAACTGGTTAATGTATGCATCAGCTTCATAAGGAATTCTCTCGCGGTCGCCATCAATGTAAAGGCCAGCAAAACTGGTAGCCTTGATTGAATATTTGCATAAATCCCATATCCTATTGAGGATTGTGTCGGATGATGAAAAGGCGCTGGCTTCAGGGTTGAATTTCCAGAAATATGCCTTTTGTCTGATATTGTCTCCTGTAATTAACCCGTTATAATTTTCTATTTCACAGTACCTGAAGGGCATAATAACACCGAAGGTATCAGGCAGGGCAACTGCAGGAGGTGAAGTATTACGTTTATCTGCAGGCAATCTGATGATATACTTTTCATGGGATGGATCAACCGGAAGCTTAACTTCGGCGTATCTGACTGATCCGCCGGGTTTTCTGTCTATTTTGCAGGGTTCTGTTAGTTTTTCGCCAAGGCGAACAATAAGTGTGTCAGGCAGTTTGACTTTCAGGTTCAGGACGAGTGTTCCGAAAGCATCTTTTCCGAAATCAGCGAACCATGCATCTTCTGCCACCTTGACCACTCTTACCGGAGGAATGAACTCCGTAACAAATTGTGCCTCTGTATGTAGGGAAACGGCGATTATTAAAAATAGTGCAGACAGAACCTGTTTCATTGTTCAGAACTGGTGAAAGCTCATTGAAATAAATTCGAGTACTGTTGGCAAGGCGCTCCTCCAGTATGTCCAGGTGTGTCCTCCGTCGCGGATTCTGAATTCATGAGGTATTTCCTTTTTGCGCATGGCTATGTGCACGAGGGAGTTTCCTTCATAGAGGAAGTCATCATCACCACAGTCGATATACCATCTGACTGCACGTTTCTGATTGTCGGGCATATTTTCGATGAGGTACAGGGTGCTGTATTTTTTGAAGTATGCTTCTTTCTGTTCCTGAGTAACATTGTCAGCCACACCCCAGAGCCTGTAGTTTTGCATTTCCTCGACATTGCGGGGACCTGTTGCAGCGCTGAGAGGGCATGCAGATGAAAATAGCTCAGGATGATGCAGTGCATATATGAAAGTGCCTTCGCCTCCCATTGATAATCCGGCAATTGCCCTGTACCTTTTTTCGCTTTTTATCCGGTAGGTTTTTTCGACATAAGGCATGAACTCTTCAAAGAAGAAATCTTCGTATCTCCATTCATTTTTAATATCATTCACATAACCTCTTTTTCCGGTATTTGCATCGGGCATGATAATAACCATGGGGGTTGCCTTTCCGCTCCTGATGGCTTCATCCGCAATTTGGAGAACCTCTCCGAATTGCACCCAACCTGTCTGGTCGTCACCCGCACCGTGAAGAAGATAAAGCACCGGATAGCTTCTTTGTGATGTTTCATAATCAGGAGGCAGGTAAACAGCATATTTCCTGTCCATGTTTAATATTTTGCTTTTCATTACAAGGTTATCCATAACCTTGCCCGTCTGGGCATTGATGCACTGCACGGTAAAAATTACCGCCAGCAAAATTGCAGTATTTTTCATAGGCCTGATTTTAATGTTATCTTTTTTCAAAGGTATTTATATTTTTTGCAAACTTTGAATGGTTAAAATTGAAATACCAAACAGGCTAATGGGAAACTGAAAATTATATGATACAAGGATAAATCGGATCTTACATATAAACATTGTTTTTAATCCTTAATGATCAATAACATAAGTATTATCAAAGTGCTGTAAAGTACTTAAGAAAATTATTGTTCACATGAAGTTACATCTTTTTAATATCTCAAATTTTAAAGTTGATGGCGGGGCCATGTTCGGAGTAATTCCCAAAGCTCTATGGTCGAAGGCTTATCCTGCTGATGAAAATAATCTTGTAACACTGGCATTGCGTTCTTTGGTAATAGAAACTGGCGGCCGTGTGATACTTGTTGACACCGGATGGGGCAACAAACAGGATGAACGGTTTTTCAGATATCTGCATATTCATGACGGGGAGGGTCTACTCGAAGGGCTTGCTGCCAGGGGGTTTTCTCCGGAAGATATTACGGACGTGTTTCTAACGCATCTCCATGCTGATCACTGCGGAGGAGCGGTAAGAAACGGCACAAGGCAGGGAAGCTATGAACTCACCTTCCCGAAGGCAACATATCATGTCAGCAGGACACAGTGGGAATGGGCAGTAAAAGGTAACCCGAGGGAAGAAGATGCCTATCCGGAAGAAAACTTTTTGCCACTGGCGCAAAGCGGACATCTGAATCTTGTTGATGATGAAAGCGAGCTTTTCCCGGGCGTTTCTGTAATCATATGTTTTGGTCATACACCGGGACTAATGATACCAATTATAAAGTATAAGGATAGGACAATAGTTTATACAGGTGACCTTATTCCGACAGCAGCCCATATACCATTATTGTGGAATATGAGTTACGATATTGAGTCATTAAAAACCATTGCTGAAAAAGAACATCTCTGCCAGGAAGCAATTAAATATGGATATATTCTTCTTTTTCAGCATGATATTTTTGTTGAATGCTGTAATCTTAAAGTTACACCAAAGGGTGCAAGAATGAATGAGAAATTTCATCTTGAAGAACTCCTGTGATTTGTCCTGGTGAGAGATTAGTGTCTTTTTTCATTGTTTTCCTTCTTTATTATTTCTACATTTGATTAAAACCCTTTTATCCGGGAACATTAAAATATTGTTTTATGGCAGGATTTATTTACGAGAAACTGTTTCAGACAGGAGAAGACCAAACTTTATACCGTCTTCTCACGGAAGATTTCGTCAGTACAATTGAATTTGATGGACGAAAGATACTTAAAGTAGATCCTGAAGGCCTGGTTTTACTGGCGAGGGAGGCAATCAATGACCTGTCATTTTTTCTCCGTTCGTCACATCTTGAGAAACTTAGGAGGATAATAGATGATCCCGAGGCTTCGTCGAATGACAGGTTTGTGGCCTATACCATGCTGAAGAATTCGGTCATCTCCGCAAAAGGAGTGTTGCCATGGTGCCAGGATACCGGAACTGCTATTGTAATTGCGAAGAAAGGCGAAAATGTGTATACCGGGGTGGACGACGCCTATTATCTTTCAAAAGGTATTTATGAAACCTACAGGGATAAAAATCTCAGGTATTCACAGATTATTCCGCTTTCAATGTTTGATGAAAAGAATTCCGGAACAAACCTTCCGGCCCAGGTAGATATTTACTCGACAGAAGGAGATACTTATGAGTTTTTATTTATCACAAAGGGCGGAGGCTCTGCAAACAAGTCGCTTCTTTACCAGCAGTCGAAGGCTTTGCTTAATGAGGAGTCACTTACAAAATTTATAAAGGAAAAAATTAAAGAGCTTGGTACTTCAGCTTGCCCACCATATCACCTTGCTGTTGTGATAGGTGGTACATCTGCTGAGATGACCCTGAAGACAGTGAAGGAAGCCTCAGCAGGGTTCCTTGATGACCTTCCCACAACGGGGAATGAAAGCGGCAGGGCTTTCAGAGATATTGAATGGGAGAAGAAAATTGAAAAGATATGCCAGGAGTACGGGGTTGGTGCACAGTTTGGCGGAAAGTATTTTGTTCATGATGTCAGGGTGATAAGACTCCCGAGGCATGCCGCATCATGCCCTGTAGGCATAGGAGTCAGCTGCAGTGCCCATAGAAATCTGAAAGCCAGGATTACTTCCGAAGGTATTTTTATTGAGAAACTTGAAAAAGACCCGGCAAGGTTTATGCCTGAGAGTGTTCCGGAGACAGATAAACCTGTTGAGATCAATCTCGACCGCCCAATGAAGGAAATTCTTGCTGAACTCTCAAAATATCCGGTAAAGACCAGGTTAAGTCTTACCGGGACACTTATCGTAGCAAGGGATGCTGCCCATGCGAGAATCAAGAAAATGCTTGATGAAGGCAAACCAATGCCCGAATACTTCAAGAATCATCCTGTATATTATGCAGGACCGGCAAAGACACCCGCAGGGATGCCTTCCGGCTCGTTTGGTCCTACCACTGCGGGACGCATGGATGACTATGTGGAGCTTTTCCAGAGCCATGGAGGCTCGATGATCATGCTCGCAAAAGGAAACCGAAGTAGAAAGGTAATTGAATCCTGCAGGAAATACGGTGGATTTTATCTGGGCTCAATAGGAGGCCCTGCAGCAATTCTTGCGGAAGAAAATATAAAATCGACAGAACTTGTAGATTTTGAGGACCTTGGAATGGAGGCGGTAAGAAAAATATGGGTCAAAAATATGCCGGCCTTTATCCTTACCGATGACAAAGGAAATGACTTTTTTGATGAATATAATAAATAAGGTGTAAAGGTTCAATGGTTCGATGGTTCAATGGTTCGATGGTTCGATGGTTCAAGGGTTCAATGGTTCAAAGGTTCAATTGTTCGAAGGTTCGAAGGTTCAATTGTTCGAAGGTTCAAGGGTTCAATGGTTCGATGGTTCGAAGGTTCGATGGTTCGATGGTTCGATGGTTCGATGGTTCGATGGTTCAATGGTTCAATGGTTCAAGGGTTCAATGGTTCGATGGTTCAATGGTTCAAAGGTTCAAAGGTTCAATGGTTCAAGGGTTCAATGGTTCAAAGGTTCAATTGTTCAATTGTTCGAAGGTTCAATTGTTCAATTGTTCGAAGGTTCGAAGGTTCAATTGTTCGATGGTTCAATTGTTCAATTGTTCAATTGTTCAATTGTTCAATTGTTCGAAGGTTCAATTGTTCAATGGCTCAATTGTTCGAAGATTCATTTTTATAACTCTTCGATAATGAATATATCATGGCGGTCAAAATCGCGCCAGTACTTAATGGCTTTTTCTCTTACAAGTTCCCAGTAGATATTACTGTCGAGGCCGTAAACAAAATTAAGTTCTTTAAGTTCACCGGCAATTTTCTGATTAATTTCAGGGTTGAGGGAGATACGGATTTTTTTGTTCAGGTAACTGAAATCAACAACCGGAGCAGGTGAATCATTCTTTACAGTCAGGAGTCCGTGTCCGGGAGTTGCACCTGTACTCAACTGAATACCGTCATTCATACAACTCAGTGGCGAGACAGATCCTGCCCACGAGACAACTTCAAACTCATCAACACCGGTGTTGAAATATTCCCTTGCCCTGATACCCATTTTTACACCTATAATTGCATATACACCGAGATGCCTGTGCATCTCGGAGGCAAGCACACCCGACTGCCACTCTTCCATTCCATATTTGCTTATAATCTCACTTACATAAGAGCTTACATCGTCATAATAAAAGGATGAATCAACAGGAAATTTCTTAAAAACCTGATTTCGGTTGACAGTTTCCCCTCTAAGAATTTTCAGATAACCTTCTGATATACCGGATAAGTTTTCAGCAACACACTCTGAGTTGTTGCCTGATAAAGTGGTTCTGAAAATATCAGGATAGTGAAGATAAACAGGTATCAGTTCATCATTAATCTCATAAGCAAAGCTGTGGTTTTTTGCTGTAGATGACTGCATAAAAAATTTAACCTTTTCGCTATATAAATTTTTTATTCCATCAATTTCTGACAACAGATCATCAGTGTAGAACAAACGGTTGTCAGATGTTTTGACAGTTATAACTTTTACAGTACTTTTCAACACCGACATTGCCGACTTGCTATCGATTGCATAATTAAATCCTTTTGCGTCATTTAGCCCATTGCTGCTCCAGACAATATTTTTTATCCGGGAAGGAAACCCGGGAATTGTCTTAATTGCATTGTCAGCACTATTCAGACTCCCGAGGCAGATGAATGTAATTTTTGACTCTTCAAATTTCAGAATATCTGATATCACCTTCAGGTAATCAGGAGCTTTGCCCGGGTCTATGTTTTTTTCATTTCCCCATTCATAATTAAGGGCATAAGCGAGGTTTTTTGCAGAACTGGCATTATTTCGATTTATACCTACAGGAATTCCTTCATGGTAGAATGAGTTCAACAGACTTTTAATTTTAATGTATGCATTATCCGGGCTAAGAATCCCTGAAGAAACGCTAATTGCTAGCACTCTCACATCGGGAGATGCTAACAGCAGGCATATTGCTCTTATATCGTCAATACCTGCATCGGTATCAATAATAACATAATTTGATGGTTTCCATGGATGTGAATGAAGCTGGAAATTAAGGATCACTGCAAGAAAGAGCGCAAGAAATTTCTTCATTTTACTGGTATTACGAATTTTTGCAAAAGTAATACTTTTTTAAGATTTTTTTTTTTTGGAATTTGAGCAGAAGTTAGAAAATAGTATGATGCAGAAAAAATTTTCTTATATTCATGCCCTTGATTTTTCAGATTAATCAGAGTTATGAAAAAGTTTTTGAAATGGTTTTTTCCCGGGCTTTTAGTCGGTTTGCTGATTTACTGGGGATTTGAAAAAACTCTTGTCTTGACATCAACTAACAGTTTCTGCATGTCGTGTCATATTCACCCCGAGGCTGATAATTCATGGAAAAGGTCAACACATTATGAGACCCGGTCGGGATACCGGATTGCGTGTGTAGAGTGTCATCTTCCGCCGAAGGGGCAGGGGTATCTTATGGAAAAGGCAAGGACAGGGTTGCGGGATTTATGGAGTTATTGGACGAAAGATTCTGCATCATTTGACTGGGTTGAGCGGCGCCGTCTTGAGAATGCCAGAATGTACACATATGAGAGCAGTTGCATAAAATGCCACGAGAATCTTTTCCCGCTTACTCTCAGCAAGGAAGGAGCAGATGCTCATTTATATTATAAACAAACCAAAAAGACTCCGGATCTTCATTGCATTAACTGTCATTTAAATGCCGGTCATTATATAGAAGGTTACACACACGGAAGCAACAAAACTTTTGGTCAGGTATCTTCAGCGACGAAAGAGATTTTCACTGAGCCTGCAAAGGTTACGAAGTTTGAGTCGTTTACCGAGCAGATACCGGGTAGTTCGGTTTCTTTCAGGATGGTTGCCATACCTGGAGGCAGGTTTCTGATGGGAAGTCCGCCTGATGAGCCGTTCCGCCGCAGCGATGAAGGACCGGTACGGGAAGTACAGGTTAGCCCGTTCTTTATGGGTGAGGTTGAGGTTACATGGGATGAGTATCTTGCTTTTTATGCCCAGACGGCAGCTGAGGGCAGGAGTACCGATACAGAAGGTATCCGCTCTAAAGGGGCTTCAACGGATGTAGATGCTATTACGGGTCCCACTCCACCGTATGGTCAGCCCGATCAGGGGTGGGGTATGGGTCAGCGGCCCGCAATTTCCATGACATATCATGCAGCCGAGACTTACTGCAAATGGCTTTCGAAGGTGACAGGCAAGACATATCGTTTACCCACTGAGGCTGAGTGGGAATATGCATGCAGGGGAGGCACATCAACTCCATATTTCTTCCCCGGAGATCCTGAGAAATTCCAGAGAACCGGATTTAGAGCAAAAATATCCAGAAACGATACTACTGTAATTAATTCATATGTGATATACAGAGAGAACAGCGGTTTAAAGACTCATTTACCTGAAAGGGTAAAACCGAATCCTTTTGGATTGAAGAACATGCTAGGGAATGTGGCAGAGTTCTGTTCCGACTGGTATCAACCCGATATACTTGCTCAGTATCCGGAGGGTTTGATTGTTAACCCCAGGGGCCCTGAATCGGGTGAGGAACATGTTGTTAGGGGCGGCTCTTACCTCGACATGGCAGGCAGAACAAGATGTGCAGCCCGTGATTATACAAGAACAGAAGAGTGGCTTAAGACCGATCCGCAGATGCCCAAAAGCATCTGGTGGTATTCCGATTGTTTCTATGTAGGTTTCAGAGTTGTATGTGAATTCAATGAAAAAACCGGCAATACAGAATCCGGAAATAATTAACGGCTGAAATGTTAAATTTAAAATCATATTTGTTTTTTTAATATTTCTATGCTAAATTCGAACCTAATATTATTAAAGTAGCATTTAATAAGTGTTAATTTTACAATATTAATTCGGGAGGGAAGTATTCACAAGCTTTAAAAGTTGGGTATGAGGTTTTAAATAAATTGAGGATATTATGAGTAAATATAATATCAATGTTTCATTATTTTCCTAACCAATTAACGATGTAACGTTATGAAGAAAACAATCTGTTTTTTTTGGCCCTCAGGGCCAGGAAATAACTTTCGTAAGCTTTTCAGGCTTATGAAGTTGGTTGTTCTTTTTCTGGCGGTTGGTCTGGTAATTCAGCCGGCTTATTCGGCTGGTGGAATTGACGACCAGCAACAGATAAGAATAACAGGAACGGTTACTGACACTGAAACCGGCAACCCTATGCCTGGAGTAAATATTCAGGTTAAGGGGACCACAATTGGTGCCATTACCGATGCAGATGGAAAATATGTTATAAATGTAACAGACAGGAATGCAATTCTGGTATTTTCCTTCATCGGATACGACACCAAGGAAGTGCCACTTGCCGGGAAAGTGGTACTTGATGTAGCCATGTCACCAACTGTAACAGACCTTGATGAGGTTGTTGTTGTCGGGTATTCTACCCAGAAAAAGGCAAACGTTATCGGATCTGTAACGTCACTGCCTGGTGCTCAGATTCAGTCGCTGCCAACACCAACTGTTGCACAGGCTCTCTCAGGGCGTCTACCGGGTTCAATTATCATTCAGATGAACGATGAGCCCGGACAGAACACAACGCGTATTCTGATTCGCGGACGAAGCACACTTGGTGGCTCCAGGGCTTCAAACACTTCAGCTACAGCACCCCTTGTGATTATTGATGGTGTACCGGGCCGCTCAATGACTGAGATTGACCCCAACGACATTGAGACACTTTCTGTTCTGAAAGACGCATCTGCAGCAATTTACGGTGCTCAGGCCGCAAACGGTGTTATACTTATTACAACCAAGAAGGGAAGTGAAGGTGCTCCAAGGCTTAACTACCAGTTCTATCAGGGGTATATGACGCCAACACTTATTCCGGAAGTTTGCGATGCAGCTGAATATGCAACAATGCTTTCAGAATATCAGGTGTCAACAGGCAAACCGAGAACCTATTCCGATCGGGATATAGAACTTTTCCGCTCAGGAGAAGATCCATGGGAGCACCCGAATACCAACTGGTATAAGGAACTTATTAAGAACTGGACAGGAACAACCCGCCATAACCTGTCAATTGACGGTGGTTTCAGGGGAATGACCTACTATTTCTCAGCAGGTTATAAACTGGACGATGCATTTTACAAAGCATCATCTACCAAGTACAAACAGTTTAATGTGCGCACCAAACTTGATCTGCCAATAACAAACTGGCTTAAGGTTGGAACAGAACTTGCAGGGTTCCAGATTAACAGGCTTTATCCATATAAGAGTGCCGATGCTATCGTAGGACAATCGACACGCCTTGTTCCTACAACATGGGCATACTGGCCTAACGGACTGCCCGGACCTGATATCGAGTATGGCGACAACCCTGTAGTTACTTCAACCTTCGAAGGTGGCAAGGATGACCAGAAAACATACAGGGTGCTTACAACGTTCAACGGAACAATAACTGTACCATTCGTAAAAGGTTTAACACTCAATGGTAGTTACAGTTACGACCTTACCAACTTCTACAGAAAGAGATTTTTCAAACCGTGGATACTTTACTATCCCGACTGGGCTTCAGCCAAGCGTGATCCGAACACAGGCTTTATTACTGACATGAACCTTATTCCGACTCCGAGAGGTCTTTCTTACCCGCAGAATCACGAAGATTATTCGAGGACAATTACCAACACCATATTGTTAAGCGTGAACTACACACGGAAGTTCGGAGACCATTCGGTAACACTCTATGGAGGTTTTGAGCAGTATACATATGATTACAACAACCTGTATGGTTACCGTACTTACTATATTTCAGATCTGATTCAGACGATGGATGCTGGTGCTGACCAGGATAAGAATACAACAGGTGGCAGGTCGATATATGCACGTAAGTCGTACATAGGTCGTGCTAGCTACGATTTTCGTGGCAAATACCTTGCTGAAGTTGTGTTCAGAGCAGATGGTTCACTTAAGTATCCGCCATCGAGCCGCTGGGGTTACTTCCCGGGATTTCTGCTTGGATGGAGAGCATCTGAGGAGGGCTTCTGGAAAGACAATATTTCATTTATCAACTATTTCAAGTTGAAAGCTTCATATGGAAGCATGGGTATGGATCCAGGTAGTGCATTCCAGTACATGAATTCATTTGGTCTTTCATCCGGAATGTCATTCGGTACAAGTGCTGCAATTGAAACTGCGGTAGGACCTCCGACAGTTGCAAATCCGAACATTACATGGGAGAAACAGACGACAAGAAATATCGGGTTTGAATCAAAATGGTTAAGAGACCTGATACACCTGAACTTTGAATACTTCTATAATATAAGAAAGGATATCCTTGCAACAAGGGATGCTTCTGTACCGGCTTTCACTGGATTGTCACTTCCGCAGGAAAATATTGCAAGGGTAGACAACAGGGGATTTGAAGTGGAAGCAGGTGTTCATAAAAACATCACTCCCGACCTGAGAATTGATCTCGGAGGGAACTTCAGCTACAACCATAACGAAGTGGTATTCATGGATGAACCTGCAAAGGCAGTTCCGTGGCAGCAACTCACAGGGCACCCCTACAACGCATGGCTGATGTATAAGGCTATCGGAATTTTCGAGGATGATACCTATACTGTAAATGGTGTTGCCAATTATCCGCGCTATGCAAATGCAAAACCGGGTGATGTGATATTCGAAGATGTATCCGGCGACGGTAAGATTGACGGCAATGACAGAATCCTGATTGACGAAGTTGATGTGCCTGAGACATTTTATGGAATTAATCTGGATGCTACATGGAAGAATTTCAAACTGACTGTACTGGTGCAGGGTCAGGGTAAATTCTACAAGTTCAATCATTACGATGAAAGACGCGGCGAAGCAGGTAACTATTTCAAGTGGACCTACGACAACAGGTGGACTCCTGAAAACACGAAGACCAATATTGCCCGTGCATTCAACCGTAATGACTTCTACTGGGCACATGCCGTCAATATGAGCACCTACTGGCTCGACAATACAGCTTATTGCCGCCTTAAGAATGTTGTACTTACATACAACATACCATCACAGATATTCAAAGGGATTGGCATCAGCAGGGCCAGTGTGTACTTCTCGGGAACGAATCTTGCATTGCTTTATACTGCAACAAGGAAATTTGACCCCGAAGTCAGCGGCCAGGGAGTATATCCTCTTATGAAGACATTTGCTTTCGGTGCAAATATTACTTTCTAAACTATTGAGAAATCTTTTAAATATTGAGCTATGAAAAAAGTATTAAATTACATAATTCCGATAGCATTGTTGATGTTTCTGGCAACTGCCTGCGAGGATGTCCTTGACCAGGATCCGGTTAGCACATTTAACGAACAGGTAGTATTTAAGGATATCAATATCGTTAAGGCATATGTTGGGAAATGCTACGATAGAATGGGTGGTAATACCAATAACGGTATACTGGGTGCCCGCGAAGACCTTCTCTCTTCCGGAACCGATCAGACTCTATGTATTCACCGTCCTTCGAACTACACACATCTAAAAGGTACCCTCAGCCCCGATCAGTTAGGGTTCTTTGCCAATACAGGTTATGGTGGTTTCATGTACTGGGACAATCTGTATGCTAACATCCAGAATCTGAATTATATTCTGGACAATATAGATAATGTTCCGACTAAAACCACAAGTGAAGATCAGCTTAAGACAAGGCTGAAGGGTGAAGCTTACTTCATCAGGGCATACATGTACAGCAGGCTCCTGATGAATTATGGTGGAGTAGTTATAAGAACCACGGCTTTTAAACTTGGAGAGGATTTTCTTGAAATAAAGAGATCGACACTTCAGGAGACTCTTGATCAGGTTCTTGCTGATTGTGACAAGGCAATAGAACTTCTGCCTGCGTCGATGGAGCAGGGCCGTGCAACCCGTGCAGCTGCAGCAGCCCTTAAGTCAAGAGTACTGCTGTTCTGCGCAAGCCCGCTTGTAAACGGTGGCTATGAACCAACAAACCCACTTGTTTCGTTCACCTCAGGCACCCAGGCTCAGCGCTGGGCTGCAGCCAGAGATGCTGCAAAAGCTATTATGGACGGAACATATGGAACCTTTAAGCTGGCAGGCACAACAGACGACCCGCCATCACCAATGACTGAGGCAGACATCAAAGCCTACGCCGATAACTATTTTAATATCTTCAATCAGAAAGGCAAATGGAACGACGAAACCATCTGGGGTATCCAGTTCCCACTTACTGGAGGTAATGTTAATAGAGCTAACATCTGGTACGGGCCTAACGGTTATCATAACTGGGGTAACAACGACCCGACCGAGCCTGCTGTGAGAGAATATGAAATGGCTGATGGTACTCCGTTTGTATGGGATATTGGATTGGGTGATAATCTGCGTAGAGCAACTGCAGCAGAACTGGCTGCCAATCCGTACCTGAATCCATATTACGGGAGAGAACCACGCTTCTATGGTACCATTCTTTACCATGGAGCCCCATGGCAGCGGCGTCCTTCCGACGCCACTGGTTTTGACCCGTATAACAAGGTACAGACAGGCCATTTCTACAATCTCGACGGAACAGTCAAAGCGTACGGAATTGATACCCGCCAGGGTCTTATAGAAAGCTGGAACGGAACAAAGAACGGCTACTATCTGAAGAAATTCATGGACCCGGCTACTGCTGGACAATATTATAATAATACTAATACATGGGTTGAGTTCCGTTACGCTGAAGTGCTTTTGAACTATGCAGAAGCATGCATTGAACTCGGAGGCGCTGAAATGGCTAAAGGTATTGATGCACTTAACATGGTTCGCAACCGTGCCGGCTTGCCCGACCGCGACCGTAATACCACAGACCAGGCTCTTGCACGTCAGTGGGTAAGGCATGAGAGATACATTGAATTCTTCGCCGAGGGACACCAGTACTACGACATGCGTCGTTGGATGACAGCTCCTCAGGTGATTAAGAATGTATATCCGATGAAGATTAAAGAATATGTGAACGGTGATATGGAGTGGTTCTACGATGTGTCATCAACCACAATTGTTGATGCAAGGTCATGGGCTAAGGATGCTTACTACTGGCTGCCGATTTCACGTACTGAAATGAATAAAGCTCCCGGCCTTGTTCAAAACCCGGGATATCAATAGAATTAACGCGGGAAACCGCAGCCCAAACGAAAAAGGCCGGCTTTAATTACCGGCCTTTTTCGTATTTATTTATAAAACATATAATACCAGAATGTGTTTCCGAAATTTTTTCTCAGTAATGGTTCAGCTTTTGCGAGATCATATCCCGAAAGCTGAAATGTCTGTAGAAACTGTGCGTAACGCCTTTCTGTATCAATCGTTATTTTTAGCCTTTCCTGTGCAGGTAATTCTATTTTAAGCAGAAACCTCATTGCAAGTGCTGCTTCCTGCAGATGCTTAGGAGCAATTTTGTATCCGTACAACCCCAGTTTGTTCCATTCCTGAGCTATGGCCTTCAGATCTTTGTTCAAAAGATGCCAGGCCATTTTGTATTCAAATGCATTCCTGTTTACATAAATCGAATCGGTAGCCACAATTCTTTCAATGTTAATAACAGGGTCGTCAGTTATAGTGAAGAAATCCACCCCCGGTCTGATTTTCCTTTTTAATCCCAGCTCAGGATGGGATGATACAGCTTCATCATTATATAACATTTTTTCATATTCAATAGCCTCTTTCCTGTAAAACAGCGTCTTTTTCAGTCTATTAATATATATTTCAGCATTCTTATAGTTACCGTTAATAAGTTCACACTTAATCATCATTTTCAGTCCGTCAGGGGTATACCCCCTTAAGACCATATACTCATATGCCCACCGGTAAGCCTCATTTATCATGCCTGTTACATAATAGAAATTTCCTCCATGCCTTAATATCTCTCCTTTAATTTCTGTTTCCCATTTCTGAAAAAGTGTACTCCCGTCAGAGCTCTGGGGAAAACTGAAAAGCAACTCATTAAGCCTTCCGGTTTCACAAAGAGCAACATTGTTAAGATACAAAGTGATAATGTTTCTAGTCGGATATTTAAGATTAAATTTAACCAGTTCATCGTATCGTCCCTCATAGAACAGTTTTTCAGCCCTGAAATAATTTTCCGACTTTCTGTCGTATCTCATAAAAGATACCGTAATTAGGATTGCTGTGGTAAAGATAACTATTACAACTTTCAAAGCCTTTTTGGTGAAGCATTTTAATGAAAAGCGGGGGAATTTAACAACCAGTGCAAAAGGCATAAAACATATAACAGCTCCTAGAGCTGTAAAAACAATGTTATCAGCCACAGAATTGCCCGGGCTCCAGGGATAGACCAGAAGTGCCAGCCAGGGGCGGTAAAAAATAAATTCTCCTGTAATTAAAACAATCGTCGTTGCCAGAAAGAGCAATGAAATTATTTTTAAAAGGTTCTTTTTAAAGCCAGTTGCTATTAACCATGCCCCGTATATGCCATACGCCATCCATGTAAAACCACCTGAGACAAAATACCAGAGGGGCAGGATCACTACCGGCCAGTAACCTTTTCCTCCGTATTTGATGAAGATGTATACTATTGCCAGTTGAAGAAATATGCCAAGATTGTTGAAAAGCATGTACTGGTAGTTTGTCTGAAGGTAAAACATAAGAATGCCCGCAAGAAAAGGGATAATTAGAACTTCCGAGCCTTTTATCAGTTTACCAATATTTGAGAGCAAAAAGAGAGATGCAAGTATAACTATCGAAGCAATTGCCGCACCCGCGGCAGGGTAATAATAAAATGAGGAGAAAAACCTTGCTATATATTTCAGGAAAGAACCTGGCTGACTTAGAAAATCCAGGAAGTAGTCCGCTGATAAAATAAACAGGGAATATTTCTCCTGGTATATAAAAACATGGCTTGCATAGAATAGGAAAAAAAGAAAAATAATGATGAAAAAAATCCCGTAAGCAAGATATTTAATGAATTGCTCAGTTCTGTTGTTTACAGTTTGCATGGCAGAATAATCATGTAATTGAACTTATTTTCCCGCCCATTTTGTTCCTATTGGATTAAGTCTTGAGTATTTTCTGATTTTACCAGGCGTCATGTTCAGTCTGATTTGTGAAAATTCAGGCAGATTATAACTTCTGATATTGTAATGTTCCCTTAAAGGATTTTTCTGTGGGAGGGCAAACGGTTTAGAGGTTTGTCCGTTGTTGTTGAAATATGCAATATATGGTTTTGTGGACGACCCATTATCACGGCGGGTTGCAAAAAGTATCCATTTTCCGTTTGATGACCACGAATGGTAACTTTCAGTTGAATTGCTACTATTCAGATTCAGGCGTTCTGCATGCCCTGTTTCTGTATTAATGGAGTAAAGGTCTGCCTCAGGATGCCAGATAGGGAAACAGCCGTAGTTGCTCATTGTAACAATAATAAACTTTCCATCGGGTGATATTCTAGGGAATGCAATGCTTTTTCCCATATCTGATGCCCTGAAAAAGATTTCTTCTTTACCAAATTCTCTTGTATCGGGATTGAATGGCACTTTCCAGAGGTCGTATCTGATTGACTGATAGTCGTAGATTTCTCCAATTCGGGGAGCCCGGCAGAAATAGAGAGTCTTTCCGTCGGGAGACCATTCAGGGTAGGTGTCCATTGACAATGAATCCATTTCGAGTGGAACGGGCATTATTTCGTTTTTTTCCCTGTCGTAAAGTACAAGCGAAGATTCGAGATCGCTTACCTCTATTCTCTTGCTGTGAAGGACATGAAATCTCTGAACGATTTTATTTGAAGAAAAGGCAACATATTTTCCCGAGGGGTGCCAGCGGGGGTAAACGGCACTGTTTTTCATTTCAGGTGTTTTAAGGTTGTACTTTATGAGTTTACCTTCAGAATAGAAAAATGTTCCCCCAAGAGACCCTCTCATGTGAAAGAGGAAATCATCACTCTTTCCGTTATTGAAAGAATGACAGTTAACGCAGTTTTCTTCGGCAGCATAGTTGTTTATCAAGGTTCTTACTTTAAAAGACAACACTTCGCGCTGACATATTGAAATCTCGTTCCATCTTTCGTAACCTGGATGGATGACTCGGTAGGTAATATATGGATCAATTGGCTCGACAGCGATAAAGTTGGTTATGGTTGCAAATTTTTTTCGGGCACCCTGTTTGTCAGTAACAGTAATGTCTATGCTCAAAGTATTACCAGAAACGCCTTTCAGCAGGTTTCTCCATTTTTTTTGCGGAATGATTATCACATTCCGGTGGGATTTTACCAAAATCGGCTTCTTTCCTGCAACTGAGAAGGTTACAAAAAAATGTGTGCCTTCTTCTTTTACAATAAAATTCAGTGGCGCAATGTTTGGGGGAATTATAATTCCGGAATAATCTGGCTCAATCTCAGGAAGATTTTCAGCCGGTAATTCCTTAATTTCTTCTTTACCTGAACATCCGTAAAGAAGCAGTGCAATTAATACAGTCAGTAATATATTGGGCAAAAAATGATTCATTTCAATGTCAAAATTAATATTTAAAAGCTAGAAGAGGGAAGCTGGAGATTAAAATACTTTGTATTTATTAAAGGTTTTATGTCATATTTTGTTAAAATTTATTAACTGCATTCAGAAGTTATTGGATTATTTATATTTTTACTTGTTAATGAATATTGTATCTCAATTTAAATTTAATAAGTTAAACAAAGGACAATAACCAATTTAAAAACCCAACCAGCATGAAAAAATCAGGTATTTCAAGGAGGTATTTCCTTGGTAAAGCTGCAGCAGCAGGAGCTGCAGGAGTAGTTGCTCCCGTAATACTTACAGGATGTAAGGGTAAGGAAAAGGAATGGAAAGTGGTTCCAGAAACAGCATGGCTCGACGGGGCACCAGACGGGCCTGTTCTCAAGGCAGGTGTAATAGGATGTGGTGGTCGCGGCAGAGGTGCTGCCATTAATTTTCTGAATGCCGGTCCAAATCTCCAGATCACAGCCCTTGCTGATACCTTTAAGGATCGTGTTGAGGAGACAAGAGCTGCAATACTGAAGCAGAAAGGTCAGGAAGTGCCGGAAGAGAACTGTTTTGTAGGTTTTGATGCTTACAAGAAAGTTCTGGATTCAGGAGTTGACATTGTAATTCTTGCAACACCGCCCTATTTCCGTCCTGAACATCTTGAAGCAGCAGTAGCAGCACGCAAGCATATTTTTGCCGAGAAGCCGGTATGTGTCGATCCGGTAGGAGCCCGTCAGGTAATGGCAACTGCACTTAAGGCAAAGGAACTCGGACTTACAATAGTAACCGGTACCCAGCGTCGTCACCAGCGTAACTATGTCCACAACTACCAGCAGGTACAGGCCGGGATAATCGGGCAGCTTGTTGGTGGAAATGTTTACTGGAACGGCGGTAAATTATGGCACAGGGATAACCAGCCCAACTGGACCGAGCTCGAATGGATGATCCGCGACTGGGTTAACTGGTGCTGGCTGTCAGGCGACCATATTGTTGAACAGCATGTTCACAACCTCGATGTGATGAACTGGTTCATGGGTGCTCATCCGGTGGCAGCCCGAGGCATGGGAGCAAGGCACAGAAGAGTCACCGGCGACCAGTGGGATAACTTCAGCGTCGACTTTGTATTTGAAAACGGTGTTCATGTACATAGCATGTGCCGGCAGATAAACGGCTGCTGGAACCTCGTTGGCGAGAGACTCCAGGGAACAAAAGGCTCTACTAACTGTATTGACACTATTTACGACCTTGAGGGAAAGGAAATATGGAAATACCAGTATCCGCTTGGCGAAGACGGACAGCCCAACAGACGGGCTCTTAAAGATCCTTATGTACAGGAACATATCGATATGATTAAAGCTATCCGTACCAACCAGCCCTTCAATGAGCTTGAAAATACAGCCATTTCGACCATGACAGCAATTATGGGACGCATATCAGCTTACACCGGCAAAGAAGTTACATGGGATGAAGTAATGAATTCAGATATGAAACTCGGACCAAAGGTGCTGGTATTCGGGCCGGTAGATATTCCGAAGCAAGTGCCAATTCCGGGTGAAGCTTATGATCCTGAGGCTGAAAGGAGGAGAGCTGAAGAGAGAGCTGCCAGGGCAAAGCAGACACAGAGCGCTACATCTTAAGTTTAAAATGAATAATTATGAATAAGTCGAGAAGACATTTCATAATGAATGCAACAGCTGCAGGAGCATCATTACTGGCTGCTCCTGCAGTTTTTAGT